>NZ_PREY01000012.1:0-213884 GCF_002959955.1 Burkholderia sp. BE12 | reverse complement strand
ACCGAGCGGCCTCATAGTTCGCTCGGCTATCTGACGCCTGCGCAGTTCGCTCGGGCGCACGATGCAAAACAGCAGTTTTTAACCTCGGACTCTAACTGCAGTTCGGACTAAAACCGGGGGCAGGTCAACCGGTGTATTGATCCTATCTTCTGCGAAGATCGATATATATCGTGTGGCAGCGGAATGTGCCTTGCGCTCGATGTGTCTTCCCCGCGTTGTTGGCAAGGGCGGAAAGGATGTCACCGCTCCCGGTTCCTCGTGACATGAATTCGCGCGACCGAACTGCGCTAGAGAGGCGCGATATTGCTATCACGCGCCGTTTTCGATCCAACTCGCCGTACTTGCCTTGAAAGAGTCTAGCAACACGCCCACGCTTGAGTCGCGGCAAGAAGCGACCCGAGCGAAGGGCGAATCCGGCGGACATTCGTATCAGCTGGACGAAGGGAGCGCCGTCTCGAGTTGCCCTCCTTGCTCCGCTACAAACCTCCATGCGCCCGCTTGCTCCGTAACGACGTTCTTCGGGGTTGAGGCTGCACATGCCACGGCTCCGGTAGCGCGCCGTTCGACGTCGATTGGAAGATCCGACAGCAAGCCTTGGCTGACGCGTCACCGCGGAGCGTAAGAGGCATGCTCAGCGCTTGTGGCCTATCAACTGTTGAAGCCAACGCTCGTTGCCTGGATGCGTGGGGCGGGTGCACGTAGGCTGGCAAGCGGTCCAACCGAAGAATCGTCGCGATGGCCTGCCGACGTCCCGCAGGATGAATCCGGTGCTTCCGCATGCCTCGATGTGCTTGGAGTCGTTACTTGGCGGCGACGTGCAGCCAGGCCAGGCTCTCCATAACCTTGCTGCCGCCGCTTCGAGTCTTCTGCGGCTCGGCGCCGCTTCGTTCCGTCGTGCAAGCTGCCCAATGTCGGTATCTGGTCGGCTTATCGCAGCGAATCCTTGGCGTACCCCCGGATCCCAACTGCTTATCGTGCCTACCGGGGAAGCCGTTGAACGCAGCAGTGATCAAATTCGTTGATGGAGCTCCGCCCACCGCAATTGCCAGGGAGGGCGAAAGCCTTGCCCGCACGCGGCGCCCGGATCGAGCTGCGGTACCGCCTGCAGCGCCTCTTGTAGGGCCGAAGCACCACCGAACCTCCTGCGAGCAACCGCCAGCCAGCTCGCCAAACCGGCCCGGCACGAAAGTTGCGGAAAATTTGTGCCTACCCGCTTGGCATTGTGCGAAAGAGGTCGTATGATGGCGGTCTTTCGTTTTCAGCGCAGATGCAGATCGGCGTTGAAGGCGGAGTCTGACGAAGATGTGGCGCCGATCGGCAACATCTCGCGCTTGCCTTAGCCGGGCGAGGGCGGGGATCGGCGGGAAGCGGAAGTCGGGAAGAGAATGAAAATAATCTTCCGGATGTGCTTGACAGGAGTGCGATGCACCCCCATAATCGTCAGTTCTCTACGGAGGGGTGCCCGAGTGGCTAAAGGGGGCAGACTGTAAATCTGTTGGCTTACGCCTACGTTGGTTCGAATCCAACCTCCTCCACCAAGATATCAGCGCAGTGAGCGGCAAGGAATCGTTAGTGGCCCGTGCGGGTGTAGCTCAATGGTAGAGCAGAAGCCTTCCAAGCTTACGACGAGGGTTCGATTCCCTTCACCCGCTCCAGACCGCTAAGTTGAAGCGTAGCGCCCATGTGGCTCAGTGGTAGAGCACTCCCTTGGTAAGGGAGAGGTCGGCAGTTCGATCCTGCCCATGGGCACCAGCAGTTAAAAGTCAGTGTCTTGTTTGCGCGCGGCGCAACCTGTGAAATTCCTTTTGGGAGTCGAAAATGGCCAAGGGTAAATTTGAGCGGACCAAGCCGCACGTGAACGTTGGTACGATTGGTCACGTTGACCACGGCAAGACGACGCTGACGGCAGCGATCACGACGGTTCTGACGAAGAAGTTCGGCGGCGAAGCGAAGGCATACGACCAGATCGACGCGGCACCGGAAGAAAAGGCGCGCGGCATCACGATCAATACGGCACACGTCGAGTACGAAACGGCTAACCGCCACTACGCTCACGTCGACTGCCCGGGCCACGCTGACTATGTGAAGAACATGATCACGGGCGCAGCGCAGATGGACGGCGCGATCCTGGTTTGCTCGGCAGCAGACGGCCCGATGCCGCAAACGCGCGAGCACATCCTGCTGGCCCGTCAGGTTGGCGTTCCGTACATCATCGTGTTCCTGAACAAGTGCGACATGGTGGACGACGCGGAACTGCTCGAGCTGGTCGAGATGGAAGTTCGCGAGCTCCTGTCGAAGTACGACTTCCCGGGCGACGACACGCCGATCGTGAAGGGTTCGGCGAAGCTGGCGCTGGAAGGCGACACGGGCGAGCTGGGCGAAGTGGCGATCATGAGCCTGGCCGACGCGCTGGACACGTACATCCCGACGCCGGAGCGTGCAGTTGACGGCGCGTTCCTGATGCCGGTGGAAGACGTGTTCTCGATCTCGGGTCGTGGTACGGTGGTGACGGGTCGTGTGGAGCGCGGCATCGTGAAGGTCGGCGAGGAAATCGAAATCGTCGGTATCAAGCCGACGGTGAAGACGACCTGCACGGGCGTTGAAATGTTCCGCAAGCTGCTGGACCAGGGTCAGGCAGGCGACAACGTCGGTATCCTGCTGCGCGGCACGAAGCGTGAAGACGTGGAGCGCGGCCAGGTTCTGGCGAAGCCGGGTTCGATCACGCCGCACACGCACTTCACGGCTGAAGTGTACGTGCTGAGCAAGGACGAAGGCGGCCGTCACACGCCGTTCTTCAACAACTACCGTCCGCAGTTCTACTTCCGTACGACGGACGTGACGGGCTCGATCGAGCTGCCGAAGGACAAGGAAATGGTGATGCCGGGCGACAACGTGTCGATCACGGTGAAGCTGATCGCTCCGATCGCGATGGAAGAAGGTCTGCGCTTCGCGATTCGCGAAGGCGGCCGTACCGTCGGCGCCGGCGTCGTCGCCAAGATCATCGAGTAAGCCAGTTATTCGTTGATCGACAGTTTTGGGGCTGGCAGCGGCCGGCCCCAACATGGTTTAGGGGTATAGCTCAACTGGCAGAGCGTCGGTCTCCAAAACCGAAGGTTGGGGGTTCGATTCCCTCTGCCCCTGCCAAAAAAACGCCACGTATCCTACGTGGCATTTGTTTTAAGGTGTTATGGCGAATCCATCCGTCGAAACTGTAAATACCTCCGGCGATAAGCTGATGCTGGCCCTGGGCGTATTGTTGGTCTTGGCCGGATTCGTGGGCTTCTTCTGGCTGGCCAATCAGCAGTGGTATGTCCGCGGTGCCGCGTTGGCGGTAGGTATCATCGCCGGCGTGGCCGTCGGGCTGATGTCCGCCCCTGGCAAGAGTCTCATCGCGTTTGCCAAGGATTCGTACAAGGAAGTCCGGAAGGTCGTATGGCCCACCCGCAAGGAGGCAACGCAAACCACACTCGTCGTGTTCGGTTTCGTGCTCGTGATGGCGATTTTCCTCTGGTTGAGTGACAAATCGATCGAATGGGTGATTTTCTCGGCGATTCTGGGTTGGAAATGATATGAGCGATACTCCGGCATCCCCGAGCGGAAAACGTTGGTACGTCGTGCACGCCTACTCCGGTATGGAGAAGAGCGTGCAACGTGCGCTTCAGGAGCGCATCGAACGTGCTGGCATGCAGGATAAATTCGGTCAGATCCTGGTCCCGACCGAAGAAGTGGTCGAAGTCAAAGGCGGCCACAAGGCTGTGACCGAGCGTCGTTTCTTCCCCGGCTACGTGCTGGTGGAAATGGAAATGACGGACGAAACGTGGCACCTCGTGAAGAACACCGCGAAGGTCACCGGCTTCGTCGGCGGTGCACGTAACCGCCCGACCCCGATTTCCCCGAAGGAAGTCGAGAAGATCATGTCGCAGATGCAGGAAGGCGTCGAAAAACCGCGCCCGAAGACCCTGTTCGAAGTCGGCGAGATGGTGCGTGTCAAGGAAGGCCCGTTCACGGACTTCAACGGCACCGTCGAAGAAGTCAACTACGAGAAATCGCGCGTGCGTGTGTCGGTCACCATCTTTGGCCGCTCCACCCCGGTCGAGCTCGAGTTCGGTCAGGTCGAAAAAGTTTGATCCCGATTCGGTGGGCAGCCTCGGCTGCCCACCTTCGCGCTTACGGCCCGCGTCATGGCCGTTGAGGAGCGTCAGTAGCCAGCGGCGAAAGCGCGTTATCACTCACCGAACGCCTTCTCCGGCGTTCCAATGAGGTTTGAAATGGCAAAGAAGATTATCGGCTTTATCAAGCTGCAGATCCCTGCAGGTAAAGCCAACCCGTCGCCGCCGGTTGGTCCGGCACTGGGCCAGCGCGGCCTGAACATCATGGAGTTCTGCAAGGCGTTCAACGCGCAGACTCAAGGCATGGAGCCGGGTCTGCCGGTGCCGGTGGTCATCACGGCATTCGCTGACAAGAGCTTCACGTTCGTGATGAAGACGCCGCCGGCGACCGTCCTGATCAAGAAGGCGGCGAAGGTGGACAAGGGCTCGAGCAAGCCGCACACCGACAAGGTCGGTTCGATCACGCGCGCTCAAGCCGAAGAAATCGCGAAGACCAAGATGCCGGACCTTACGGCAGCTGATCTGGACGCAGCCGTTCGCACCATCGCTGGTAGCGCACGCTCGATGGGTATCACTGTGGAGGGCGTGTAAATGGCTAAGATCTCCAAGCGCCGTCAGGCATTTGCCGCCAAGGTCGACCGTCAGAAGCTGTACGCGATCGAAGACGCACTGAGCCTCGTGAAGGAATGCGCGAGCGCGAAGTTCGACGAGTCGATCGACGTCGCAGTCCAGCTCGGCATCGATGCGAAGAAGTCGGACCAGGTCGTTCGTGGTTCGGTCGTTCTGCCGGCAGGTACGGGCAAGTCGGTTCGCGTTGCCGTGTTCGCGCAAGGCGAAAAGGCCGAGCAGGCTCGTGCAGCAGGCGCGGAAATCGTCGGTATGGAAGACCTGGCCGAGCAGATCAAGGCTGGCCAGATGGACTTCGACATCGTGATCGCTTCGCCGGACACGATGCGTATCGTCGGTACGCTCGGCCAGATCCTCGGCCCGCGCGGCCTGATGCCGAACCCGAAGGTCGGTACGGTCACGCCGGACGTCGCAACCGCCGTCAAGAACGCGAAGGCTGGTCAGGTGCAATTCCGTGTCGACAAGGCCGGTATCATCCACGCGACCATCGGCCGTGCATCGTTCGAGCCGACCGCGCTGCGTTCGAACCTGTCGGCGCTGATCGAAGCGCTGCAGAAGGCAAAGCCGGCAACGAGCAAGGGCGTGTACCTGCGCAAGATCGCACTGTCGAGCACGATGGGCGTCGGCGTGCGTGTCGACCAGGCTACGCTGGCAGCACAGTAAGCAAGTATTCGGGCCGCTTCGTTCGCGAAGCGGCCTACATGGGCTTTGGGCGGTTGTTCGTGCAACAGGGCGGACAACCGGTTATCAAAGACCGTTGGTGGGGCGCAGCAGTCAGGTGATCCCTTAATTCAAGCCAACGCAGATGGCGAACCCGAAAAAGTTTTGCAGTGGTGAAGCCGCAGGCCGCGAAGCGATTCGCGGCGTGAGGTGGAAATACTCCTAACGAGGTCGGACGCCGTTGTTGAACGAGGTACGTGAGGTTTCGTGCCCAACGTATCGTTTCTGGAGGCTAACCGTGCCGCTTAATAGAGAAGACAAGCAAGCCGTCGTCGCTGAGGTTTCCGCGCAAGTCGCGAAGGCCCAGACCGTTGTGCTGGCTGAGTATCGTGGAATTGCGGTTGGCGATCTGACCAAGCTGCGCGCGAAAGCGCGTGAGCAACAGGTTTACCTGCGCGTGTTGAAGAACACGCTGGCGCGTCGCGCTGTCGAAGGTACGCCTTTTGCTCCGCTGGCAGAGCAGATGACTGGTCCGCTGATCTACGGCATCTCGGAAGATGCAATTGCTGCTGCTAAGGTCGTCAACGACTTCAGCAAGAGCAATGAAAAGTTGGTCATCAAGGCTGGTTCGTTCGATGGCAAGGTGATGGACAAGGCTGGCGTGCAAGCGCTGGCAAGCATCCCGAGCCGCGAAGAACTGCTCTCGAAGCTGCTGTTCGTTATGCAATCGCCTGTTTCGGGCTTCGCGCGTGCTCTCGCCGCGCTGGCCGAGAAGAAGCAAGCGGAAGCTGCGTAAGCGAACGTGCATCAGCGCTACTGATCGCTGGCTGTATCCGAATTCAATTTAGGAGTATTTCAAATGGCAATCGCAAAAGAAGACATCCTGGCAGCAGTCGAAGGGATGACCGTTCTGGAACTGAACGAACTGGTCAAGGCGTTCGAAGAGAAGTTTGGCGTGTCGGCAGCTGCAGTGGCAGTCGCTGGCCCGGCAGGCGGCGGCGCAGCTGCTGCAGCAGAAGAGAAGACCGAATTCACGGTCGTCCTGGCTGAAGCCGGCGCCAACAAGGTTTCGGTCATCAAGGCCGTTCGCGAACTGACGGGCCTGGGCCTGAAGGAAGCGAAGGACCTGGTTGACGGTGCACCGAAGGCTGTCAAGGAAGGCGTCGACAAGGCTGCTGCTGAAGAAGCCAAGAAGAAGCTGGAAGAAGCTGGCGCGAAGGTCGAAGTCAAGTAAGTTTCGGCGCGCTGTGCGAAGGCTGGCGGTATTTTCACCGCCGGCCTTTTTGTGCTTTGTGGGGACGTTATTCTGGCACTCATTCGGGAGCCCGAATAATCGGCCCCAGAAGCCAAAGAAAACCGCCTGATCGTTGTGATGAATCACTTACGATTGGCGGTTCTCTTTGTCTTCTGAAGCGACTGCAGAAGGCAAGTTTGGTCGGGTAGCGGGCAACATAGGCATCCGCTGCCGTCAGCCAGCGGTTGGTAGCGGCCAACCACCAAGCTTCTCGGCTCGTTCAAGCCGTCGAACGGCCATCGGGTCTCAGTCGGTGAACACTCGGGTTTGAAACGTCCAGGTATTCCGCCTCGATAGCACCCGCCGTGATTCGGAGATCGTATGCAATATTCCTTCACCGAGAAGAAGCGCATTCGCAAGAGTTTCGCGAAGCGCCCCATCGTTCACCAAGTTCCGTTCTTGCTGGCTACTCAGCTTGAATCATTCAGCACGTTTCTGCAAGCCGATGTGCCGGCGACACAACGCAAGCCTGAAGGTTTGCAGGCCGCGTTCACATCGGTATTTCCCATTGTTTCGCACAACGGTTTCGCGCGCCTCGAGTTCGTGAGCTATGCGCTGTCCTCGCCGGCATTCAACATCAAGGAATGCCAGCAGCGTGGCCTGACGTACTGCTCCGCGCTGCGCGCGAAGGTCCGCCTCGTCATCCTCGACAAGGAATCGCCGAACAAGCCGGTCGTCAAGGAAGTGAAGGAGCAGGAAGTGTACATGGGCGAAATTCCGCTCATGACGCCGACGGGCTCGTTCGTCATCAACGGCACCGAGCGTGTCATCGTCTCGCAGCTGCACCGTTCGCCGGGCGTGTTCTTCGAACACGACAAGGGCAAGACGCACAGCTCGGGCAAGCTGCTGTTCTCGGCACGGATCATTCCGTACCGTGGCTCGTGGCTCGACTTCGAATTCGATCCGAAGGACATCCTGTACTTCCGCGTCGACCGTCGCCGCAAGATGCCGGTCACGATCCTGCTGAAGGCCATCGGTCTGACGCCGGAACAGATCCTCGCGAACTTCTTCGTGTTCGACAACTTCACGCTGATGGACGAAGGCGCGCAACTCGAGTTCGTGCCCGAGCGCCTGCGCGGTGAAGTCGCGCGTTTCGACATCACGGATCGCGACGGCAAGGTCATCGTCCAGAAGGACAAGCGGATCAACGCGAAGCACATTCGCGACCTCGAAGCCGCGAAGACCAAGTTCATCTCGGTGCCGGAAGACTATCTGCTCGGCCGCGTGCTGGCGAAGAACGTCGTCGACGGCGACACCGGCGAAGTGATCGCGAGCGCGAACGACGAAGTCACGGAAAGCGTGCTCGAGAAGCTGCGCGAAGCCGGTATCAAGGACATCCAGACGCTCTACACGAACGATCTGGATCAAGGTCCGTACATCTCGTCGACGCTGCGTGTCGACGAAACGACCGACAGGACGGCCGCGCGCATTGCGATCTACCGCATGATGCGCCCGGGCGAGCCGCCGACCGAGGAAGCGGTCGAGGCCCTGTTCAACCGCCTGTTCTACAGCGAAGAAGCGTACGACCTGTCGAAGGTCGGCCGCATGAAGTTCAACCGCCGCGTCGGCCGTGACGAGATCGTCGGCCCGATGACGCTGCAGGACGACGACATCCTCGCGACGATCAAGATCCTCGTCGAGCTGCGCAACGGCAAGGGCGAAGTGGACGACATCGACCACCTCGGCAACCGTCGCGTGCGTTGCGTCGGCGAACTGGCGGAAAACCAGTTCCGCGCGGGTCTCGTGCGTGTCGAGCGCGCGGTCAAGGAACGCCTCGGCCAGGCCGAAAGCGAAAACCTGATGCCGCACGACCTGATCAACTCGAAGCCGATTTCGTCGGCGATTCGCGAGTTCTTCGGTTCGTCGCAGCTGTCGCAGTTTATGGACCAGACCAACCCGCTGTCGGAAATCACGCACAAGCGACGTGTTTCCGCACTGGGCCCGGGCGGTCTGACGCGCGAGCGCGCAGGCTTCGAAGTCCGCGACGTGCACCCGACCCACTACGGCCGCGTGTGCCCGATCGAAACGCCGGAAGGTCCGAACATCGGCCTGATCAACTCGCTCGCACTGTACGCGCACCTGAACGAGTACGGCTTCCTCGAGACGCCGTACCGCAAGGTCGTGGACAGCAAGGTGACCGACCAGATCGACTACCTGTCGGCGATCGAGGAAGGCCGCTACATGATCGCTCAGGCGAACGCCGCGATCGACGAGAACGGCCAGCTGATCGACGAACTCGTGTCGTCGCGCGAAGCCGGCGAAACGATGATGGTCACGCCGGATCGTATCCAGTACATGGACGTCGCGCCGTCGCAGATCGTGTCGGTGGCGGCATCGCTGATTCCGTTCCTCGAGCACGATGACGCGAACCGTGCACTGATGGGTTCGAACATGCAGCGTCAGGCCGTGCCGTGTCTGCGTCCGGAAAAGCCGGTCGTCGGGACGGGCATCGAGCGCACCTGCGCGGTCGACTCGGGTACGACGGTCCAGGCGTTCCGCGGCGGCGTCGTCGACTATGTCGACGCAGGCCGTATCGTGATTCGCGTGAACGACGACGAAGCGGTCGCGGGTGAAGTCGGTGTCGACATCTACAACCTGATCAAGTACACGCGTTCGAACCAGAACACGAACATCAACCAGCGTCCGATCGTGAAGATGGGCGACAAGGTCTCGCGCGGCGACGTGCTGGCCGACGGCGCCTCGACGGACCTGGGCGAGCTCGCGCTCGGCCAGAACATGCTGATCGCGTTCATGCCGTGGAACGGCTACAACTTCGAGGATTCGATCCTGATCTCGGAGAAGGTGGTCGCGGACGATCGCTACACGTCGATCCACATCGAAGAGCTGAACGTCGTTGCACGCGACACGAAGCTCGGGCCGGAAGAAATCACGCGCGACATCTCGAACCTGGCGGAAGTCCAGCTCGGCCGTCTCGACGAATCGGGCATCGTGTACATCGGTGCCGAAGTCGAAGCAGGCGACGTGCTGGTCGGCAAGGTCACGCCGAAGGGCGAGACCCAGCTGACGCCGGAAGAGAAGCTGCTGCGCGCGATCTTCGGCGAGAAGGCTTCGGACGTGAAGGACACGTCGCTGCGCGTGCCGTCGGGCATGAGCGGTACCGTGATCGACGTCCAGGTGTTCACGCGTGAAGGCATCCAGCGCGACAAGCGTGCGCAACAGATCATCGACGACGAACTGAAGCGTTACCGTCTCGACCTGAACGACCAGCTGCGCATCGTGGAAGGCGACGCGTTCCAGCGTCTGGCGCGCATGCTCGTGGGCAAGGTCGCGAACGGCGGTCCGAAGAAGCTAGCGAAGGGCACGAAGATCGACCAGGCTTACCTGGAAGACCTCGATCACTACCACTGGTTCGACATCCGCCTCGCGGACGACGAAGCAGCGGCGCAGCTCGAAGCGATCAAGAACTCGATCGAGGAAAAGCGTCACCAGTTCGATCTCGCGTTCGAAGAGAAGCGCAAGAAGCTCACGCAAGGCGACGAACTGCCGCCGGGCGTGCTGAAGATGGTCAAGGTGTACCTCGCGGTGAAGCGCCGTCTGCAGCCTGGCGACAAGATGGCGGGCCGTCACGGTAACAAGGGTGTCGTGTCGAAGATCGTCCCGATCGAAGACATGCCGTACATGGCCGACGGCCGTCCGGCTGACGTCGTGCTGAACCCGCTCGGCGTGCCGTCGCGGATGAACGTGGGTCAGGTTCTGGAAGTGCACCTCGGCTGGGCCGCGAAGGGCCTCGGCTGGCGTATCGGCGAAATGCTGCAACGCCAGGCGAAGATCGAGGAACTGCGCGTGTTCCTGACGAAGATCTACAACGAGTCGGGCCGCCAGGAAGATCTGGAAAGCTTCACCGACGACGAGATCCTCGAACTCGCGAAGAACCTGCGCGAAGGCGTGCCGTTCGCAACGCCGGTGTTCGACGGTGCGACCGAGGAAGAAATGGGCAAGATGCTCAACCTCGCGTTCCCGGACGACATCGCCGAACAGCTCGGCATGAACCCGTCGAAGAACCAGGTCCGCCTGTACGACGGCCGCACGGGTGAAATGTTCGAACGTCGCGTGACGCTCGGCTACATGCACTACCTGAAGCTGCACCACTTGGTCGACGACAAGATGCACGCGCGTTCGACCGGCCCGTACTCGCTCGTCACGCAGCAGCCGCTGGGTGGTAAGGCGCAGTTCGGTGGCCAGCGTTTCGGTGAAATGGAAGTGTGGGCACTCGAAGCGTACGGCGCGTCCTACGTGCTGCAGGAAATGCTGACGGTGAAGTCGGACGACGTGACCGGCCGGACGAAGGTGTACGAAAACCTCGTCAAGGGCGACCACGTCATCGATGCAGGCATGCCGGAATCCTTCAACGTGCTCGTGAAGGAAATCCGCTCGCTCGGTATCGATATCGATCTCGACCGCAATTAATCGGACTACGGAGAGAAAGCAATGAAAGCTCTGCTCGATCTATTCAAGCAAGTCCAACAGGAAGAAGTTTTCGACGCGATCAAGATCGGTCTGGCCTCGCCCGACAAGATCCGTTCGTGGTCGTTCGGCGAAGTGAAGAAGCCGGAGACCATCAACTACCGTACGTTCAAGCCGGAACGCGATGGTCTCTTCTGCGCGAAGATCTTCGGGCCGATCAAGGACTACGAGTGCCTGTGCGGCAAGTACAAGCGTCTGAAGCACCGCGGCGTGATCTGCGAGAAGTGCGGCGTCGAAGTGACGCTGGCGAAGGTGCGTCGCGAACGCATGGGCCACATCGAACTGGCCTCGCCGGTCGCGCACATCTGGTTCCTGAAGTCGCTGCCGTCGCGTCTGGGCATGGTGCTCGACATGACGCTGCGCGACATCGAACGCGTGCTGTACTTCGAAGCCTATGTGGTGATCGAACCGGGCATGACGCCGCTGAAGGCGCGGCAGATCATGACCGAAGAGGATTACTACAACAAGGTCGAGGAATACGGCGACGAATTCCGTGCCGAAATGGGCGCGGAAGGCGTGCGTGAACTGCTGCGCGCGATCAACATCGACGAGCAGGTCGAGACGCTGCGCACCGAGCTGAAGAACACCGGCTCGGAAGCGAAGATCAAGAAGTACGCGAAGCGCCTGAAGGTCCTCGAGGCATTCCAGCGCTCGGGCATCAAGCCCGAGTGGATGATCCTCGAAGTGCTGCCGGTGCTGCCGCCGGAACTGCGTCCGCTCGTGCCGCTGGACGGCGGCCGTTTCGCGACGTCGGACCTGAACGACCTGTATCGCCGCGTGATCAACCGTAACAACCGGTTGAAGCGTCTGCTCGAGCTGAAGGCGCCTGAGATCATCGTCCGCAACGAAAAGCGGATGCTGCAGGAAGCCGTCGACTCGCTGCTCGACAACGGTCGTCGCGGCAAGGCGATGACGGGCGCGAACAAGCGTCCGCTGAAGTCGCTCGCCGACATGATCAAGGGCAAGGGCGGCCGTTTCCGTCAGAACCTGCTGGGCAAGCGCGTCGACTACTCGGGCCGTTCGGTCATCGTGGTCGGCCCGACGCTGAAGCTGCACCAGTGCGGTCTGCCGAAGCTGATGGCGCTCGAGCTGTTCAAGCCGTTCATCTTCAACAAGCTGGAAGTGATGGGCGTCGCCACGACCATCAAGGCTGCGAAGAAGGAAGTCGAGAACCAGACGCCGGTGGTGTGGGACATCCTCGAAGAGGTGATCCGCGAGCACCCGGTGATGCTGAACCGTGCGCCGACGCTGCACCGTCTCGGTATCCAGGCGTTCGAGCCGGTGCTGATCGAAGGCAAGGCAATCCAGCTGCACCCGCTCGTCTGCGCGGCGTTCAACGCCGACTTCGACGGTGACCAGATGGCCGTTCACGTGCCGCTGTCGCTCGAAGCGCAGATGGAAGCGCGCACGCTGATGCTTGCGTCGAACAACGTGCTGTTCCCGGCCAACGGCGATCCGTCGATCGTGCCGTCGCAGGATATCGTGCTGGGTCTGTACTACGCGACCCGCGAAGCGATCAACGGCAAGGGCGAAGGCCTGTCGTTCACGGGCGTGTCGGAAGTCATCCGCGCGTACGAGAACAAGGAAGTCGAGCTGGCCTCGCGCGTCAACGTCCGGATCACCGAAATGGTCCGCAACGAAGACACGTCGGAAGGCGCGCCGCAGTTCGTGCCGAAGATCTCGCTGTACGCGACGACCGTCGGTCGCGCGATCCTGTCGGAGATCCTGCCGCACGGCCTGCCGTTCTCGGTGCTGAACAAGCCGCTGAAGAAGAAGGAAATCTCGCGCCTGATCAACACGGCGTTCCGCAAGTGCGGTCTGCGCGCGACGGTGGTGTTCGCCGATCAGCTGATGCAGTCGGGTTTCCGTCTCGCGACGCGCGCCGGCATCTCGATCTGCGTGGACGACATGCTCGTGCCGCCGCAGAAGGAAACGATCGTCGGCGACGCCGCGAAGAAGGTGAAGGAGTACGACCGCCAGTACATGTCGGGTCTCGTCACCGCGCAGGAACGCTACAACAACGTGGTCGACATCTGGTCGGCAACGTCGGAAGCGGTCGGCAAGGCGATGATGGAGCAGCTGTCGACGGAGCCGGTGACGGACCGCGACGGCAACGAGACGCGCCAGGAGTCGTTCAACTCGATCTACATGATGGCCGACTCGGGCGCCCGGGGTTCGGCGGTTCAGATTCGTCAGCTGGCCGGTATGCGTGGCCTGATGGCGAAGCCGGACGGCTCGATTATCGAGACGCCGATTACCGCGAACTTCCGCGAAGGTCTGAACGTGTTGCAGTACTTCATCTCGACCCACGGTGCACGTAAGGGTCTGGCTGATACGGCACTGAAGACCGCGAACTCGGGTTACCTGACGCGTCGTCTCGTCGACGTCACGCAGGATCTGGTCGTGGTGGAAGACGATTGCGGCACGTCGAACGGCGTGGCGATGAAGGCACTCGTCGAAGGCGGTGAAGTCGTCGAAGCGCTGCGCGACCGTATCCTCGGCCGCGTCGCGGTGGCGGACGTCGTGAACCCGGAAACGCAGGAAACGCTGTACGAATCGGGCACGCTGCTCGACGAAACGGCGGTCGAGGAAATCGAACGCCTCGGCATCGACGAAGTGCGCGTGCGCACGCCGCTGACCTGCGAAACGCGTTACGGCCTGTGCGCGGCCTGCTATGGCCGCGACCTCGGCCGCGGCTCGCTGGTGAACGTCGGCGAAGCAGTCGGCGTGATCGCGGCGCAGTCGATCGGCGAACCGGGCACGCAGCTGACGATGCGTACGTTCCACATCGGTGGTGCGGCATCGCGTGCGGCAGTGGCTTCGTCGGTCGAAGCGAAGAGCAACGGTATCGTCCGCTTCACGGCGACGATGCGCTACGTCACGAACGCGAAGGGCGAGCAGATCGTCATTTCCCGTTCGGGCGAAGCGATGATCACCGACGACTTCGGTCGCGAGCGCGAGCGTCACAAAGTGCCGTACGGCGCGACGCTGCTGCAGCTCGACGGCGCCACCATCAAGGCCGGCACGCAGCTCGCCACGTGGGATCCGCTGACGCGTCCGATCATCACCGAGTACGGTGGTACGGTGAAGTTCGAGAACGTCGAGGAAGGCGTGACCGTCGCGAAGCAGATCGACGACGTGACCGGCCTGTCGACGCTGGTCGTGATCGACGTGAAGCGCCGCGGTTCGCAGGCTTCGAAGAGCGTGCGTCCGCAGGTGAAGCTGCTCGACGCGAACGGCGAGGAAGTGAAGATCCCGGGCACGGAGCACGCGGTGCAGATCGGCTTCCAGGTCGGCGCACTGATCACCGTGAAGGATGGCCAGCAGGTGCAGGTCGGTGAAGTGCTCGCACGTATCCCGACCGAAGCGCAGAAGACGCGTGACATTACCGGCGGTCTGCCGCGGGTGGCGGAACTGTTCGAAGCGCGTTCGCCGAAGGATGCCGGCATTCTCGCGGAAGTCACCGGTACGACGTCGTTCGGTAAGGATACGAAGGGCAAGCAGCGTCTCGTCATCACGGATCTCGAGGGCAACCAGCACGAGTTCCTGATCGCGAAGGAAAAGCAGGTTCTGGTTCACGATGCCCAGGTCGTCAACAAGGGCGAAATGATCGTGGACGGTCCGGCCGATCCGCACGACATCCTGCGTCTGCAGGGTATCGAGGCGCTGTCGCGCTACATCGTCGACGAAGTGCAGGACGTGTACCGTCTGCAGGGCGTGAAGATCAACGACAAGCACATCGAGGTGATCGTTCGCCAGATGCTGCGTCGTGTGCAGATCACCGACAACGGCGATACGCGCTTCATCCCGGGCGAACAGGTCGAGCGTTCCGACATGCTGGACGAGAACGATCGCATGATCGCCGAGGGCAAGCGTCCGGCTTCGTACGACAACGTGCTGCTCGGTATCACGAAGGCTTCGCTGTCGACCGACTCGTTCATCTCCGCGGCATCGTTCCAGGAAACGACCCGCGTGCTGACCGAAGCGGCGATCATGGGCAAGCGCGACGATCTGCGCGGCCTGAAGGAAAACGTGATCGTCGGCCGTCTGATTCCGGCCGGTACGGGTCTCGCGTTCCACAAGGCACGCAAGGCGAAGGAATCGTCGGATCGCGAGCGTTTCGACCAGATCGCAGCGGAAGAGGCATTCGACTTCGGCACGCCGAGCGCGCCGGCGGAAGAGCCGCAACACCCGGCAGCCGAGTAAGCGAGGGGCGGCGCAAGCCGCCTTACCTTGCTATCATCGCTGTCACCGAAACCGCCCGGTTCTGCCGGGCGGTTTTTTTTCATCCTTCGTTCACGTGCATGACGTGCCTGCGCACCGCCGGCGCATGCCTCGCGATCGCGTCCGGTACGGGCGCTGCAGGCCCGTGATGCACGCGAACGAACCCTGACCGAACGGCCAACATCGCGCGATTCGCCACGCGTCGCGCGAGCGGGTTGTTAAAATCGCGGTCATCGCTTAGCCGTCCCTGTTCTCATTCATGTCCCGCGCCCTCGAAATACTCGACGAAGTCTTTGGTTATTCCGCCTTTCGCGGCCAGCAGGGCGAGATCGTCGAGCACGTCGCCGGCGGCGGCGATTGTCTCGTGCTGATGCCGACCGGCGGCGGCAAGTCGCTGTGCTACCAGATCCCCGCGCTGCTGCGCCGCGAGGCCGGGCAGGGCGCCGGCATCGTCGTGTCGCCGCTGATCGCGCTGATGCAGGACCAGGTCGCCGCGTTGAGCGAAGTCGGCGTGCGCGCGGCCTACCTGAATTCGACGCTGTCGGGCGCCGAGGCCGCGGCCACCGAGCGCGCGCTGCGCGAGGGCGAAATCGACCTGCTGTACGTCGCGCCGGAGCGGTTGATGACGGGACGCTTCCTCGAGCTGATCGAGCGCGCGAAGATCGGCCTGTTCGCGATCGACGAAGCGCACTGCGTGTCGCAATGGGGGCACGATTTCCGCCCGGAATACATCCAGTTGTCGGTGCTGCACGAGCGCTTCCCGTCGGTGCCGCGCATCGCGCTGACCGCCACGGCCGATGCGATCACGCGCGACGAGATCATCCATCGTCTCGCGCTCGACGACGCACGCGTGTTCGTGTCGAGCTTCGACCGGCCGAACATCCGCTACCGGATCGTCGAAAAGGACAATGCGCGCTCGCAGCTGCTCGATTTCATTCGCGCCGAGCACACGAATGCCGACGGCACGACGGACGCGGGTGTCGTCTATTGCCTGTCGCGCCGCAAGGTCGAGGAAACGGCCGAATGGCTGAAGGCGCAGGGCGTGCGCGCGCTGCCGTATCACGCGGGAATGGAGTTCGAGGTGCGGCAGAAGCACCAGGAAATGTTCCAGCGCGAGGAAGGCATCGTGATGTGCGCGACGATCGCGTTCGGCATGGGCATCGACAAGCCCGACGTGCGTTTTGTCGCGCACCTCGATTTGCCGAAGAGCGTCGAAGGCTACTACCAGGAAACCGGTCGCGCGGGCCGCGACGGGATGCCCGCGAACGCGTGGATGGCGTATGGCCTCGGCGACGTCGTCCAGCAGCGCAAGATGATCGACGAGTCCGATGCGGACGACGCGCACAAGCGCGTGCAGACGTCGAAGCTCGATGCGCTGCTCGGCTTGTGCGAGACGATCTCGTGCCGCCGCGTGCGGCTGCTGAACTACTTCGGCGAGGCGAGCCAGCCGTGCGGCAACTGCGACACGTGCCTCGAGCCGCCCGATTCGTGGGACGCGACGCGCGAGGCGCAGATGGCGCTGTCGTGCGTGTTCCGCGCGCAGCGCGCGAGCGGCTTCAATTTCGGTTCCAGCCACCTGATCGAGATCCTGCGCGGCGGGCGCACCGAGAAGGTGTTGCAGCGCGGCCACGACCAGCTCAGCACGTTCGGAATCGGCGCGGCGCTGTCCGAGCCCGAATGGCGCGCGATTTTCCGGCAGCTGGTCGCGTACGGCTACCTGGCCGTCGACCATGGCGGCTTCGGGGCGCTGATGCTGACCGAGGCCGCGAAGCCCGTGCTGAAGAACGAGGAAAGGGTCACGCTGCGCCGCTACGTGAAGCCGCAACGCACCCGCCAGTCGTCGAGCCGCAGCGGCACGCGCGTCGATCCGACAGCCGGCATGGGCGCCCGCGAGCGTGCCCGGTGGGATGCGCTGCGCGCATGGCGCGCGGAAACCGCGAAGACCGACGGCGTGCCGGCCTACGTGATTTTCCACGACGCGACGCTCGCCGAAATCGCGCGCAACGCGCCCGAGACGATCGACGACCTCCGCCACATCCCCGGCATGGGCGTGCGCAAGCTCGAGCGCTTCGGCGACGAGATCATCGACGTCGTCGAATCGGCCTGACACAGGTGTTCCGCCCCCTTCTGTAAACCGCGCGGTGGGCCGGCAAATCACGCAAGCCGTTGACTTAGTTGGTATTTCCGGAATATTATGTTGGGTTCCGGTATTCGGTGGGCCGAATCGCGTTCGAAGGTTCGCGTCCGTCTCGTCGGTTCGGAAGTCAACTGTGCGTCGATTCTCGCTTTGCCCGAAATCGATGTGCAGATTTTGTTCAATTTCAGGAATAAACAATGCCAACCATCAACCAACTGGTTCGCAAAGGCCGTCAGTCGGAAACGACGAAGAGCAAGAGCCCGGCCCTGCAGGACTGCCCCCAGCGTCGCGGCGTGTGCACCCGTGTGTACACGACGACGCCGAAGAAGCCTAACTCGGCACTCCGTAAGGTGGCCAAGGTTCGTCTGACGAACGGCTTCGAAGTGATTTCGTACATCGGTGGTGAAGGCCACAACCTGCAGGAGCACTCGGTTGTGCTGATCCGCGGCGGCCGTGTGAAGGACTTGCCGGGTGTGCGTTATCACATGGTTCGCGGCTCGCTGGATACCCAGGGCGTCAAGGACCGTAAGCAAGCGCGCTCGAAGTACGGCGCGAAGCGTGCAAAGGCTGCCAAGTAAGCAGTTTTTGATCAGGGATCGCCGCAGGGCGGTCAAGGCGGGAGTGCCGGATTGCCGGTGCTGTCGAGTAAGTGGTCACCCGGCCGAGCTGGTTAGTCGTGAAGATGTGATCGGGTTAGTTGGTGGCCGCGGAGCTGGTTACAGCTCCAACTGAACAAGTAAAGGAAGAATCATGCCGCGTCGTCGCGAAGTCCCCAAGCGGGAAGTGTTGCCGGATCCGAAGTTCGGTAACGTTGATGTTGCCAAGTTCATGAACATGCTGATGCTGTCCGGCAAGAAGTCGGTCGCAGAGCGCATCGTTTATGGCGCATTCGAACAGATCCAGACCAAGGGTGGCAAGGACCCGCTGGAAGTGTTCACGGTTGCGCTCAACAACGTGAAGCCGGTGGTCGAAGTGAAGAGCCGTCGCGTTGGTGGTGCCAACTATCAAGTTCCGGTCGAAGTGCGCCCGTCGCGTCGTATGGCATTGGCGATGCGCTGGCTGCGTGAGGCTGCGAAGAAGCGTAGCGAGAAGTCGATGGCCCTGCGCCTGGCAGGTGAACTCTCCGAAGCGGCCGAAGGCCGTGGCGGCGCGATGAAGAAGCGCGACGAAGTTCACCGCATGGCAGAAGCCAACCGCGCGTTCTCGCATTTCCGTTTCTAAGCGCCTGGCTGGGCTGTTTGCGGAAATAAATTCCGGGCGGGTGCGCTTTTCAGGCGCCTCGCCCGTTTGTGTTGAGGCGTGATGCGGCAGGGCTGCATCACGTCATCCCAGTAGAGGATCAAAGTGGCTCGCAAGACTCCTATCGAGCGCTACCGCAATATCGGTATTAGCGCTCACATCGACGCCGGCAAAACGACGACGACCGAGCGCATTCTGTTTTACACCGGTGTGAACCACAAGATCGGTGAAGTCCACGACGGCGCAGCCACGATGGACTGGATGGAGCAGGAACAGGAACGTGGCATCACGATCACGTCCGCTGCTACCACGGCCTTCTGGAAGGGCATGGGCGGCAACTATCCGGAACACCGCATCAACATCATCGACACCCCGGGGCACGTCGACTTCACGATCGAAGTGGAGCGTTCGATGCGCGTGCTCGACGGCGCGTGCATGGTGTACTGCGCAGTGGGCGGCGTGCAGCCGCAGTCGGAAACGGTGTGGCGTCAGGCGAACAAGTACAAGGTGCCGCGTCTCGCGTTCGTCAACAAGATGGACCGTACCGGCGCGAACTTCTTCAAGGTCTACGACCAGCTCCGTCTGCGCCTGAAGGCAAACCCGGTTCCGGTCGTGGTGCCGATCGGCGCGGAAGAAAACTTCAAGGGCGTCGTCGACCTGATCAAGATGAAGGCGATCGTGTGGGACGAAGCGTCGCAAGGCACGAAGTTCGACTACGTCGACATCCCGGCCGAGCTCGCGGAGACCTGCAAGGAATGGCGCGAAAAGATGGTCGAAGTGGCTGCCGAAGCCAGCGAAGACCTGATGAACAAGTACCTGGAAGAAGGCGATCTGCCGGAAGCCGACATCGTCAAGGCGCTGCGTGATCGTACGATCGCGTGCGAAATCCAGCCGATGCTGTGCGGTACCGCGTTCAAGAACAAGGGCGTGCAACGTATGCTCGACGCCGTGATCGATTTCCTGCCGTCGCCGGTCGACATTCCGCCGGTCAAGGGCGAACTCGAAAACGGCGAAGCAGCAGAGCGCAAGGCATCGGACGAAGAGAAGTTCTCGTCGCTCGCGTTCAAGATCATGACCGACCCGTTCGTCGGCCAGCTGATCTTCTTCCGTGTGTACTCGGGCGTCGTCAACTCGGGCGACACGCTGCTGAACTCGACCAAGGGCAAGAAGGAACGCCTCGGCCGTATTCTGCAGATGCACGCGAACCAGCGTGAAGAAATCAAGGAAGTCCGCGCAGGCGACATCGCTGCCGCGGTCGGCCTGAAGGAAGCAACCACGGGCGACACGCTGTGCGACCCGGCGAACCCGATCGTTCTCGAACGCATGGTGTTCCCGGAGCCGGTGATTTCGCAGGCGGTCGAGCCGAAGACCAAGGCTGACCAGGAAAAGATGGGCCTCGCACTGAACCGTCTGGCTCAGGAAGACCCGTCGTTCCGCGTGCAGACCGACGAAGAGTCGGGCCAGACCATCATTTCGGGCATGGGCGAGCTTCACCTCGAAATTCTGGTCGACCGGATGAAGCGTGAATTCGGCGTGGAAGCCACCGTCGGCAAGCCGCAGGTTGCTTACCGCGAAACGATTCGTTCGACGGCGAAGGATGTCGATGGCAAGTTCGTCAAGCAGTCGGGTGGTCGCGGCCAGTACGGTCACGCGGTCATCACGCTCGAGCCGAACGAACAAGGCAAGGGCTACGAGTTCTTCGACGAGATCAAGGGTGGTGTGATTCCGCGTGAATACATCCCGGCGGTCGACAAGGGTATCCAGGACACGCTGAAGTCGGGCGTGCTGGCTGGCTTCCCGGTCGTCGACGTGAAGGTTCACCTGACGTTCGGTTCGTACCACGACGTTGACTCGAACGAAAACGCGTTCCGCATGGCCGGTTCGATGGCGTTCAAGGAAGCGATGCGCAAGGCGAACCCGGTCGTCCTCGAGCCGATGATGGCTGTCGAAGTCGAGACGCCGGAAGACTACATGGGCAACGTGATGGGCGACCTGTCGGGCCGTCGCGGTATCGTCCAGGGCATGGAAGACATGGTTGGCGGCGGCAAGATCGTGCGCGCCGAAGTGCCGCTGTCGGAAATGTTCGGTTACTCGACGTCGCTGCGCTCGCTGACGCAAGGTCGTGCAACGTACACGATGGAGTTCAAGCACTACGCTGAAGCTCCGCGCAACGTTGCCGAAGCGATCATCAGCGCGAAGTCGAAGTAAATTCGTAGCTACCAATCGATTATTTTTTGAAAGAAGAGAATCATGGCAAAAGGTAAATTTGAGCGGACCAAGCCGCACGTGAACGTTGGTACGATTGGTCACGTTGACCACGGCAAGACGACGCTGACGGCAGCGATCACGACGGTTCTGACGAAGAAGTTCGGCGGCGAAGCGAAGGCATACGACCAGATCGACGCGGCACCGGAAGAAAAGGCGCGCGGCATCACGATCAATACGGCACACGTCGAGTACGAAACGGCTAACCGCCACTACGCTCACGTCGACTGCCCGGGCCACGCTGACTATGTGAAGAACATGATCACGGGCGCAGCGCAGATGGACGGCGCGATCCTGGTTTGCTCGGCAGCAGACGGCCCGATGCCGCAAACGCGCGAGCACATCCTGCTGGCCCGTCAGGTTGGCGTTCCGTACATCATCGTGTTCCTGAACAAGTGCGACATGGTGGACGACGCGGAACTGCTCGAGCTGGTCGAGATGGAAGTTCGCGAGCTCCTGTCGAAGTACGACTTCCCGGGCGACGACACGCCGATCGTGAAGGGTTCGGCGAAGCTGGCGCTGGAAGGCGACACGGGCGAGCTGGGCGAAGTGGCGATCATGAGCCTGGCCGACGCGCTGGACACGTACATCCCGACGCCGGAGCGTGCAGTTGACGGCGCGTTCCTGATGCCGGTGGAAGACGTGTTCTCGATCTCGGGTCGTGGTACGGTGGTGACGGGTCGTGTGGAGCGCGGCATCGTGAAGGTCGGCGAGGAAATCGAAATCGTCGGTATCAAGCCGACGGTGAAGACGACCTGCACGGGCGTTGAAATGTTCCGCAAGCTGCTGGACCAGGGTCAGGCAGGCGACAACGTCGGTATCCTGCTGCGCGGCACGAAGCGTGAAGACGTGGAGCGCGGCCAGGTTCTGGCGAAGCCGGGTTCGATCACGCCGCACACGCACTTCACGGCTGAAGTGTACGTGCTGAGCAAGGACGAAGGCGGCCGTCACACGCCGTTCTTCAACAACTACCGTCCGCAGTTCTACTTCCGTACGACGGACGTGACGGGCTCGATCGAGCTGCCGAAGGACAAGGAAATGGTGATGCCGGGCGACAACGTGTCGATCACGGTGAAGCTGATCGCTCCGATCGCGATGGAAGAAGGTCTGCGCTTCGCGATTCGCGAAGGCGGCCGTACCGTCGGCGCCGGCGTCGTCGCCAAGATCATCGAGTAATATCGACGATCCGCGGATCCCGACGGGGTCCGCGATTCCCGCGGTACGCGGTTGTACCGTCGAAACCGGGTGTCCAGCTTGCGCTGGCGCCCGGTTTTGTTTTTCCGGCGGCGCGTTGCGCGCACCGACAAACACGCAACACGGCTTCGAAATTTCGTGTAGAATCGCGGGCTTAGCAGTGGAAGTACCGTCCGGAACCTGATGCTTCGCTCCCCGCTGGCGTCATGTTTCACGTTCTTTTAGTGTCCGGCGATGCAACATCGCCTCGCTCTTTCAAGGAATTGTCATGCAGCAACAGAAAATCCGCATTCGCCTGAAGGCATTCGACTATCGTCTGATCGATCAATCGGCTGCCGAAATCGTCGATACCGCGAAGCGGACTGGCGCAATCGTCCGTGGCCCGGTGCCGCTGCCGACGCGCATTCAGCGTTTTGACATCCTGCGTTCGCCGCACGTCAACAAGACGTCGCGCGATCAGCTCGAAATCCGCACCCACCAGCGCCTGATGGACATCGTCGACCCGACGGACAAGACCGTTGACGCGCTGATGAAGCTCGATCTGCCGGCTGGCGTCGACGTGGAAATCAAGCTGCAGTAAGGCTTCCGGCGCCGTCCGGCTTGTCCGGTGGTGCTAAGTCTTTGTATTGCTTGCGGAAATCGAGAAGTCGGGCTATACTGCTTGGCTTTTCGCGTATTCGCGTAAAAAAGTTGGGCCTTGCGTGCCCGGCATTTTGTAAATCAGCCCCGACCAATCGCAGTCGGGAATGGAGAAAATGATGAGCCTTGGACTCGTAGGTCGCAAGGTTGGCATGACCCGTATCTTCACGGCTGAAGGGGATTCGATTCCCGTCACCGTGCTGGACGTGTCGGACAACCGCGTGACGCAGATCAAGACTGTTGAAACCGACGGCTACACGGCCGTGCAGGTTGCATTCGGCTCCCGCCGCGCATCGCGCGTGACGAAGCCGCTGGCAGGTCATCTCGCCAAAGCCGGTGTCGAAGCCGGTGAAATCCTCAAGGAATTCCGCATTGACGCGGCCAAGGCAGCCGAGCTGTCGAATGGCGCCGTGGTCGGTGCAGATCTTTTCGAAGTGGGCCAGAAGGTCGACGTGCAAGGCGTGTCGATCGGTAAGGGCTACGCCGGTACGATCAAGCGTTACAACTTCTCCTCCGGCCGTGCCACGCACGGTAACTCGCGCTCGCACAACGTGCCGGGCTCGATCGGTATGGCGCAGGATCCGGGTCGTGTTTTCCCGGGTAAACGCATGACGGGTCACATGGGTGACGTGACGGTGACGGTGCAGAACCTCGAAATCGCTCGTATCGACGCAGAGCGCAAGCTGCTGCTCGTGAAGGGTGCGATTCCGGGCGCGAAGGGCGGCAAGGTCTTCGTGACGCCGGCCGTCAAGACCAAGGGGGCGAAATAATGGAACTCAAGCTCCTGAACGAAAATGGTCAGGAAGGTGCAGTGGTCAACGCATCGGACGTCGTGTTCGGTCGTGACTACAACGAAGCGCTGATCCACCAGGTCGTCGTCGCTTACCAGGCGAATGCTCGCCAGGGTAACCGCGCACAGAAGGACCGTGAGCAAGTCAAGCACACGACCAAGAAGCCGTGGCGCCAGAAGGGTACGGGCCGCGCTCGTGCCGGTATGTCGTCGAGCCCGTTGTGGCGTGGCGGTGGTCGTATCTTCCCGAATTCGCCGGAAGAAAACTTCTCGCACAAGGTCAACAAGAAGATGCATCGCGCAGGTCTCTGCTCGATCTTCTCGCAGCTGGCCCGTGAAGGCCGTCTGTCGGTCGTCGAGGACATCATCCTCGAAGCGCCGAAGACCAAGCTGCTGGCCGACAAATTCAAGACCATGGGTCTCGACTCCGTGCTGATCATCACCGACACGGTTGACGAAAACCTGTACCTGGCATCGCGCAACCTGCCGCACGTGGCAATTGTCGAGCCGCGCTACGCTGACCCGCTGTCGCTGATCTACTTCAAGAAAGTGCTGGTCACGAAGGCTGCGGTCGCCCAGATCGAGGAGTTGCTGTCATGAGCGAGATTCGCAAGAACGATCATCGTTTGATGCAGGTCCTGCTCGCACCGGTGATCTCGGAAAAGGCGACGCTGGTTGCCGACAAGAACGAGCAAGTCGTGTTCGAAGTCGCACCGGATGCCACGAAGCAGGAAGTGAAGGCGGCTGTCGAGCTGCTGTTCAAGGTTGAAGTTGATTCGGTCAACGTGCTGGTTCAGAAGGGCAAGCAAAAGCGCTTCGGCCGTTCGATGGGCCGCCGCAAGGACGTGAAGAAGGCGTACGTTTGCCTGAAGCCCGGCCAGGAAATCAACTTTGAAGCGGAGGCCAAGTAATCATGGCAATCGTTAAAGTTAAGCCGACATCGCCGGGTCGCCGCGCGATGGTCAAGGTGGTCAACAAGAACCTGCACCAGGGCAAGCCGTTCGCGGCACTGCTCGACTCGCAGAGCTCGACCGCCGGCCGTAACAACAACGGTCGTATCACCACGCGTCACAAGGGTGGTGGTCACAAGCAGCACTATCGTATCGTCGATTTCCGTCGCACGAAGGATGGCATCCCGGCAAAGGTCGAGCGTCTCGAGTACGACCCGAACCGCAGCGCGAACATCGCGCTGGTGCTCTACGCAGACGGCGAACGTCGCTACATCATCGCCCCGAAGGGCCTGACCGTCGGCCAACAGCTGATGTCGGGTTCGGAAGCGCCGATCCGTGCAGGCAACACGCTGCCGATCCGCAACATTCCGGTCGGTACGACGATCCACTGCATCGAGATGCTGCCGGGCAAGGGCGCGCAAATGGCGCGTTCGGCTGGCACGTCGGCCATGCTGCTGGCGCGTGAAGGCGTCTACGCGCAGGTTCGTCTGCGTTCGGGCGAAATCCGCCGCGTGCACATCGAGTGCCGTGCAACGATCGGTGAAGTCGGCAACGAAGAGCATAGCCTGCGCCAGATCGGCAAGGCTGGCGCGAACCGCTGGCGCGGTATCCGCCCGACGGTGCGTGGCGTTGCGATGAACCCGGTCGATCACCCGCACGGTGGTGGTGAGGGCAAGACGGCTGCAGGTCGCGACCCGGTGAGCCCGTGGGGTACGCCGGCTAAGGGTTACCGCACCCGCAGCAACAAGCGCACGACGACGATGATCGTCCAGCGCCGTCACAAGCGTTAAGGAGTAGGCAATGGCACGTTCTGTTAAAAAAGGTCCGTTCTGCGACGCCCATTTGCTGAAGAAAGTTGAGGCGGCTGCAGCTTCGCGCGACAAAAAGCCGATCAAGACCTGGTCGCGTCGCTCGACGATTCTGCCGGATTTCATCGGCCTGACGATCGCTGTTCACAACGGCCGTCAACACGTTCCGGTGTACATCTCGGAAAACATGGTCGGCCACAAGCTTGGCGAGTTCGCACTGACCCGTACGTTCAAGGGTCACGCAGCCGACAAGAAGGCCAAGAAATAAGGGGCAATCAAGATGGAAGTGAAAGCAATTCATCGCGGTGCCCGCATCTCGGCGCAGAAAACGCGCCTTGTGGCTGACCAGATCCGCGGTTTGCCGGTCGACAAGGCGCTGAACGTTCTGACGTTCTCGCCGAAGAAGGCGGCTGGCATCGTGAAGAAGGTTGTGCTGTCGGCAATCGCGAATGCGGAGCACAACGAAGGCGCTGATATCGACGAGCTCAAGATCACGAGCATCTACGTCGACAAGGCTGCATCGCTCAAGCGTTTCACCGCGCGCGCCAAGGGCCGCGGTAACCGCATCGAGAAGCAATCCTGTCACATCACTGTGACGGTCGGGAATTAAGGAGCCATACGATGGGACAGAAAATTCATCCGACTGGCTTCCGCCTGGCTGTCAGCCGCAATTGGGCTTCGCGTTGGTACGCGAACAACAACAATTTCGCGGCGATGCTGCAGGAAGACATCGGTGTTCGTGAATACCTGAAGAAGAAGCTGAAGAACGCTTCGGTCGGTCGGGTCGTCATCGAGCGTCCGGCCAAGAACGCGCGCATCACGATTTACAGCTCGCGTCCGGGCGTGGTCATCGGCAAGAAGGGCGAGGATATCGAACAGCTGAAGACGGAACTGCAACGCCGCATGGGCGTGCCGGTTCACGTCAACATCGAGGAAATCCGCAAGCCGGAAACCGATGCTCAGCTGATCGCTGACTCGATCACGCAACAGCTCGAGCGCCGGATCATGTTCCGTCGCGCGATGAAGCGTGCGATGCAGAACGCGATGCGTCTGGGTGCCCAAGGCATCAAGATCATGAGCGCAGGCCGTCTGAACGGTATCGAAATCGCTCGTACGGAGTGGTATCGCGAAGGTCGCGTGCCGCTTCACACGCTGCGTGCTGATATCGACTACGCGACTTCGGAAGCGAAGACGACTTACGGGATCATCGGCGTCAAGGTGTGGGTCTACAAGGGCGATACGCTCGGCCGCAACGACGCACCGGTGGTGGAAGAAGTAGCCGAAGACAAGCGTCCGCGTCGCAATGCGCGTCCGGGCGACCGTCGTCCGCGCCGTGACGGCGAAGGCGGCGCTCCGGGTGCTCGTCGTGGCGCACCGCGCCGTGGCGCCGGCAAGCCCGAAGACGGCAAGACTGGAGAATAACGATGCTGCAACCGAAACGCAGAAAGTATCGTAAAGAGCAGAAGGGTCGTAACACCGGCAAGGCGACGCGCGGCAACGCAGTGTCGTTCGGTGAATTCGGCCTGAAGGCGATCGGTCGCGGTCGTTTGACCGCACGTCAGATTGAAGCGGCGCGTCGTGCAATGACGCGTCACATCAAGCGTGGCGGCCGCATCTGGATCCGGATCTTCCCGGACAAGCCGATTTCGCAGAAGCCGGCCGAAGTGCGTATGGGTAACGGTAAGGGTAACCCGGAGTACTACGTCGCCGAGATTCAGCCGGGCAAGATGCTCTATGAAATGGACGGCGTAACCGAAGAACTGGCACGCGAAGCGTTCCGTCTGGCTGCAGCCAAGCTGCCGCTCAAGACGGCATTCATCGTGCGCCAGCTCGGCGCCTAAGGAGAAAACATGAAGGCTTCCGAACTTCTCCAGAAAGACCAGGCCGCGCTCAACAAGGAGCTGGCGGACCTGCTGAAGGCGCAATTCGGCCTGCGCATGCAACTCGCGACCCAGCAGCTCACGAACACGAGCCAGCTGAAGAAGGTTCGTCGCGACATCGCACGTGTGCGGACCGTCATGACTCAGAAGGCGAACCAGAAATGAACGATAGCGTGAAAACCTCGCTGAAGCGGACGCTGGTCGGTCGGGTCGTCAGCAACAAGATGGACAAGACCGTCACCGTGCTGATCGAGCACCGCGTCAAGCATCCGATCTACGGCAAGTATGTCGTGCGTTCGAAGAAGTACCACGCGCACGATGAAGCGAACACCTACAACGAAGGCGATCTCGTCGAAATCCAGGAAACGCGTCCTGTTTCGAAGACGAAGGCCTGGACGGTGTCGCGCCTCGTCGAAGCCGCTCGCGTCATCTAAGCGGGCAGCGTAGTAGGCAGTAACAGGCACTTCTTCACGAAGTGCTTGAAATCGCAAAGTTTTTGCTTGCGGGACCAGGATTATTTGTTATAATCCTGGTCTTCCCTCTTTATGGGAGCCCCGTCGCGGGCGAAGTTGGTGGGGGAAGCGGACTGGCGCCAGCCTGTCCGAAAGATTCACCGAATTGCGATGGCGGGTTTCGTTTGCCGTCGCTGCTGTTCCAACCCAAGCAGCCGATTGGCTGACGGGACCAAGACTGACCGAATGCATCATGGTGGTGCATCCGGATTAAGTTGGGAAAGACAAACCATGATCCAGACCGAATCTCGGCTCGAAGTAGCCGACAACACGGGTGCACGTGAAGTCCTGTGCATCAAGGTGCTCGGCGGCTCGAAGCGTCGTTATGCCGGCATTGGCGACATCATCAAGGTGAGCGTCAAAGAGGCAACGCCGCGCGGGCGCGTGAAGAAAGGCGAAATTTACAACGCCGTGGTGGTCCGCACCGCCAAGGGCGTGCGCCGTCAAGACGGCTCGCTGATCAAGTTCGACGGCAACGCCGCTGTGCTTTTGAATAACAAGCTCGAGCCGATCGGCACCCGTATCTTCGGGCCGGTGACGCGTGAGCTGCGTAGCGAACGATTCATGAAGATCGTTTCGCTGGCGCCGGAAGTGCTGTAAGGAGTCGCGATGAACAAGATTCGCAAAGGTGACGAAGTCATCGTCGTCACTGGTAAGGACAAGGGCAAGCGCGGCGTCGTGCTGGCTGTCGGTGCTGAACATGTGACGGTCGAGGGTATCAACCTCGTCAAGAAGCATGTGAAGCCGAACCCGATGAAGGGTACGACGGGCGGCGTGGAAGCGAAGACGATGCCCCTGCATATTTCGAACGTCGCACTGGTCGACGCGAATGGCAAGGCGTCGCGTGTTGGCATCAAGGTCGAGGAAGGCAAGAAGGTTCGCTTCCTGAAGACGACCGGTGCCGTACTGAGCGCCTGACGCAGCGGAGTAAAAAATGGCTCGTTTTCAAGAGTTTTACAAAGAAAAGGTTGTGCCCGGCCTGATCGAGAAGTTCGGTTACAAGTCGGTCATGGAAGTGCCGCGCATCACCAAGATCACGCTGAATATGGGTCTTGGCGAAGCGATCGCTGACAAGAAGATCATCGAGAACGCCGTTGGCGACCTCACGAAGATCGCCGGCCAGAAGCCGGTCGTCACGAAGGCCCGCAAGGCAATCGCAGGCTTCAAGATCCGCCAGGGTTACCCCATCGGCGCGATGGTGACGCTGCGTGGCCGCGCGATGTACGAATTCCTCGACCGTTTCGTGACGGTCGCCCTGCCCCGCGTGCGTGACTTCCGCGGTGTGTCGGGTCGTGCTTTCGATGGCCGTGGCAACTACAACATCGGTGTGAAAGAGCAGATCATTTTCCCCGAAATCGACTACGACAAGATCGACGCACTGCGTGGGCTGAACATCAGCATCACGACGACTGCGAAGACCGACGACGAAGCAAAGGCTCTGCTCGCCAGCTTCAAGTTCCCGTTCAGAAACTGAGGTTACCGTGGCTAAACTGGCACTGATCGAACGTGAAAAGAAGCGCGCCCGCCTGGTCGCGAAGTTCGCAGCAAAGCGCGAAGCGCTGAAGGCGATCGTCGAAGACCAAAGCAAGTCGGAAGAAGAGCGCTACGAAGCACGCCTGGAGCTGCAGCAACTGCCCCGCAACGCAAACCCGACCCGCCAGCGTAACCGCTGCGCGATCACGGGCCGTCCGCGTGGCACGTTCCGTAAATTCGGCCTCGCGCGTAACAAGATTCGTGAAATCGCATTCCGTGGCGAGATTCCTGGCCTGACCAAGGCGAGCTGGTAATAGGAGAAACGTAAATGAGCATGAGTGATCCTATCGCCGATATGCTGACTCGCATCCGCAACGCGCAGATGGTCGAGAAGGTATCGGTCGCGATGCCCTCGTCGAAGGTCAAGGTTGCAATCGCGCAAGTCCTGAAGGACGAAGGCTATATCGACGATTTCGCCGTGAAGGCGGAAGGTGCGAAGTCCGAACTGAATATCGCGCTGAAGTACTACGCAGGTCGCCCGGTCATCGAACGCCTCGAGCGCGTGTCGAAGCCTGGTCTGCGCGTGTACCGCGGCCGTAACGACATTCCGCAGGTCATGAATGGCCTCGGTGTGGCAATCGTGTCGACGCCGAAGGGCGTGATGACCGACCGCAAGGCGCGCGCTACCGGCGTCGGCGGCGAAGTCATCTGCTACGTCGCTTAAAGCCGAGGAGAGAGAAACATGTCTCGAGTAGGTAAAAGCCCGATCGCGCTGCAAGGCGCGGAAGTCAAGCTGGCCGACGGTGCTATCACCGTCAAGGGCCCGCTGGGCACCATCACGCAAGCGATCAATCCGCTCGTGAACGTGGCGAACAACGACGGCACGCTGAATCTGGCGCCGGTCGACGAAAGCCGCGAAGCAAATGCACTGTCGGGCACGATGCGCGCGATCATCGCGAATGCCGTGCACGGCGTGACCAAGGGTTTCGAGCGCAAGCTGACGCTGGTTGGCGTCGGTTACCGTGCGCAAGCGCAAGGCGACAAGCTGAACCTGTCGCTGGGTTTCTCGCACCCGGTGGTGCACCAGATGCCGGAAGGCGTCAAGGCTGAAACCCCGACGCAAACCGAAATCGTGATCAAGGGGATCAACAAGCAACAAGTCGGTCAAGTAGCTGCGGAAGTTCGCGGTTACCGTCCGCCGGAGCCCTACAAGGGCAAGGGCGTGCGTTATGCCGACGAGGTTGTGATCCTCAAAGAAACGAAGAAGAAGTAAGGGTGCGCAATCATGGATAAGACTCAATCTCGCCTGCGCCGCGCTCGCCAGACGCGTATCAAGATCGCTGAGCTGCAGGTCGCGCGTCTCGCCGTGCATCGCACGAACACGCACATCTACGCTCAAGTGTTCTCGCCCTGCGGCACCAAGGTGCTCGCCAGCGCGTCGACGCTCGAAGCTGAAGTGCGTGCCGAACTGGCCGACAAGTCGGGCAAGGGCGGCAACGTGAATGCCGCGACGCTGATCGGCAAGCGTATTGCCGAGAAGGCAAAGGCTGCCGGCATCGAATCCGTCGCCTTCGACCGCTCGGGCTTCCGCTACCACGGCCGCGTCAAGGCGCTGGCTGAGGCAGCTCGCGAAGCTGGGCTCAAGTTCTAAGGAAGGAATTCGTCATGGCAAAGATGCAAGCGAAAGTTCAGGCTGACGAGCGCGACGACGGCCTTCGCGAAAAGATGATTTCGGTCAATCGCGTGACCAAGGTCGTGAAGGGTGGCCGTATTCTCGGCTTCGCCGCACTGACCGTGGTTGGCGATGGTGATGGCCGCATCGGTATGGGCAAGGGCAAGGCGAAGGAAGTGCCGGTCGCTGTCCAGAAGGCAATGGAACAAGCTCGCCGCAACATGTTCAAGGTGCCGCTCAAGAACGGCACGCTGCAACACGAAGTGCACGGCAAGCATGGCGCATCCGCTGTCCTCCTCGCTCCGGCGAAGGCAGGTACGGGTGTGATCGCCGGCGGCCCGATGCGCGCAGTGTTCGACGTGATGGGCGTTCAGAACGTCGTGGCGAAGAGCCACGGTTCGACGAACCCGTACAACCTCGTTCGCGCCACGCTGGACGGTCTGCGCAAGCAGTCGACCCCGGCAGACATCGCGGCGAAGCGCGGCAAGTCCGTCGAAGATATTTTGGGCTAAGCCCGGGTGGTCACCATGTCTGAAAAAACTGTCAAGGTTCAGCTCGTCAAGAGCCTGATCGGGACCCGCGAATCGCACCGCGCGACCGTGCGTGGCCTGGGCCTGCGCCGACTCAACTCGGTTAGCGAGCTGCAGGACACGCCGGCGGTCCGCGGCATGATCAACAAGGTCTCGTACCTCGTTAAGGTCATCGCGTAAGCGGCCCTACGGATCAAGGAGTTGATATGGAATTGAATAACCTGAAGCCGGCCGCTGGCGCCAAGCACGCCAAGCGTCGCGTCGGTCGTGGCATCGGTTCGGGCCTCGGCAAGACGGCTGGCCGTGGTCACAAGGGTCAGAAATCGCGTTCGGGCGGCTTCCACAAAGTCGGTTTCGAAGGCGGTCAGATGCCGCTGCAACGTCGTCTGCCGAAGCGCGGCTTCACGTCGCTGACGAAGGAATTCGTCGGTGAAGTGCGCCTGAGCGACCTCGAGAAGCTGCCGGTCGACGAGATCGATCTGCTCGCACTGAAGCAAGCCGGCCTGGTCGGCGAGCTGACGAAGAGCGCAAAGATCATCGCGACGGGCGAACTGAAGCGCAAGATCGTCGTGAAGGGTCTCGGTGCCACCAAGGGTGCGCGCGCTGCGATCGAAGCGGCTGGCGGTTCGTTCGCCGAGTGACACGCGTAGCGCGTCGTCACTTGCATTCATCGGAGAAGGTACTTGGCTAACAGCCCGAGTCTTGCAAAACCCGGTCGAAGCACGGCGAAATTCGGCGATCTGCGCCGGCGAGCGATGTTCCTGCTCCTGGCGCTGATCGTCTATCGCATCGGCGCGCACATTCCCGTGCCGGGCATCGATCCGGATCAACTGGCTAAGCTGTTCCAGAGCCAGGCGGGCGGCATCCTGGGCATGTTCAACATGTTCTCGGGTGGCGCGCTATCCCGCTTCACGATCTTTGCGCTGGGGATCATGCCGTACATCTCGGCGTCGATCATCATGCAGTTGCTGGCGATCGTTTCGCCGCAGCTCGAGGCGCTGAAGAAGGAAGGGCAGGCAGGGCAACGGAAGATCACGCAGTACACGCGGTATTTCACCGTGGTGCTCGCGACCTTCCAGGCATTCGGTATCGCGGCCGCGCTGGAAAACCAGCCGGGCCTCGTCATCGATCCCGGCATGCTGTTCCGTCTGACGACGGTCGTGACGCTGGTTACGGGCACGATGTTCCTGATGTGGCTCGGCGAGCAGATTACCGAGCGTGGTCTGGGCAACGGTATCTCGATCATCATCTTCGGCGGGATCGCAGCAGGGTTCCCGAATGCCGTGGGTGGGTTGTTCGAGCTGGTGCGTACGGGTTCGATGAGCATCATTTCGGCGATCATCATCGTCGTTCTGATCGCCGCGGTGACTTACCTGGTCGTGTTCATCGAACGCGGTCAGCGCAAGATCCTCGTGAACTACGCGAAGCGTCAGGTCGGCAACAAGATCTACGGTGGGCAGTCGTCGCATCTGCCGCTGAAGCTGAACATGTCGGGCGTGATTCCGCCGATCTTTGCATCGTCGATCATTCTGTTCCCGGCAACGATTCTCGGCTGGTTCAGTACCGGTCAGCCGACGGGAAGCTGGATTTCCAATACGTTGCATAACGTTGCGGAAGCGCTGAAGCCGGGCCAGCCGGTTTACGTGCTGCTGTACACGCTGGCAATCGTGTTTTTCTGCTTCTTCTACACCGCACTGGTGTTCAACAGCAGGGAGACCGCGGACAACCTGAAGAAGAGCGGCGCGTTTGTTCCGGGCATCCGTCCGGGCGATCAGACCGCGCGATATATCGACCGCATCCTCACGCGTCTGACGCTGGCCGGTGCGATCTACATCGTCTTCGTGTGTCTGCTGCCGGAATTCCTGGTGCTGCGCTGGAACGTGCCGTTTTATTTTGGTGGAACGTCGCTGCTGATCATTGTCGTCGTCACGATGGACTTTATGGCGCAGGTGCAGTCGTACGTTATGTCGCAACAGTATGAGTCGCTGCTCAAGAAGGCCAACTTCAAGGGCGGCAACATCCCGATGCGTTGAAAGGACTATGGCCAAAGACGATGTAATCCAGATGCAGGGTGAGGTGATTGAAAACCTCCCGAATGCGACCTTCCGTGTGAAGCTGGAAAACGGCCATGTCGTATTGGGGCATATTTCCGGGAAGATGCGGATGCACTACATCCGCATTCTGCCTGGCGACAAGGTGACGGTTGAATTGACGCCTTACGATCTGTCTCGTGCACGGATCGTGTTCCGGGCGAAGTGATTTGAAAAAAGGGTATTATCATGAAAGTGATGGCATCGGTTAAGCGCATTTGCCGCAATTGCAAGATCATCAAGCGCAAAGGCGTCGTTCGCGTGATCTGCAGCTCGGATCCGCGCCACAAGCAGCGCCAAGGCTGACCGCGCGTTTGTTTGCGCTTTTTGTTTGAGGAAAAACAATGGCTCGTATCGCAGGGGTTAACATCCCGAATCACCAGCACACCGAGATCGGCCTGACGGCTATCTTTGGTGTCGGCCGCACCCGTTCGCGCAGCATCTGCGTGGCAGCTGGCGTCGATTTTTCGAAGAAGGTCAAGGATCTGACCGACGCAGACCTGGAAAAGCTGCGTGAAGAAGTAGGCAAGTTTGTCGTCGAAGGCGATCTGCGCCGTGAAGTGACGATGAACATCAAGCGCCTGATGGACCTCGGTTGCTACCGTGGCGTCCGTCATCGCAAGGGCCTGCCGATGCGCGGTCAGCGTACGCGTACGAACGCACGTACCCGCAAGGGTCCGCGTCGTGCAGCGCAAGCGCTGAAGAAGTAAGCGGAACTGACAGTTACAGGAAAACGTAATGGCTAAGGCTTCGAACACCGCGGCGCAACGCGTTCGCAAGAAGGTTAAGAAGAACGTCGCTGAAGGCGTGGTTCACGTTCACGCGTCGTTCAACAACACGATCATCACGATCACCGATCGCCAAGGCAACGCACTGGCATGGGCGACGTCGGGCGGTCAGGGCTTCAAGGGCTCGCGCAAATCGACGCCGTTCGCTGCTCAGGTCGCAGCCGAGTCGGCTGGCCGCGTCGCGATGGAATACGGCGTGAAGAATCTGGAAGTGCGGATCAAGGGCCCGGGCCCGGGTCGTGAGTCGGCAGTGCGCGCACTGCACGGCCTCGGCATCAAGATCACCGCGATTTCGGACGTCACCCCGATTCCGCACAACGGCTGCCGCCCGCCGAAGCGTCGTCGTATCTAAGGATGTGCTGGCACGTTCGTGCTAGCGCATTGCCTGTCGCCGCTCAGCGTCGACGGGCGTTGCTTTTTTGATTGACTAAGCCCACCGTTCGCCCCAAAGGGAGCGGACTAGCGCGGATTTCGATCCGCGTGACTGATTGATAAAGGAATGCAAAGTGGCACGTTATATCGGCCCCAAAGCCAAGCTGTCCCGCCGTGAAGGCACCGACCTGTTCCTGAAGAGCGCACGCCGCTCGCTCGCCGACAAGTGCAAGCTCGACAGCAAGCCGGGTCAGCACGGCCGTACCTCGGGCGCACGTACGTCCGACTACGGTACGCAGCTGCGCGAAAAGCAGAAGGTCAAGCGTATCTACGGCGTGCTGGAGCGTCAGTTCCGTCGCTACTTCGCTGAAGCCGATCGCCGCAAGGGCAATACGGGTGAAAACCTGCTGCAACTGCTCGAGTCGCGCCTCGACAACGTCGTGTATCGCATGGGCTTCGGCTCGACCCGCGCTGAAGCGCGTCAGCTGGTGAGCCACAAGTCGATCACCGTGAACGGCGTCGTCGCAAACGTCCCGTCGCAGCAAGTGAAGGCGGGTGACGTCGTCGCGATTCGCGAAAAGGCGAAGAAGCAGGCGCGTATCGTCGAAGCGCTGTCGCTGGCCGAGCAAGGCGGCATGCCGAGCTGGGTTGCAGTCGATGCGAAGAAGTTCGAAGGCACGTTCAAGCAGATGCCGGAACGCGCTGAAATCGCAGGCGACATCAACGAAAGCCTGATCGTCGAATTGTATTCGCGTTAATCCGATTGACGGCCGAGGTACCCCGATTGCGTCGCGCAAGGAGGGGCCTCGGCTGTTTATTTTCTGGTTGTTACCGGTCAGCCTTATCGGTGTAACGAGCCGAGGGTATTGAAAAGGAAAGCCCATGCAAACCAGTTTGCTGAAACCCAAGATCATCGCCGTGGAATCGCTTGGCGAGAACCACGCGAGGGTGGTCATGGAACCGTTCGAACGCGGTTACGGCCACACCTTGGGCAATGCGCTTCGCCGCGTGCTGCTGTCGTCGATGGTGGGCTACGCGCCGACCGAAGTCACGATCGCAGGCGTGGTGCACGAGTACTCGACGCTGGATGGCGTGCAGGAAGACGTCGTCAACCTGCTGCTGAACCTGAAGGGCGTGGTGTTCAAGCTGCACAACCGTGACGAAGTGACGGTGACGCTGCGCAAGGAAGGTGAAGGTGTCGTGACGGCCGGCGATATCGAGCTGGCTCACGATTGCGAAGTCATCAACCCGAATCACGTGATTGCGCACCTGTCGAAGGGCGGCAAGCTCGACGTTCAGATCAAGATCGAAAAGGGTCGCGGCTACGTGCCCGGCAACGTCCGTCGCTACGGCGAAGACACGGCCAAGATCATCGGCCGCATCGTCCTCGACGCATCGTTCTCGCCGGTTCGCCGCGTGAGCTACGCTGTTGAAAGCGCACGTGTCGAGCAGCGTACCGACCTCGACAAGCTCGTGATGAACATCGAGACGAGCGGCGTGATCACGCCGGAAGAAGCGATCCGCCAGTCGGCCCGCATCCTGGTCGACCAGTTGTCCGTGTTCGCGGCGCTGGAAGGCACGGAAACGGCAGCCGAAGCGCCGTCGCGTGCACCGCAGATCGATCCGATCCTGCTGCGTCCGGTGGACGATCTCGAGCTGACGGTTCGTTCGGCGAACTGCCTGAAGGCCGAGAACATCTACTACATCGGCGATCTGATCCAGCGCACGGAAAACGAGCTGCTGAAGACGCCGAACCTCGGTCGCAAGTCGCTCAACGAGATCAAGGAAGTGCTCGCTTCGCGCGGTCTCACGCTGGGCATGAAGCTCGAGAACTGGCCGCCGGCTGGTCTCGACAAGTAAGCCCGGTCGTAGCCCGGCTATAGCTGTAGTTGGCAAAGATGCGGATTTTCCTTTAAAATCCGCATCTTGCTTTTTTTCGTTACCGGCCCGTGCACCCACCGAGGTGCGATAGAAGAGCTGGACCAAAACTTTGAATCAAGGAAACTGAAATGCGCCATCGTCATGGTCTGCGGAAACTGAACCGCACGAGCAGCCACCGTCTGGCTATGCTCCGTAACATGTCCAACTCGCTGATCGAGCACGAAGTCATCAAGACGACGCTGCCGAAGGCGAAGGAACTCCGTAAAGTCGTCGAGCCGCTGATCACGCTCGGCAAGAAGCCGTCGCTGGCAAACCGTCGCCTGGCGTTCAACCGCCTGCGCGATCGTGACTCGGTGGCGAAGCTGTTCGACGTGCTCGGTCCGCGTTTCGCGAACCGTCCGGGCGGCTACCTGCGCGTGCTGAAGTTCGGCTTCCGCGTGGGCGACAACGCACCGATGGCACTGGTCGAACTGCTCGACCGTCCGGAAGTCGACGAAACGGAAAACGTGCAAGAAGCTGAGTAAGCTTCCGGTACGCAGCAGCATCTGAAAGGGGCCGAGCAATTGCTTGGCCCTTTTTATTTTTGAGATGCCGGATGCGATCGATTGTCGCAGGCCGGTGCCGGCAGCGTTGCGCGGGCTGCGCTACGATACGGGGCAACCGGTGCGGTCCCCGAGCGGGTAACCGGGCGCCGGCAGGAGCCTGCAGACCAGTGAGGGGGCACGGATGATAGTGGTGCTGATGCTGACGACGGTGCCCGATGCGGCGACGGCCGCGGCAGTCGCCGACGGCGCGCTCGACGCGCGGCTTGCCGCGTGCGTGTCGGAGCTCGGTACGATCAAGTCGCGCTATCACTGGCAGGGCAAGGTCGAAACGGCCGACGAGATCCAGTTGCTGTTCAAGACGAGCCCCGTAAGGGCGCTCGAACTGGAGCGATTTATTCTCGCGCATCATCCTTACGAGACACCCGAAATCGTCTCGTGGCAGACGACGGCATCGGCCGCGTACGGCCAATGGGTGACCAGCGAAACTCAACGTCTATTTCATGTTTAACGGTATGGCGCTTTCGGTGCGCGTGCGCGCGCTGCGGTTTCTAACGGTCCTGTTGTCGTTCATGCTCGTGCTGGGTGGCTTGTCCGCCGCGCGCGCGGCCGACGATTTCCTCGATCCGTCGGTTGCGTTCAAGTTCAGCGCGAGCGAATCGCCGGGACAAGTGGACGTCCGTTTCAAGATCGCCAACGGCTATTACATGTACCGCGAGCGGTTCGCGTTCGCGGTGAAGAGCGGCCAGGCGACGCTCGGCGAGCCGCAATACCCGGCCGGCCACGTGAAGTTCGACCAGACGTTCCAGAAGAACGTCGAGACCTATCGCGATGAAGTCGTCGTTCACGTGCCGGTGAAGCAGGCGGCCGGCCCGTTCGAGCTCGCGGTGACGTCGCAAGGGTGTGCGGACGAAGGGATCTGTTATCCGCCGGCCGAGCACGTCATGAAGGTCGACGGCGCCGCGCTCGGCGCCGCATCGTCGTCCGGCGAGACGGCTGCCGCGGGCAGCTGGTTCGACAAGGTCACGAGCGCGGATTTCGCGCAGTCGCTGCTCGAAGGCCACGGCTTCTTCACGATCATCGCGCTCTATTTCGTCGCGGGTGTCGTGCTGAGCCTCCTGCCGTGTTCGTACCCGATGATTCCGATCGTGTCCGCCATCATCATCGGCCAGGGCACGCGCGCGACGCATGCACGCGGCTTCGCGCTGTCGCTGACCTACGTGGTCGGCATGGCGCTGGTCTACACGGTACTTGGCATCGCCGCCGCGCTGGTCGGCCAGAGCCTCGGCGCATGGTTGCAGAACCCGTGGGTACTCGGCACGTTCGGCGTGCTGCTGACCGTGTTCGCGGTGTCGCTGATCTCCGGCAAGGACATCGCGCTGCCGGCGCGCTGGCAGAACGGCGCGGCCGAGGCATCGAGTGCGCGCCAGGGCGGCCACTTCGTCGCGGTCGCGGCGATGGGCGCGTTGTCGGCGCTGGTCGTCGGTGCGTGCATGACGGCGCCGCTGTTCGCGGTGCTCGCTTTCATCGCGCATACCGGCAACGCGTTGCTCGGCGGGGCGGCGCTGTTCGCGATGGGGCTGGGGCTCGGCGTGCCGTTGCTGATCGTCGGCGTCGGGGCCGGGACGGTGCTGCCGCGCGCAGGCGCATGGATGGACGGCGTCAAGGTGTTCTTCGGCATCGTGCTGCTCGCGGCCGCGCTGTGGATCGTGTGGCCGGTGCTGGCGGGCGGGCTGAAGATGGTGCTCGCGGCGTTGTGGCTGCTGATCGCGGCCGCGGCGCTCGGCCTGTTCACGCCGAATGCCGGTGCTGCGTCGATCTGGCGCCGCCTGGGCCGCGGCGTGGGCGCCGCGCTCGCGATCTGGGCCGCGACGCTGCTCGTCGGCCTGGCCGCGGGCTCGACCGACCCCGTCAAGCCGCTGGCCGTGCTGGCGGCGCGTACGGCGGCGTCCGGCGGTGCGGCGACGGCCGGTGCGGCTGCCACGCAGGACGGCCCCGCGTTCGCCCCGGTGCGCTCCAGCGGCGAACTCGACACGTTGCTGAAGACGTCGGGCCGGCCCGTGATGCTCGACTTCTACGCCGACTGGTGCGTGAGCTGCAAGGAGATGGAGCATCTGACGTTCACCGACGCGCGCGTGCAGGCGCGGCTCGCGCAGCTTCACCTCGTGCGCGCGGACGTCACCGCGAACAATCCGGACGATCAGGCACTGCTCAAGCGCTTCAATCTGTTCGGGCCGCCGGGCATCATTTTCTTCGATCGCCACGGCAACGAGATCGGCCGCGTGGTCGGCTATCAGGCGGCCGACACGTTCCTGCGCAGCCTCGATCGGGCGGCCGTTCCGACGGTATGACGGTGGCCGGCCGGGGCGAGCCGGTGAATGGAAGCTCCGGGGCCGGTTGACAGTCCCGATCGACGGTAAACAAAAAACGGCGGAACACCGGGGTGTCCCGCCGTTTTTGCTGGCGCCTGCCGGCGCGCGATCAGCGTTGCGCTTTCAGCAGACGCGCGGCATCGAGCGCGAAGTAGGTGAGCACGCCGTCAGCCCCCGCACGCTTGAACGCGAGCAGCGATTCGAGCACGACCTTGTCGTGGTCGAGCCAGCCGTTCATTGCGGCCGCCTTCAGCATCGCGTACTCGCCGCTCACCTGGTACACGTAGGTCGGGAAGCGGAACTCGTCCTTCACGCGGCGCACGATGTCGAGATACGGCATGCCGGGCTTGACCATCACCATGTCGGCGCCTTCGTCGATGTCGAGGCGCACTTCGCGCAGCGCTTCGTCGCTGTTCGCCGGATCCATCTGGTAGGTCATCTTGTTGCCCTTGCCCAGATTGGATGCCGAACCGACCGCATCGCGGAACGGGCCGTAGAACGCCGATGCGAACTTCGCCGAATAGGCCATGATCCGCGTATGGATATGGCCGTCGCTTTCCAGCATCTCGCGGATCGCGCCGATGCGGCCGTCCATCATGTCCGACGGCGCGACGATGTCGACGCCGGCTTCCGCCTGCGCACGCGCCTGGTCGACCAGGATCTCGATCGTGTCGTCGTTGATCACGTAGGCGTTTTCGTCGAGCACGCCGTCCTGGCCGTGGCTCGTGTACGGATCGAGCGCGACGTCGGTCAGCACGCCCAGTTCGGGGAAGCGCTTCTTCAGCTCGCGCACCGCGCGCGGGATCAGGCCTTCCGGATTGGCCGCTTCGCGGCCGTCGGGCGTTTTCAGCGACGGCTCGATGGCCGGGAACAGCGACAGCACGGGCACGCCGAGTTCGACGCACTGCTCGGCGACGTGCATCAGCAGATCGACCGACACGCGCTCGACGCCGGGCATCGACGGGACCGGCTGGCGTTCGTTGGCGCCGTCGACGACGAACACCGGGTAGATCAGATCGTCGGTAGTCAGGCGGTTTTCGCGCATCAGGCGGCGGGAGAAGTCGTCGCGGCGCATCCGGCGCGGACGATGAAGCGGATGGAAGCTCATGGCGATTTGGCAGAAATCAGGGCAAGAAGGACCTTACGGAACCCTTAGGTCATTTTCGAGATCGTTGGTATATGATAGCGATCGAGCGGCACGCGTTGCGTGCAACTCCCCGCTTCTCCTCCCTGAGCGGGTGCCTGTCGTTTTTCGATTAGGCTGTTTGACCCGCCGTTCGACGGCGGGTTTTTTTATGAGCCGGCCGAATCCGCAGGTGCCGTCAGGTGCGCACAGCCGATCCCAGCCGCGCGTTGCCCGCTCATTGTGCTACAGGCTCGCTTTTTTCGTCGGCGACGGACGGCCGCAGCCAGCTCTCGATCAGTTCGTGGGCCTCGTCGAGCCCCGTGCGCTTCAGCGCCGAGAACAGCTGGACCGTCAGCTTGCCCTTCACGCCCTGATCGCGATACGCGTCGAGCCCTTTCTGCGTATTGCGTAACGCGTTGATGCTTTCCTGGCGCGTCAATTTGTCGCACTTGGTCAGCAGCGTGTGGATCGGCTTGCCGGTCGGCGCGAACCACTCGATCATGCGCCGATCGAGATCGGTCAGCGGACGGCGCGAATCCATCATCAGGATCAGGCCGCAGAGCTGCGAGCGCGTCGCGAGATAGGACGACAGCAGCATTTCCCAGTGTGCCTTCGCGGCGCCGGGCACTTCCGCATAGCCGTAGCCGGGCAGGTCGACGAGGTTCGCGACGGGCTCGGCGGCCGGGCCGACGGAGAAGTAGTTGATATGCTGCGTGCGGCCGGGCGTCTTCGACGCGAAGGCCAGCCGCTTCTGGTTGCACAGCACGTTGATCGCCGTCGACTTGCCGGCATTCGAGCGGCCCGCGAACGCGATTTCCGGCTGGACCGTCGGCGGCAGGTCGCGCAGATGGTTGACGGTCGTGTAGAAGCGGGCTTGATGGAGCAGAAAGGCCATGGGAACCGGAAGGACGGGCGGCGCGAGCCGCTTGGTGGAGGCGGGGTAGCCCCGATAGGCGCGGGAGCTTTCAACACGATATTGTACAATACGGCGGTTTTACCGAAGGCCACCGGGCGCCTGCCTCGCGCTTTTATGTGGCTTCTGCGGTAGACTGAACGCCGTCGTTTTTTGCAGAACCTCAAATTCCCACAAGACGAAACAGGGTGTGCGAATGAATCGACTGTGCAAGTCTCTGATGGTGCTTCAGGTTGCAGCAGGGTTCGTAGGTTTCGTAGCGGAGGCAAACGCGGCAGATGCGGCCAAGCCGGATCTCGACCGCGGCAAGGCGATTGCCGGGCAAGTCTGCGCGTCGTGTCACGGCGCCGACGGCAATAGCGCGTCGGGCAGTTTCCCGAAGCTTGCCGGCCAGCATCCCGAATATCTGGTCAAGCAGTTGAACGACTTCAAGACGCAGCCGGGCGCGAAGGGGCCGGTGCGTAACAACGCGGTGATGGTCGGATTCGCGAGCGCGTTGAGCGCGGACGACATGCGCAACGTCGCCGCGTACTACGGGTCGCAGACGACGAAGCTCGGTACCGCACGCGCCGCGGCGACCGTGCCGGTCGGCCAGAAGATCTATCGCGGCGGCATCGCGGAGAAGGGCGTCCCCGCCTGCGCGAGCTGCCACGGGCCGACGGGGCAGGGGATCCCGGTCCAGTACCCGCGTCTGTCGGGGCAATGGGCCGATTACACGGTCGCGCAGTTGACCGCGTTCCAGCAAGGTGCCGGCGCGCGCAACAACAACGAGGCGATGCATCAGATCGCGTCGCGGCTGTCGGATACCGAGATCAAGGCCGTCGCGGATTACATCGCGGGCCTGCGTTGAGCGGTCAGCCGCGAATGGAATGACCGGGCGCCCGAAGGGCGGCCGGCGTCAGAACAAGAAAAGGGTGGGGCGCCGCGTCGTCGCGGTTGCCTCGCCCTTCTTTTTTGTCGGCACTCGCCGGGCCGAGCCGGGATGGAGAGGCTTGCGGGCGATGGGGGCTGCGCCCCCGAAGCGAACATAGTGAGCGTGGGGGCTGTTTCCCCTTAGTCGGAGTTTGAATGAGCGTTACCACGTCGGGGTTGCAGTCGAAGTCGAGTCAGGGTGCGTCGAAACGCGCGGTCGAGCTGCTGAGCTCGATGCGCTTCGCGATCGCGCTGCTGGTGGTGCTGTCGATTGCGAGCATCATCGGCACGGTCCTGACCCAGGACGATCCGTATCCGAACTACGTGAACCAGTTCGGGCCGTTCTGGGCGGACATCTTCCGCTCGCTCGGCCTGTACAACGTGTACAGCGCGTGGTGGTTCATGCTGATCCTGATCTTCCTCGTCACGTCGATCTCGCTGTGCGTGATCCGCAACGCGCCGAAGATGCTCGCCGATGCGAAGAGCTGGAAGGACAAGGTCCGCGAAGGCAGCCTGCGCGCGTTCCACCACAAGGCCGAGTACACGGCGTCCGGCACGCGCGCGACCGTCGCGGCGACGCTCGCCACGTTCGTCACGAAGGCCGGCTACAAGCACGTCGTGCGTGAAACCGGCGGCGCGACGCTGATCTCCGCGAAGCGCGGCGCGATGACCCGGTGGGGCTACATTTCCGCGCACCTGGCCATCGTCGTGATCTGTATCGGCGGCCTGCTCGACAGCAACCTGCCGATCAAATTCCAGATGTGGATGTTCGGCAAGAGCCCGGTCAACACGAGCGCGACGATCAGCGAGATCTCGCCCGACCATCGCCTGTCCGCGTCGAACCCGACGTTCCGCGGCTATGCGTGGGTGCCGGAGGGCCAGTTCGTGTCGACCGCGATCCTGAACCAGCCGAGCGGCTCGCTGATTCAGGATCTGCCGTTCTCGATCCAGCTCGACAAGTTCATCGTCGATTACTACACGACGGGCATGCCGAAGCTGTTCGCGAGCGACATCGTCGTGATCGATCGCGAGACCGGCCGGAAGATCCCGGCGCGGGTCGAGGTCAACAAGCCGTTCACGTACAAGGGCGTGTCGATCTACCAGTCGAGCTTCCAGGACGGCGGCTCGCAGATGCAGATGACGGCCTATCCGATGACGGGCAGCCACGCGGCGACCGTACCCGTGAAGGGCACGATCGGCAGCTCGGCGCCGCTGCAGGTCCCGGGCGCCGACGGCGATACGATCGAGTTCTCCGATTTCCGCGCGATCAACGTCGAGAACATGGCCGACGCGACCGGCAAGCCGGATGTGCGCGGCGTCGCGACGACGAACTCGCTGAAGGAAGTATTCGACGAGCGGCTCGGCTCGGGCGCGAAGACGTCGAAGCCGACGCAGCTCCACAACATCGGCCCGTCGGTGCAGTACAAGATCCGCGGCAAGGACGGCCAGGCGCGCGAATTCAACAACTACATGCTGCCCGTCGACATGAACGGCGAGCGCGTGTTCCTCGCCGGCGTGCGCGCGAGCCCGAACGATCCGTTCCGCTACATGCGGATCCCGGCCGACAGCCAGGATTCGATCGGCGAATGGATGCGCCTGCGCGCCGCGCTCGAGGATCCGGCCGTGCGCACCGAAGCCGCCGCGCGCTTCGCGCAGCGCTCGCTGCCGGGCGACGCGTCGCTGCGCGGCCGCCTGCAGGACAGCGCGTCGAAGGTGCTGACCCTTTTTTCGGCGAGCGACGACAGCATCGGCCGCGGGGCGGACGGCCAGCCGGTCGGCGGCTTCCAGGCGGTGGCGAGCTTCATCGACCGCTCGGTGCCGAAGGGCGAGCAGGAGAAGGCCGCGAGCCTGCTGCTGCGGATGCTCGAGGGCTCGATGTGGGAGGTCTGGCAGATCGCTCGCGAGCGAGCCGGCGAGCCGGCCGCGCAGCAGGGCACCGACACGATCCGCTTCGTGCAGAACGCGATCAATGCGCTATCCGACAGCTTTTTGTATGGATCGCCGGTCTATTTGCAGCTTGACTCATTCAAGCAGGTGCAAGCTTCGGTATTTCAGTTGACGCGCGCACCCGGCAAGAATCTGGTGTATCTTGGCAGCCTGTTGCTGGTCGCCGGCATCTTCTCGATGTTCTACGTGCGCGAGCGGCGACTCTGGTTCTGGCTGAAGGACGCCGGTTCGGGCGTCGATGTGGTGATGGCAATGTCCACGGCCCGCAAGACCTTCGATTTCGAGAAAGAATTCGTGCAGACGCGCGACGCGGCCGGCGCCGCCTTGCGCGTCGCACCTCGCGACGCCGCGCCCGCCGGTGCGGCTTCGACGGCCCGCCCGCCTGCCGGCGGCGGTTCCGATTCCGAGAATTCCACCCGGTAACATCATGGATCTCACGCAAGTTTCCTCCTCCCGTACGGCGTCGGCCCCGGCGCCGGCATCGTCGCCGCTGTTCGACGAGCGTCCGTTCCTCGCGCGCCTGTCGCTGTTCGACTGGCTGTTCGCACTGGCGTTGGTGGCGGGCGCGGGCTACGCGCTCGTGCACTACAACGCGCACATGGATTACTACGACAAGGCGGTGATGGTCGGCGCCGTGCCGGCGCTCGTCGCGCTCGGCTGGCGCTGGAAGCCCGCGCGGCTGATGATGGCGTCGATCGCCGTGCTGTCGCTGCTGTCGATCCAGATCTACCAGGGCGATCTCGCCCGCGCCGATTCGGCGTTCTTCCTCAAGTATTTCCTGTCGAGCCAGTCGGCGATCCTGTGGATGAGCGCGCTGTTCGTGCTCGCGACGATCTTCTACTGGATCGGCCTGCTCGCGCGCTCGGAAACGGGCGCCGCGATCGGCCAGAAGCTCACGTGGGTCGCCGTGCTGATGGGCTTCACGGGGTTGATGGTGCGCTGGTACGAGTCCTACCTGATCGGTGCGGACGTCGGGCATATCCCCGTGTCGAACCTCTATGAAGTGTTCGTACTGTTCAGCCTGATCACCGCGCTGCTTTATCTGTATTACGAAGGCCACTACGGCACGCGTTCGCTCGGCGCGTTCGTGCTGCTGGTCATCAGTGCGGCGGTCGGCTTCCTGATGTGGTACTCGGTCGCGCGCGATGCGCAGCAGATCCAGCCGCTCGTGCCGGCACTGCAAAGCTGGTGGATGAAGATCCACGTGCCGGCGAACTTCATCGGCTACGGCAGCTTCGCGCTGTCGGCGATGGTGTCGGTCGCGTACCTGACGAAGGAGCGCGGAATCCTCGCCGATCGCCTGCCGACGCTGGAAGTGCTCGACGACGTGATGTACAAGTCGATCGCGGTCGGTTTCGCGTTCTTCACGATCGCGACGATCCTCGGCGCGCTGTGGGCGGCCGAAGCGTGGGGCGGCTACTGGAGCTGGGACCCGAAGGAAACCTGGGCGTTGATCGTCTGGCTGAACTACGCGGCGTGGCTGCACATGCGGCTGATGAAGGGCCTGCGCGGCGCGGTGGCTGCCTGGTGGGCACTCACCGGCCTGCTCGTCACGACGTTCGCGTTCCTCGGCGTCAACATGTTCCTGTCCGGACTGCACAGCTACGGCAAGCTGTAAGATTTCCGCCGTTCGTCCGACCATATGACCGCCGGTGCACTGCGTGCCCGGCGGTTTTCTTTTGTAACGGGCGGGCGAACCGGGCGTCGAACGGCGCGTGACGGGCCGGGTCGAACGCTCATGAAGCGTGCGCGCCGCGCATGCGGGAGGAGCTGCACGATGTGGATCAAACGCCCTTTGCGTAACGTACTGACCGGCGCGGATATCGCGCCGAGCGAGATCACGCCGCGCGCGGTATTCGAGAACCGGCGGCGCGTGTTGCAGGCAGCCGGCCTCGCGGCCGCGGGCGGCCTGTTCGGCACCAGCGGCGCGGCGCTCGCCGCGTATGCGTCGCCCGACCCGCGGGCGGCGAAGCTGGCGGCAAAAACCAACCCGAGATTCGTCGCCATCGACAAGGTGACGCCGTTCAAGGACATCACGTCCTACAACAATTTCTACGAATTCGGCACCGACAAGAGCGACCCGGCGCAGAACGCCGGCACGCTGCGGCCGCGCCCGTGGCGCGTGAGTGTCGAAGGCGAGGTGCAGCATCCGAAGGTGTTCGATCTCGACGAACTGCTGAAGCTCGCGCCGCTCGAGGAGCGCGTGTACCGGCTGCGCTGCGTCGAGGGCTGGTCGATGGTGATTCCGTGGGTCGGCGTGCCGCTGTCCGAGTTGATCAAGCGCGTGCAGCCGACCGGCAACGCGAAATACGTGCAGTTCGTCACGCTGGCCGACCCGTCGCAGATGCCGGGCCTGTCGACGCCCGTGCTCGACTGGCCGTATTCGGAAGGGCTGCGGATGGACGAGGCGATGAATCCGCTGACGCTGCTGACGATGGGCGTCTACGGGCAGGTGCTGCCGAACCAGAACGGCGCACCGGTGCGGATCGTCGTGCCGTGGAAGTACGGCTTCAAGAGCGCGAAGTCGCTCGTGAAGATCCGCTTCGTCGACAAGCAGCCGAAGACGAGCTGGAACACCTACGCCGCGAACGAATACGGCTTTTATTCGAACGTGAACCCGAACGTCGATCATCCGCGCTGGAGCCAGGCGACCGAGCGGCGCATCGGCGAGGACGGTTTCTTCACGCCGAAGCGCAAGACGCTGATGTTCAACGGCTACGGCGATCTGGTCGCATCGATGTATCAGGGCATGGACCTGAAGAAGAATTTCTGAGCGTGACCGTGAGAAACGACATGCCTCCTTCGACGCTCACGCCCGCGCGCGCCGCGGGCGCCGGGCCGGCCGCGCGCGCGGCGCGGGCCGGTGCGATTCGTTCCGCCGCGCCGCGCTGGCTCGCACCGGCCAAGGTGCTGGTGTTCGCGGCGGGCCTCTATCCGTTCGCGCGCATCGTGCTGTTCGGGCTCACCGACCGGCTCGGCGCGAACCCGATCGAATTCATCACGCGCTCGACGGGCCTGTGGACGCTCGTCCTGCTGTGCATCACGCTTGCCGTCACGCCGGTGAGGCGCATGACGGGTTTCGCGCCGCTGCTGCGCTTTCGCCGGATGATCGGGTTATTCGCGTTCTTTTACGCGACGCTGCATTTCACGACCTACCTGTGGTTCGACAAATGGTTCGACGTCGTCGCGATCCTGAAGGACGTCGGCAAGCGCCCGTTCATCACGGTCGGCTTCGCGGCGTTCGTGCTGCTGATTCCGCTTGCCGCGACGTCGCCGCGCGCGATGGTGCGCAGGCTCGGTCGCCACTGGGCGACGCTGCACAGCGCGATCTACGCGATCGCGCTGTTCGGCGTGCTGCACTTCTGGTGGATGCGGGCCGGCAAGCACGATCTCGCGCAGCCGAAGCTCTACGCGGCGATCGTCGCCGCGCTGCTCGGTTGGCGGCTGGTTGCGTGGGGATGGCGGCGCGTGCGCGCGTGACGGGGCGGCCCCGAAAAACAAAAGGCGATGACCGGGAAGTCATCGCCTTGTTTCGAGCGCCGCGCGGGCGGCATCGCGTCGTTACTTCGTGGCGGCCGGGCCCGACGCCGGGGCGGGCATGGTCGATGCACTGCTCGACAGCTCGGGCGACAGCGTGAGCGGCGAGCCGGACGTGTCGGGCGACTCGTCGGACGACGCGTTTTCGTCGGTCGGTTTCACGTCCGACGGCGGCGTGTCCTGCTGCTGGATCGGCTTGGGCATCGGAGGCACGGTGGGCAGATAGAGCGCGCCGCTTTGACCGCAGCCGGCAAGAATCGCCAAAGCCGCTACAATCGCGCTCATCCGGAAAACGACTCGCATGATCGTTCCTGAACAATTTAACCGATAGAGTTTAGCATGTCCGATACTGAATACCTGGCCCGTGCAGAGGCAGTGCTGGCGGCCGTCGAGCGTACCGTGGACGCTGCGAACGACGGCGATCACGACATCGATCTGGAGCGCAACGGCAGCGTGCTGACGCTGACGTTCGAGAACGGCTCGAAGATCATCGTCAACCTGCAGCCGCCGATGAAGGAAGTGTGGATCGCCGCGAAGGCCGGCGGATTCCACTACCGTTTCATCGACGGCGCATGGCGCGATACGCGCACGGGCACCGAGTTCTTCTCGGCGCTCACCGAGTATGCGACCCAGCAGGCCGGTCTGCCGATCACGTTCAGCGCGTGACGGCCGGGGCTGCGCCCCGAACGCCGTGCCCATGAAAAAAGCGCCCCGCGGGGCGCTTTTTTCATGGGCGGGCCGCGGGTCAGTGACCGCGGAACAGGTTCATGATGTCCTGCTTTTCCTGCTCGTCGACGTGCGGCACGGCCTCGTCTACGTTCTGCGCGGCCGGCGCCTGCGGCACGCCGACCGTCGACACGAAGCCGTGGCCGGGCGTGAACTCGGTGAAGTACAGTTCGCCGCCGAGCGATTCGACGCCGTCAGGCGCCGTCGGCTTGAACTCCGGCACGCCCTTCAGCGCGGCGCCCATGTAGTCGATCCAGACCGGCAGCGACAGGCCGCCGCCGGTTTCGCGATCGCCGAGGCTGCGCGGATTGTCGTAGCCGATCCACGCGATCGCGGCGAGGGTGTGCTGGTAGCCGGCGAACCACGCGTCGTGCGAATCGTTCGTCGTGCCGGTCTTGCCCGCGAGATCGGTGCGCTTCAGCACGTTGGTTCGCGCGCCCGTGCCGCGCTGTGCAACGCTCTGCAGCAGGCTGTTCATCACGTAGGCGTTGCGCGCGTCGATCGCGCGCGGCGCGTTCTGCTCGGCGACGAGCGGCTGCGCGCGCGCGACGATCGCGCCGTTCGGATCGGTGACTTCGGCGATCAGGTACGGGTTGACGCGATAGCCGCCGTTCGCGAAGACCGAATACGCGCCCGCCATCTGCAGCGGCGTGACCTGGCCGGCGCCGAGTGCCATCGGCAGGTAGGCCGGATGGCGGTCGGCATCGAAGCCGAAGCGCGTGATGTATTGCTGCGCGTATTTCGTACCGATGTGGTTCAGGATCCGGATCGACACGAGGTTGCGCGAGCGCTGCAGCGCGGTGCGCATCGACATCGGGCCCTCGAAGCCGCCGCCGTAGTTCTTCGGCTCCCACGGCTGGCCGCCGGTTTCCGCGGCGCTGAAATACAGCGGGCCGTCGTTGATCACGGTAGCCGGCCCGAGGCCCTTGTCGAGCGACGCCGAGTAGATGAATGGCTTGAACGACGAACCCGGCTGCCGCCACGCCTGCGTGACGTGGTTGAACTTGTTCTTGTTGTAGTCGAAGCCGCCGACCAGCGAGCGGATCGCTCCATCCTGCGGGACGATCGACAGGAACGCGCCTTCGACCTGCGGCAACTGCGTGATCGACCATTTGCCGGCGTCGTTCTTCACGACGCGCACGATCGCGCCGGGGCGGATGCGGCGGTTCGGCTGCGCGTTGGCGGACAGCGCACCCGACGCGAAGCGCAGGTTGTCGCCTTCGATCGTCGCATTGCTGCCGTCGATGAACGCAACCGTGATCTGGCGCGGGCTCGCGGCCGTCACGACCGCGGCGATCAGCTCGCCGTTGTCGGGATGCTCGAGCAGTGCGTCGTCGATCGCCTGTTCGCGATCGTCGGCGCCGGCCGGCAGCTCGATGAAGCCTTCCGGCCCACGATAGCCGTGGCGGCGCTCGTAATCCATGATGCCCTTGCGCAGCGCGGTGTACGCGACCTGCTGGTCCGCGGAATCGATCGTCGTGACGACGTTGAAGCCGCGCGTGTAGGTTTCCTCGCGATACTGCGCGTACATCATCTGTCTGACCATTTCGGCGACGTACTCGGCGTGCACGCTGAAATCGCGGCCCGGACCCTTGACGACGAGCGGCTGCGCGGCGGCTTCGTCGTACTGTTCGCGCGTGATGAAGTTCAGCTCGAGCATCCGCTGCAGGATGTATTCCTGGCGCACCTTCGCGCGTTTCGGGTTCACGACCGGGTTGTACGCGGACGGCGCCTTCGGCAGCCCCGCGAGCATCGCGGCTTCCGCGAGCGTGATGTCCTTCAGGTCCTTGCCGAAATAGACCCGCGCCGCGCTCGCGAAGCCGTACGCGCGCTGGCCGAGATAGATCTGATTCATGTAGACCTCGAGAATCTGATCCTTCGTCAGCGCGCGCTCGATCCGGTACGCGAGCAGCATCTCGTAGATCTTGCGCGTATAGGTCTTCTCGCTCGACAGGAAGAAGTTGCGCGCGACCTGCATCGTGATCGTGCTCGCGCCCTGCGACGCGTGGCCGTTCGTCAGCGCGACGAAGCCCGCGCGGATGATGCCGGTGAGGTCGACGCCGCCGTGATCGTAGAAGCGCGCGTCCTCGATCGCGAGGATCGCCTTCTTCAGCGAGTCGGGTACGTCCTTGAAATGGACGACGTCGCGGCGCTCCTCGCCGAATTCGCCGATCAGCACGTGATCGGACGTATAGATGCGCAGCGGCACCTTCGGCCGATAGTCGGTCAGCGCGTCGAGCGACGGCATGTTCGGCCACGCCACGACGAGCGCGTAGCCGAGCACGAGGCCGCCGGCCACGACGACGGCCACGCACATCGCGGCGAAGCCGAGCAGGACTTTTTGCCACCAGGGCCGCTTCTTCGGCTCCGGGGCGGGAGGCGGGGACGTAGGAGTCGTGGATTGCATAGGCATACCGGAAAACAGTCCCGCGATTATAGCTGCCCGGTAAGACCGGTCCTGACGCAGGAGCCGCCCGTCGGAAAGCCGCGGGTCGGCGTGCCGTCAGCATAGTCCGTGCAGGGCCGCCGCGAGCGGATGCTGGCCGTTTGGCCGACTGTCGGCCGCGTGCGTCGCTTTACAGAATCAGGTCTCGGAAACGCGGCGTGGGCCGCGACGATCTCGGGAGGCTGGGATGGCAGGACGATGGGTGGCGCGGTTTGCACAGGGCAGGCACCGGTCGACGGGAATCGACGTCGGTGCGCACGAAGTGAGGGTGGCCGTGCTGAGCCGGCGCGGCAGGGACGCGGATGTGCGCGTCGAGGGGCTCGAGCGGGAACCGGTCGGCTTGGCGGGCGGGCCGGAAGACGCGAGGTGGGCGGCGGTCGCGCGGTCGCTGGCGGCAGCCGTGTCGCGGCTGTCGGCGTCGGATGTTCGGTGCGACGCGCGCGGCGTGATGGCGCTGCACGACGACGAGATGCGTACCGCGACGCTCGATCTGGCCGGGCGCGGCGACATTCCGGACGCCGCGCGGCAGGCGGCCGAACGCATCTCGGGGCTGGCGCCGGACAGTCTCGCGTTCGACTGGCGGCACTACGGCGGCGCGCGGTCCGGCGAGATCGCGGTGGCGGTGGCGCCGCTGGCGCTGCTCGAGCGGCGGATCGACGTGGCCGCCCAGGCCGGTATCGACCTGACGGTGATCGACGGCGAGTCGGCCGCCGTGCTGCGCGCGCTGCGCTATGCCGCGCAGTTCGAACTCGACGCGCAGGGCGCCTACGCCGTGCTCTGGTTCTGCGACGCGGGCATGCGCGGCTGGCGAATCGACGGCCCGTCGATCGTCCCGGTGCTCACACTGTCCGGCACGTTGCCGGAGGCACTGCCCGATGCGTTGCGCCGGCGCGTACTCGGCGCCGTGCGTTGCGTACTCGTCGCCGGGGACGAGCGATGTATCGCGCGCTTCGATACGTCCATCGCCGAGATTGGCGATGTGCTCGGCACGGCGGTGGTCCCGTTCGACTGCACGGGCTGGGACGGCCAGCCGTGCGCGCGCGCCGGCATGCCGGGCGGCCCGGCGTTTGCGGTCGCATTCGGGCTGGCGTTGCGCGGGGTGTGGGAATGATCGCCGGTCACGTGGCGGCAAACGGGGGCGCGGCGGAGGCGGCCGAGGAGGCGGTACGGGCGGTATTCGGCGACTTCAACCTGCTGCCGTATCGCGAGCGATTGGCGCAGGCATTGCGGCGTCGCCGGGTCGCGCAGTGCGGTGTGGCGATTCTGCTCGGCGTGCTCGGCGCCGGCCTGTGGACGGGCGCTGCCGTGTTGTCGCGGTGGCGGGTGGACGCAGAGCGCGCCGGCGTGGAGGCACGGCTGCGGCAGTCGCAGCCACAGGTGGCTGCTGCGACGCGCGCCGCCAATGCCGCCGCTACGATCGAGCGGCGCGACGCGCAGGCGGCGGCGCTGGCCGCGCCTTACCGGCGCGTGGCAGGGTTGCTGGCGACCCTGAAGCAAGTGCGCGCCGATCATATCCGGCTCGACGCGTTGCGCATGACGACGACCGGCGCCGCGCTCGATGCGCGCGCCGCGAGTTACCGGGCGGCTGCGCGGTGGCTTGCCGCGATGGCGCGCGAGCAGCGCGACTGGCGGATCGATATCGAGACGTTGAAGCCTGTCTCGGATGCGCCGGCTTCCGCGGCCGGGATGCCGTTCCGGTTCTCGGTGCAGTTGCGCTGGCACGACGCGATGTCGTCGCGGACGGTGTCGGGAGGTGGTGCATGACGGCGCTCGTGCATTGGCCGGCGCCGCGCGCAGGCGCGGGGCTGGACCGCATGCCGCGCGTGTCGCCGGCGGCCATGCATGCCGCGGGTTGCGTGCTGGCATTCGTTGCCGTGCTGGCAGGCGGCATTCATCTGGCGAATGCGGCCGACTGGAGCGGGCTGGCACACAGCCGCGCGTTGCTCGCCGCGGCGCAGGCGCGTGCGGCCGATGCGCAACGCGTGCTTGCCTCCGCCGGACAACGGCGCGACGGACATCGTGCGTCGGCGCGCGACGAGCGCTTGCCGCATGCGCCGGAATGGGCAGCGCTGATGCTGGAACTGGCCGATCTCGCTGCGTCGAGCGGGCTGCACGGCGTGTCGATCGAGCCGCAGCGCGCCGATGGCGCGGCACCGGACGACCGGCGCACCGTGCACCTCGTCGCGGATGGCGGTTTGCGCGCGCTGGAGCAGATGGTCGGCGGGCTGGCGCGCTTCCCGGTGTTGGCCGTACCGTCGGCGCTGCGTATCGAGCGTGGCATGTCGGCGGCGCGGGTGGATATGTCCGTCGACGTGTTTCCGGCGCTGCCGGTGACAACGACCGCGGCGGCCGCGGCCGCCAACACGCCGGTTCGTGCCGCTGCGTCCGACGCCGATCCGTTCGGCGAGGCTGGCCCGACCGAAGCAGCGGGGCGCGCGGCCCGCCTTGCCGGCACGATTCGCGATGCGCGTACCGGTCTCGCGTTGTTCGACGACGGCGACGGCGCGTTCACGGCCGTTGCACCTGGCGAGGTGCTGGGGGCCGCGCGCGTGGTGCGCGTCGATCGCGCCGCCGTGACGCTCGCGACGGTGGACGGCTCGCAGCGGCTCGTCCTGGACGACGGAGGCCGGCCATGACGAAACACGGCTATTGGGTGTTTATCATCTGGGCCGGCGTGACGGCGGCTGACGCAAGCGCGTCGTTGCCGCCGCTGCCGGCGGTGTGGCCGGCCGGGTCGACGGATGTGTCGGCGCCGGGTTTGCCGCAGCCGCTGCGCGTGGCTGACGGCGTGGACAGCGCCGTAGCGGAGGACGCCGGCCCATCGCCGTTCGATCAGCCGGCGCGTGCGGCGCTGCAGACGGAAACCGCCGCGCCGGCCCTCACGCTGGAGGGGCCGCCGATCCCGCTGGCGCCGCCGGTCCGGATGAGCGATGCCGCGGCGCGGCAACCCGGCGATGCGGACGACGCGCGGCGGATCTCGTTGAATCTGCACGGCGCCGGGCTCGCGGCGGCGTTCGATGCGATCGCGCGGTTCACGGGGCTCAATATCGTCGTCGGCGAGCAGGTACGCGGCACGGTGACGTTACGTCTGAACAATGTCCGCTGGCGCGAAGCGTTCGACACGCTGCTCGACACGCACGGGCTCGCGATGTCCCGCCGCGGCAACGTGATCTGGGTTACACCGGCAGCCGAATTGGCTGCGCGCGAACGCGAGCGCTTCGAAATGCATGCGCGGGCCGCCGATCTGGAGCCGCTCGCGAGCCGTACGTTCGCGCTGCACTATCCGCGCGCGCAGGACGTGCAACGGCTGCTGGCCGGCGCGACCGGCCAGCGCCTGCTGTCGAAGCGCGGCGCCGCGGCGGCCGATCCGCGCACGAATCTGCTGTTCGTGACCGATCTCGCGCCGCGCATCAGCCAGATCGCGGGTCTGATCGACGCGATCGACCGGCCATCGCGGCAGGTCCGCATCGAGGCCCGCATCGTCGAGGGCGAGCAGGGTTTCTCGCGCAACCTTGGCGCACGCGTCGCGCTGCGCGCGCAGGGGCGACCGTCGTCGGCCGAGGGCGCGTCATTCACGGCGGACGCGCGCAATGCACTGGATCTCGCCGGGCGGCCGCTCGGCGGTTTCGACGCGGCGACCGCCGGCTTCACGCTGTTCGCCGCGCCGCTCAGCCGCGTACTCGATATCGAGCTGAGTGCGCTCGAGGCGCAGGGGCGGGGCCAGATCGTTTCGCGTCCACGGGTGGTGACGGCCGACCGCGTCAAGGCCATCGTCGAACAGGGTTCCGAGCTGCCGTACCAGGCGAAGGTCGGCAATGGCATGAGCGGTGTGCAGTTCCGTCGCGCGACGCTCAAGCTGGAGGTCGAGCCGCAGATCACGCCGGACGGGCGCGTGGTGCTCGATCTGGACGTAACCAAGGACAGCGTCGGCGAGCCGACCGCGGCCGGCCCCGCCATCCATACGAAGCATGTGCAGACGCGCGTCGAGGTCGAGAATGGCGGGACGGTCGCGATCGGCGGCATCTATGAACAACTGAACCGGAACGATGTGACGGGCGTGCCGCTCTTGGGCAAAATACCGTTTCTGGGCGCGCTTTTCCGGCACCGCGCGCAGCGCGACCAGCGCAACGAACTGGTCGTCTTCATCACGCCGACCGTTGTCGATGCGCGTTGCAGTGCACCCGACACGAGCGACGTAGGCGCCGAGAAAACGGGGCCGGAAGCCGCCGGCGCAGGCTCGACAAGGCAGCCGCTTTGCCAGTAAGCTGCGCCACACACCAGCAAGATTGAAGCAGAGGAAGCCGTTGCAAGCGCGGGACCCACATGCAAACGTATTTTTCGTCGGCCTTATGGGAGCGGGTAAGACCACCGTGGGCCGTGCGGTCGCGCGTCGTCTCGACAGGACGTTCTTCGACTCCGACCACGAAATCGAGGCCCGTACGGGCGCGCGCATTCCGGTGATCTTCGAGCTGGAGGGCGAGGCCGGGTTTCGCGATCGCGAAACGCAGGTAATCGCCGATCTCGCGCAGCGCGAGAACATCGTGCTCGCGACGGGCGGCGGCGCGGTGTTGCGCCCGGAAAATCGCGACAGCCTGAAAACCAACGGCATCGTCGTCTACCTGCGCGCCAATCCGCACGATCTGTGGCTGCGCACGCGCAAGGACAAGAACCGCCCGCTGTTGCAGACGGAAGATCCGAAGGGGCGTCTCGAAGCGCTGTACGAAGTGCGCGACCCGCTGTACCGCGAATGCGCGGATTTCGTCATCGAGACCGGCCGTCCATCAGTCAACGGTCTCGTCAACATGGTGCTGATGCAACTCGAACTGGCCGGCGTCATCGCCAAGCCGCTACAAGCATGATTACCGTCAACGTCGACCTGGGCGACCGCGCCTATCCGATTCATATTGGCGCCGGCCTGATTGGCCGCACCGAGCTGTTCGCTCCCCACATCAAGGGTTCGTCCGTCACGATCGTCACGAACACGACGGTCGATCCGCTCTACGGCGACGCGCTGCGCGCGGCGCTCGCGCCGCTCGGCAAGCGCGTGTCGACGGTGGTGCTGCCGGACGGCGAGGCGTACAAGAACTGGGAAACGCTGAACCTGATCTTCGACGGTCTGCTCACGGATCACGCGGATCGCAAGACGACGCTCGTCGCGCTCGGCGGCGGCGTGGTCGGCGACATGACGGGCTTTGCCGCCGCGTGCTACATGCGCGGCGTGCCGTTCATCCAGGTACCGACCACATTGCTGTCGCAGGTCGATTCGTCGGTCGGCGGCAAGACGGGCATCAATCACCCGCTCGGCAAGAACATGATCGGCGCGTTCTACCAGCCGCAGGCCGTGATCGCGGACATCGGCGCGCTGACGACGCTGCCCGATCGCGAACTGGCGGCGGGCGTCGCCGAAGTCATCAAGACGGGCGCGATCGCCGATGCCGAATTCTTCGACTGGATCGAGGCGAACGTCGATGCGCTGAACCGTCGCGAGCCGGCTGCGCTCGCGCATGCGGTGAAGCGTTCGTGCGAGATCAAGGCGAGCGTCGTCGCGGCCGACGAGCGCGAAGGCGGCCTGCGCGCGATCCTGAATTTCGGCCACACGTTCGGCCATGCGATCGAGGCCGGGCTCGGCTACGGCGAATGGCTGCACGGCGAGGCGGTCGGCTGCGGGATGGTGATGGCCGGCGACCTGTCGGTGCGGCTCGGTCTCTTCGACGAAGCGTCGCGGCAGCGCCTCGATGCGGTGATCGCGGCCGCGCATCTGCCGACCCGCGGGCCCGCGCTCGGCGACGCGCGCTACATGGATCTGATGCGCGTCGACAAGAAGGCCGAGGCCGGCGCGATCAAGTTCATCCTGCTGAAGCGATTCGGCGATACGCTGATCACGCAGGCGCCGGACGAAGCGGTATTCGCTACACTGGCGCAGACGACGCGCTAACGGCGACCCGGATGCCCCGGCGCCCCTGACATGGAGGAGACGTGAGCGAGACATCCAGCAGCACACTGCCCGAAGCCGGCCGCGCATCCACCGCGCCGGTGGCCGAGCCGCCGACGCTGGCGGCGCTGGAAGCCCATCTCGCTCCGTATGCCGCGCACGCGTCGCAGTCTCGCGGCCGCCGCCATCCGGAAACCCCGCCGGCGGCGCGCACCGAATTCCAGCGCGATCGCGACCGCATCGTCCATTCGACCGCGTTTCGCCGGCTCGAATACAAGACGCAGGTCTTCGTCAATCACGAAGGCGACCTGTTCCGCACACGCCTCACGCACAGCCTCGAAGTCGCGCAGATCGCGCGCTCGGTCGCGCGCAACCTGCGCCTGAACGAGGATCTCGTCGAAGCGATCTCGCTCGCGCACGATCTCGGCCATACGCCGTTCGGCCATGCCGGGCAGGACGCGCTGAATGCGTGCATGCGCGAGCACGGCGGCTTCGAGCACAACCTGCAGAGCCTCGCCGTGGTCGACGAGCTCGAGGAGCACTACGGCGCGTTCAACGGATTGAACCTGTGCTTCGAGACGCGCGAAGGCATTCTGAAGCACTGCTCGCGCGAGAATGCGCGCAAGCTCGGCGCGCTCGGCGAGCGCTTCCTGCAGGGCCGCCAGCCGTCGCTCGAAGCGCAGCTCGCGAACATCGCGGACGAAATCGCCTACAACAACCACGACGTCGACGACGGCCTGCGCTCCGGCCTGATCACGATCGAACAGCTCGCGGAAGTCGAGCTGTGGCAGCGTCACTACGAAGCGGCGCTCGCCGAATTCCCGCACCTCGAAGGCCGCCGTCTCGTGCACGAGACGGTGCGCCGGATCATCAACACGCTGATCGTCGACCTGATCGACGAGACGACGCGCAATCTCGTGCGCGCCGCGCCCGCCTCGCTCGACGACGTGCGCGACGCACCGCCGCTCGTGTCGCACAGCCCCGAGGTTGCCGCGCAGGCAGCGGCCCTCAAGCGCTTCCTCTTCAAGAACCTGTATCGCCACTACAAGGTGATGCGCATGGCGAGCAAGGCGCAACGCGTCGTCACGGGGTTGTTCGACGCGTTCATCGAGGATCCGCGTCTGCTGCCGCCGCCGTACCAGTCCGACGACACGGCGCAGCAGCCGCGTCTCGTCGCGCACTACATCGCCGGCATGACCGACCGCTTCGCGCTGAAGGAATACCAGCGCCTGTTCGTCATCAACGACAACTGACTGTCACAAACGATCACTAGACTTCGCCGGTTCAATGGCGACGGGGATGTTGCACACGCTGTTGGTAACGTTTTCATAGGAGAGGTCGATGAAGAAGAAGCCTGCGGGGACACTGGTCCGGTCGATCGCGCTCGGTGGCGCGCTGATGTTCGGGGTGCAGCACGTCGCGCTCGCCGCGACGGAAATCCAGTTCTGGCATGCGATGGAGGCCGCGCTCGGCGAGCGGGTCAATGCGATCGCCGATCAGTTCAACGCGTCGCAAAGCGACTACAAGATCGTGCCCGTCTTCAAGGGCACCTACGACCAGGCGCTCGCGGCCGGCATCGCGGCCTATCGCAGCGGCAACGCGCCGGCGATCCTGCAGGTGTATGAAGTCGGCACGGCGACGATGATGCAGGCGAAGAAGGCGGTCGTGCCGGTCCACGACGTGTTCAAGCAGGCCGGCGTGACGCTCGACGAAAAGGCGTTCGTGCCGACCATCGCGAGCTACTACAGCGACGCGAAGACGGGCCACCTGGTCTCGATGCCGTTCAACAGCTCGACGCCGGTGCTGTACTACAACAAGGACGCGTTCAAGAAGGCAGGCCTCGATCCGAACCAGCCGCCGAAGACGTGGGCCGACGTGAAGGCCGATGCCGAGAAGCTGCGCAAGTCGGGGATGGCCTGCGGCTTCACGACCGGTTGGCAGGGCTGGATCCAGCTCGAAAACTACAGCGCATGGCATGGGCTGCCGTTCGCGAGCCGCAACAACGGCTTCGACGGTACGGACGCCGTGCTGGAGTTCAACAAGCCGCAGCAGATCGCGCATGTCGCGTTCCTGCAGGAGATGGCGAAGGACGGCACGTTCACGTACGCGGGCCGCAAGGATGAAGCGTCGGCGAAGTTCTACAGCGGCGACTGCGGGATCCTGACGACGTCGTCGGGGGCGCTCGCGAACGTGCAGAAATTCGCGAAGTTCAGCTACGGCACGGGGATGATGCCGTACGACGCGAACGTGAAGGGCGCGCCGCAGAACGCGATCATCGGTGGCGCGAGCCTGTGGGTGCTGGCCGGCAAGGATCCGGCGACCTACAAGGGCGTCGCGAAATTCCTCGCGTACCTGGCAACGCCTGCCGTCGCCGCGAAGTGGCATCAGGACACCGGCTACCTGCCGGTCACGACCGCCGCGTACGACCTGACGCGCCAGCAGGGCTTCTACGCGAAGAACCCGAGCGCCGAAACCGCGATCAAGCAGATGCTGAACAAGCCGCCGCTGCCGTACACGAAGGGGCTGCGGCTGGGCAACATGCCGCAGATCCGCACGGTCGTCGACGAGGAGTTCGAACAGGTCTGGGCGCAGAAGAAGTCGCCGAAGGACGCGCTCGATTCGGCCGCCTCGCGCGGCGACGAACTGCTGCGCCGCTTCGAGAAGTCGGGCGGCTGAGCACGCATCGCGTTCGTGCCGCCGGCGGCGCCGCGCGTCAGCGCGTGCCGTCCGGCGGCGCGGCTTCCCTTCCGTTTCGCCTGACCGGACACCCGCGATGCAATCCCGTTCCCGTTTCGGTACGAGCCCGGTGCCGTACCTGCTGATCGCGCCGCAGCTCGCGATCACCGCCGTGTTCTTCCTGTGGCCGGCCGGCGTCGCGCTGTGGCAGTCCACGCAGATGCAGGACGCGTTCGGCACGTCGAGCGAATTCGTCGGCTTCGCGAACTTCATGCACCTGTTCGCCGATCCGCTGTATCTCGATTCGTTCCGCACGACGCTCGTGTTCAGTTCGCTCGTCACGGTGAGCGGGCTCGTCGTGTCGCTGCTGCTCGCCGCCTGCGCCGACCGCGTGATCCGCGGCGCGCGCGTGTACCGCACGCTGCTGATCTGGCCGTACGCGGTCGCACCGACGATCGCGGCCGTGCTGTGGGCATTCCTGTTCAACCCGAGCATCGGCCTGATCACGTATGCGCTCGCGAAGGGCGGCATCGTGTGGAACCACGCGCTGAACGGCGGCCAGGCGATGTTTCTCGTCGTGCTGGCGTCGGTATGGAAGCAGGTGAGCTACAACTTCCTGTTCTTCTACGCGGGGCTGCAGGCGATCCCGCGCTCGCTGATCGAGGCGGCGGCGATCGACGGCGCGGGGCCGGTGCGGCGCTTCTTCAACATCGTGCTGCCGCTGCTGTCGCCGACGAGTTTCTTCCTGCTGGTCGTGAACCTCGTCTACGCGTTCTTCGACACCTTCCCGGTGATCGACGCGGCCACCGGCGGCGGCCCGGCGCAGAGCACCAAGACGCTGATCTACAAGATCTTCGCGGAAGGCTTCCAGGGGCTCGACATCGGCAGTTCGGGCGCGCAGTCGGTCGTGCTGATGATCATCGTCGTGGGGCTCACGGTGATCCAGTTCCGCTTCGTCGAACGCAGGGTGCAATACGCATGATCGAAAATCGCAAGGGCTTCGACCTGTTCTGCCACGCGGTGCTGATCGCCGGCGTCGTGCTGATCGTGTTTCCCGTCTACGTCGCGTTCTGCGCGGCGACGATGAACGCGCAGGAAGTGTTCACGGTGCCGCTGTCGCTCGTGCCGAGCACGCACCTGTTCGAGAACGTCGCGTACATCTGGGGGCACGGCAGCGGCGGCACGACGGCGCCGTTCGGCCGCCTGCTGGTGAACAGCTTCGCGATGGCGCTCGGGATCGCGGTCGGCAAGATCGCGGTGTCGATCCTGTCCGCGTACGCGATCGTCTATTTCCGCTTCCCCTTTCGCAACACGGCGTTCTGGCTGATCTTCGTCACGCTGATGCTGCCGGTGGAAGTGCGGATCTTCCCGACCGTGCAGGTCGTGTCGACGCTGCATCTGACGAATACCTATGCCGGGCTCACGATGCCGCTGATCGCATCGGCGACCGCGACGTTCCTGTTCCGTCAGTTCTTCATGACGCTGCCCGACGAGCTGATGGATGCGGCGCGCATCGACGGCGCGGGGCCGCTGCGCTTCTTCTGGGACGTCGTGCTGCCGCTGTCGAAGACGAGCATCGCTGCGCTGTTCGTGATCACGTTCATCTACGGCTGGAACCAGTATCTGTGGCCGATCCTGATCACGACGGAAGCGTCGCTGTCGACGGCGGTCGTCGGCATCAAGACAATGATTGCGAGCGGCGACGCCGCGACCGAATGGCAATACGTGATGGCGGCGACGCTGCTGGCGATGATCCCGCCGCTCTTCGTCGTGCTGGCGATGCAGCGCTGGTTCGTGCGCGGCCTCGTCGATTCCGAGAAATGAACGACCGACGGTAACCGGGAGAAGGACCAGGTATGGCTGCGCTAAGCTTGAAGGGCGTCAGGAAATCCTACGACGGCAAGCAGCACGTGCTGCATGGCATCGACGTGGAGATCGCCGACGGCGAATTCATCGTGCTGGTCGGCCCGTCGGGCTGCGGCAAGTCGACGTTGCTGCGGATGATCGCGGGGCTCGAGTCCGTGACGGACGGCGAGATCGCGATCGGCGACCGGGTCGTCAACACGCTGGAGCCGAAGGATCGCGACATCGCGATGGTGTTCCAGAACTATGCGCTGTACCCGCACATGACGGTCGCGCAGAACATGGGCTACGGGCTGAAGATTCGCGGCATCGAGCGCGCGACGATCGATTCGCGGGTGGCCGCGGCCGCGAAGATCCTCGAGCTCGAGCCGCTGCTCGCGCGGCGGCCGCGCGAATTGTCGGGCGGCCAGCGGCAGCGCGTCGCGATGGGGCGCGCGATCGTGCGCGAGCCGGCGGTGTTCCTGTTCGACGAGCCGTTGTCGAACCTCGACGCGAAGCTGCGCGTGCAGATGCGGCTCGAGATCCAGCGGCTGCACGCGCGGCTCGCGACGACGAGCGTGTACGTGACGCACGACCAGATCGAGGCGATGACGCTCGCGCAGCGCGTGATCGTGATGAACCGCGGTTACGCGGAGCAGATCGGCGCGCCGGTCGACGTGTACGAGAAGCCCGCCACGGTGTTCGTCGCGGGCTTCATCGGCTCGCCGGCGATGAACCTGATGCACGGCCGGCTGTCGGAAGACGGCGCGACCTTCACGGTCGCGGGCGGCGGCCCCGCGCTGCCGGTCGCCGGCGCGCCGGGCATCGGCCGCGAAATCGCCGCCGGGCGCGACTGGGTGCTCGGCGTACGCCCCGAACACATGACGCCGCAGCCGGGCGTCGCGCAGGCGATGCTACCGGTGGATTCGTGCGAGCTGCTCGGCGCGGACAATCTCGCGCACGGCCGCTGGGGCAATCACGACGTTGCGGTGCGCCTGCCGCACGCGGACCGCCCCGCGCGCGGCACGGCGCTGGCGGCGGCGCTGCCCGCGCACCGGCTGCATTTCTTCGATCCCGAAACCGGCAAGCGTGCCGGCTGAAACCGTCCGACTGCCGGGAGACCGACGATGACGATCCGCACCGACTGGCCCTTTCCGCGCGTCGTCGCCCATCGCGGCGGCGGCACGCTCGCGCCGGAGAACACGCTTGCCGCGCTCGACGAGGGCGCGCGGCGCGGTCACCGGATGGTCGAGTTCGACGCGAAGCTGTCGGCCGACGACGTGACGTTCCTGCTGCACGACGACACGGTCGACCGGACGTCGAACGGCCACGGAGCCGCGGCGGGCATGCGTTATGCGGCGCTGGCCGCGCTCGACGCGGGCGCGTGGCGCGATGCGCGCTTCGCGGGCGAACGGATGCCCACGCTCGAGGCTGCGGCGGCGCGCTGCATCGCGCACGGGCTGGCCGCGAACGTCGAGATCAAGCCGTGCCCGGGGCGCGAGCGTGAAACCGGGCAGCGCGTGGCGGCCGACGCAGCCGCGTACTGGCGCGATGCCGCCATGGCGCCGCTGCTGTCGTCGTTCTCGTTCGACGCACTGCAGCAGGCGCGCGCGAGCGTGCCGGCGCTGCCGCGCGGGATGCTCTACGAAGTCGTGCCGGCCGACTGGCATGCGCAGGTTGTCGACGCGCTCGGCTGCGTATCGTTGCATGCAGACCACAGCCGGCTCGACGAACCGCTCGTGCGCGCGATCAAGGCCGCCGGGCTGCGCATCCTGGTTTACACGGTGAACGACCTCGAACGGGCGCGCGAACTCGCGCGCTGGGGCGTCGATGCCGTCTGCACGGACCGCATCGACCTGATCGCGCCCGATGCGCTGGACGACATCGACGTCGTCTGACGGCCGCGGCTCCCGCGGCGTCCGGTAAAACTCTCGCCCGGAGCGTGCCTGACGCGAAAAAACGACGCCCCGACGGGATTCCCGCCGGGGCGTTTTGCATCGTGGAGACGTTACGCCAGGAAAAATCCGCTACAAATTGCAGCAGGATTAACCATTCCCCAAATATTCGACTACGCTTAGAAGCGGTAGCCGACGTTCAGGTACGTGACGATCGGGTTCAGCGAGATGTGGGCCTTCGACGTTTCCGTCAGCGTACCGACCGGCGTGCGGCGGGCCGTCGTGAAGGTCGCGGTCACGCTGACGGGGATGTACGACAGCGACAGACCCGCGAACCAGTGCTTCGTGAAGTTGTACGTGAAGCCGGCATTGAGCACCGGGGCCCACTGATTGCTGGTCGTGGCGCTGGTCGGGCCGCCGAGCACGCCGTTCTCGAACGCGCCGTTCGTGATCTTCGCGCCGGTGAACCAGATATACGTTGCGCCGACGCCGACATACGGACGGAACTTCGCGTTGGCGTCGTTGAAGTGGTAGCGAAGCAACACGGCGGGGCTCCACTGGTACGCACGGCCGAGTACGCCGAACTTTTCGAACTGACCCTTGCCGGTAATGTCGAACTTCGGCGGGATCCCCATCACGAGTTCGGTGGAGATATGGTCGGTGACGAAGTAACCCGCTGCGAGCCCCAGCGTATCGGCATCGTTGATGCCGGCGCCGGTGTTGGGAATTGATTGGTTGATGGGCGTGCCGCCTACGCGGTAGACGAACAGCGGATCGCTGCTGTCCTGCGGCGAAAGGTGCAGCCAGCCGGTGCTGACGTAGAAATCACCTGCGGATTGTGCATGTGCCGTACCGCCCGCGAACGTGAATGCGAGCGCTGCGGCCCCCGTAATGGCCAGTTTTCGTTTCATTGTGTCTCCTCCGATCAAAGGCGTGCTCATTATGACGACTGCGTTTAAAACCAAACAAGCTCGTAAGTTAGAGTTTTCTCCCTAGGATTCGCACGACCGTACGCTTACGCGCGCCGCAGGGACAGGCATTCTACGCAGGTGCGCAATTTCGGACCTCCGGGTATTTCCTAACGCGTTCAAACGGACATTCAGCATGGCACGGTTAGCACGACTCTACGTTCCCGACCAGCCGCAGCACGTGATACTGCGCGGCCTGGATCAGCAACCCGCGTTCGTCGACGACCAGGACTACGAACTCTTCATCGATTGCCTGAAGGCCGCCGCACGCGATCATCACCTGTCGGTGCATGCCTACGTGCTGCTGCCGCGCCAGGTGCAACTGCTCGTGACGCCGAGCGACGAGGCCAGCCTGCCGAAGGCGATGCAGGCCGTGGGCCGTCGCTACGTCGCGCATTTCAACCGGCGCTATTCGCGGCGCGGCACCCTGTGGGAAGGCCGCTATCGCGCGACGGTGATCGAAGGCGAGCGCTATTTCCTGCTCGCGAGCCGCGTGGTCGAGATGAGCCCGGTGCGCTCGCAGCTCGTCGCGACGCCCGAGGCCTATCGGTGGTCGAGCTACCGGCATCACGTCGGGCTCACCGTCGACAGCCTGATCACCGACCATCCGCTCTACTGGGCGCTCGGCAACACGCCGTTCGACCGTCAGCGCGCGTACAAGGAGCTGTGCGAGCAGCCGCTCGACGAGCGGCAGGCCGACCAGCTGCAGCAGGCGACGCTGAAGGGCTGGGTGCTCGGCGGCGAGAATTACCGCGAGTGGGCGGCGCGCACCGCGAACCGGCGCGTTTCGCCGTTGCCGCGCGGACGCCCCAGAAAGGTGCGCGAGAACACGCCGCCGATCCAGCAGTAAGGCCGGAAAGGCGGGCCAGAAGCGGCGCTGCGGGCGCCGCTTCTTTTTGCACCAAAACGATACGACCCCAATAAATAGGCACCACATCAAGGCATTCGTTTAATTGGGGTTCTATCAAGCGGTTTTTGTTGCTATTCCCTTGATTCGTCGCGTATATTCCGAATTCCGGTGGCCCGGGCGAAGCTTTGCCCACCACTGTCGGCCGCGCCGTCTCCCGTCGGGAGCGGGATCGATGGCAACAAGAAAACGGTTCAACGGCCTCCAGGCCCCCTTTACGACGGTGTCCCCATGAACGACCACCAGCAGCCGCTCGCCGCGGTGCCCGCCGCACAAGGTCTGTACGACCCGCAAAACGAACACGACGCCTGCGGCGTCGGCTTCGTCGCTCACATCAAGGGCAAGAAGAGCCACGAGATCATTCAGCAGGGTCTGAAGATCCTCGAGAACCTCGATCACCGGGGCGCGGTCGGCGCCGATCCGCTGATGGGCGACGGCGCGGGCATCCTGATCCAGATTCCGGACGCGTTCTATCGCGAGGAAATGGCGAAGCAGGACGTGAACCTGCCGCCGGCCGGCGAATACGGGGTCGGGATGATCTTCCTGCCGAAGGAGAACGCGTCGCGTCTGGCGTGCGAGCAGGAGCTCGAGCGTACGGTGAAGGCCGAAGGCCAGGTCGTGCTGGGCTGGCGCGACGTGCCGGTCGACCACGCGATGCCGATCTCGCCGACGGTCAAGGCGAGCGAGCCGCTGATCCGCCAGATCTTCATCGGTCGCGGCAAGGACATCATGGTGACGGACGCGCTCGAGCGGAAGCTGTACGTGATCCGCAAGACGGCGAGCCACCGCATCCAGGCGCTGAAGCTCAAGCACGGCAAGGAATACTTCGTGCCGTCGATGTCGGCGCGCACGGTCGTCTACAAGGGGCTGCTGCTGGCGGGCCAGGTCGGCGTGTACTATCGCGACCTGCAGGACCCGCGCGTCGTGTCGGCGCTCGCGCTCGTGCACCAGCGCTTCTCGACCAACACGTTCCCGGCGTGGGAGCTGGCTCACCCGTACCGGATGATCGCGCACAACGGCGAGATCAACACCGTGAAGGGCAACGTGAACTGGCTGAACGCGCGTACCGGCGCGATCGCGTCGCACGTGCTCGCCGACGATCTCCCCAAGCTGTGGCCGCTGATCTACCCGGGCCAGTCGGATACCGCATCGTTCGACAACTGTCTCGAACTGCTGGTGATGGCCGGGTACCCGCTCGTGCACGCGGTGATGATGATGATCCCGGAAGCGTGGGAACAGCACACGCTGATGGACGAGAACCGCCGCGCGTTCTACGAATACCACGCCGCGATGATGGAGCCGTGGGACGGCCCGGCCGCGATCGCGTTCACCGACGGCCGCCAGATCGGCGCGACGCTCGATCGTAACGGCCTGCGCCCGGCGCGCTACATCGTGACCGACGACGACCTCGTCATCATGGCGTCGGAAGCCGGCACGCTGCCGATCCCCGAATCGAAGATCGTCAAGAAGTGGCGCCTGCAGCCGGGCAAGATGTTCCTGATCGACATGGAGCACGGCCGCATCATCGACGACAAGGAACTGAAGGACAACCTCGCGAACGCGAAGCCGTACAAGAGCTGGATCGACGCCGTGCGCATCAAGCTCGACGAGATCGAGCCGAAGGCCGAGGACGTCGCGGCCGGCCGCACGCAGGGCGCCGCGCTGCTCGACCGCCAGCAGGCGTTCGGCTATACGCAGGAAGACCTGAAGTTCCTGATGGCGCCGATGGCGCAGCAGGGCGAGGAAGCCGTCGGCTCGATGGGCAACGACTCGCCGCTTGCGGTGATGTCGAACAAGAACAAGACGCTCTATCACTACTTCAAGCAGCTGTTCGCGCAGGTCACGAACCCGCCGATCGACCCGATCCGCGAGAACATGGTGATGTCGCTCGTGTCGTTCGTCGGCCCGAAGCCAAACCTGCTCGACACGAACAACATCAACCCGCCGATGCGTCTCGAAGTGTCGCAGCCGGTGCTCGACTTCAAGGACATCGCGAAGATCCGCGCGATCGACCAGTACACGGGCGGCAAGTTCAGCGCGTACGAACTGAACATCTGCTATCCCGTGGCGTGGGGCAAGGAAGGCATCGAGGCACGCCTCGCGTCGCTGTGCGCGGAGGCCGTCGACGCGGTGAAGTCGGGCTACAACATGCTGATCGTGTCGGACCGCAAGACCGACGCCGAGCATGTCGCCATTCCCGCGCTGCTCGCCACGTCGGCGATCCACACGCACCTCGTCCAGCAAGGGCTGCGTACGAGCACGGGCCTCGTCGTCGAGACGGGCTCCGCACGTGAAACGCATCACTTCGCGTTGCTCGCGGGCTATGGCGCGGAAGCCGTGCACCCGTACCTCGCGATGGAAACGCTCGCGAAGATGGCGGAAGGCCTGCCGGGCGACCTGTCGCCGGAGAAGGCCGTCTACAACTTCACGAAGGCGGTCGGCAAGGGCCTGCAGAAGGTGATGTCGAAGATGGGCATCTCGACGTACATGTCGTACACCGGCGCGCAGATCTTCGAAGCGCTCGGCCTGTCGAGCGACCTCGTTGAGAAGTACTTCAAGGGCACGGCGTCGAAGGTCGGCGGCATCGGCCTGTTCGAAGTCGCGGAAGAAGCGATCCGCCTGCACCGCGACGCGTTCGGCGACAGCCCGGTCCTGCGCGACATGCTCGACGCGGGCGGCGAGTACGCGTACCGCGTGCGCGGCGAAGACCACATGTGGACGCCGGATTCGATCGCGAAGCTGCAGCACGCGACGCGCAGCAACTCGTACCAGACGTACAAGGAATACGCGCACCTGATCAACGACCAGACCAAGCGTCACATGACGTTCCGCGGCCTGTTCGAGTTCAAGGTCGAGCCGACCAAGGCGATCCCGATCGACGACGTCGAGTCGGCGAAGGAGATCGTCAAGCGCTTCGCGACGGGCGCGATGTCGCTCGGTTCGATCAGCACCGAAGCGCACGCGACGCTCGCGGTCGCGATGAACCGGATCGGCGGCAAGTCGAACACCGGCGAAGGCGGCGAGGACCAGAAGCGTTACCGCAACGAACTGCGCGGCATTCCGATCAAGTCGGGCGAGACGATGAAGTCGGTGATCGGCGACGAGATCGTCAGCGATATTCCGCTGAAGGACGGCGACTCGCTGCGCTCGAAGATCAAGCAGGTCGCATCGGGCCGCTTCGGCGTCACCGCCGAGTACCTCGCGTCGGCCGACCAGATCCAGATCAAGATGGCGCAGGGCGCGAAGCCGGGCGAAGGCGGCCAGCTGCCGGGTCACAAGGTGTCCGAGTACATCGGCAAGCTGCGTTACTCGGTGCCGGGCGTCGGCCTGATCTCGCCGCCGCCGCACCACGACATCTACTCGATCGAGGATCTGGCGCAGCTGATCCACGACCTGAAGAACGTGAACCCGAGCGCGAGCATCTCCGTGAAGCTCGTATCGGAAGTAGGCGTGGGCACGGTCGCGGCCGGTGTCGCGAAGGCGAAGGCCGACCACGTCGTGATCGCCGGCCATGACGGCGGCACGGGCGCGTCGCCGCTGTCGTCGGTCAAGCACGCCGGCACGCCGTGGGAACTCGGCCTCGCCGAAACGCAGCAGACGCTGGTGCTGAACCGCCTGCGCGGCCGCATCCGCGTGCAGGCCGACGGCCAGATGAAGACGGGCCGCGACGTCGTGATCGGCGCGCTGCTCGGCGCGGACGAATTCGGCTTCGCGACGGCGCCGCTCGTCGTCGAAGGCTGCATCATGATGCGCAAGTGCCACCTGAACACGTGCCCGGTGGGCGTCGCGACGCAGGATCCGGTGCTGCGCGCGAAGTTCAAGGGCCAGCCCGAGCACGTCGTGAACTACTTCTTCTTCGTCGCCGAGGAAGTGCGCGAGATCATGGCGCAGCTCGGCATCGCGAAGTTCGACGACCTGATCGGCCGCGCCGACCTGCTCGATACGCGCAAGGGCATCGAGCACTGGAAGGCGAAGGGCCTCGATTTCTCGCGGGTGTTCTACCAGCCGGAGGAGTGCGAGGACGTCGCGCCGCGTCACGTCGACGTGCAGGATCACGGCCTCGAGCGCGCGCTCGACCACGTGCTGATCGAAAAGGCGAAGGCCGCGATCGAGAACGGCGAGCATGTGTCGTTCATCCAGCCGGTGCGCAACGTGAACCGGACGGTCGGCGCGATGTTGTCGGGCATCATCGCGAAGAAGCACGGCCACGACGGCCTGGCCGACGACGCGGTGCACATCCAGCTGAAGGGCACGGCCGGCCAGAGCTTCGGTGCGTTCCTCGCGAAGGGCGTGACGCTCGACCTCGTCGGCGACGGCAACGACTACGTCGGCAAGGGCCTGTCGGGCGGCCGGATCATCATCCGTCCGACCAACGACTTCCGCGGCAAGTCCGAGGAAAACATCATCTGCGGCAACACGGTGATGTACGGCGCGATCGAAGGCGAAGCCTTCTTCCGCGGCGTGGCGGGCGAGCGCTTCTGCGTGCGCAACTCGGGCGCGACGGCGGTCGTCGAAGGCACGGGCGACCACGGTTGCGAATACATGACGGGCGGCACGGTCGTCGTGCTCGGCGAGACCGGGCGCAACTTCGCGGCCGGCATGTCGGGCGGTCTCGCGTACATCTACGATCCGGAAGGCACGTTCGCGGCGAAGTGCAACAAGTCGATGGTCGCGCTCGATCCGGTGCTGCAGCAGGCCGAGCAGGAGCGCACGGTCGACCGCGCGCTCTGGCACGAAGGCACGACGGACGAAGCGCTGCTCAAGGGGCTCGTCGAGCGTCATTTCCAGTTCACGGGTTCGCCGCGCGCGAAGTCGCTGCTGGAAAACTGGGACGCGGCGCGCCGCCAGTTCGTGAAGGTGTTCCCGCACGAATACAAGCGCGCGCTGGGCGAGATCGGTGCGAAGAAGGCGGCGAAGGAAGTGCTGGCCGCCTGAGCGACGAACGACATAGCGAATGCCGCGCGCGCCTGACTGCCGCGCGCGGCTCCCCCACCCGATACACCGAACAGAAGAGCACCTTATGGGCAAGGCAACCGGTTTTCTGGAGTTCGAACGCCGCCACGAGGCGTACGAAGCACCGCTCACGCGCGTGAAGCACTACAAGGAATTCGTCGCGGCGCTGACCGACGCGGACGCGAAGGTCCAGGGCGCGCGCTGCATGGATTGCGGCATCCCGTTCTGCAACAACGGCTGCCCGGTCAACAACATCATTCCGGACTTCAACGATCTCGTTTACCGCCAGGACTGGCAGCAGGCGATCGAAGTCCTGCACTCGACCAACAACTTCCCCGAGTTCACGGGCCGCATCTGCCCGGCGCCGTGCGAGGCGGCCTGCACGCTCGGGATCAACGACGACCCGGTCGGCATCAAGTCGATCGAGCACGCGATCATCGACAAGGCCTGGGCGGAAGGCTGGGTGAAGCCGCTGCCAGCCGAACACAAGACCGGCAAGAAGGTCGCGGTCGTCGGTTCGGGTCCCGCGGGCCTCGCCGCCGCGCAGCAGCTCGCGCGCGCGGGCCACGACGTGACGGTGTTCGAGAAGAACGACCGCATCGGCGGCCTGCTGCGTTACGGGATCCCCGATTTCAAGCTCGAGAAGTGGCTGATCGATCGCCGCATGCGCCAGATGGAAGCGGAAGGCGTGACGTTCCGCACGAGCGTGTTCATCGGCAAGGATCCGCTGCCCGAGTCGATCGGCAGCCTCGCGAAGGAAACCATTTCGCCGGACACGCTGAAGGAAGAATTCGACGCGGTCGTGATCGCCGGCGGTTCGGAAGTGCCGCGCGATTTGCCGGTGCCGGGCCGCGAGCTCGCGGGCGTCCATTTCGCGATGGACTTCCTGCCGCAGCAGAACCGCGTGAACGCGGGCGACAAGCTTGTCGACCAACTGCTCGCGAAGGGCAAGCACGTGATCGTGATCGGCGGCGGCGATACGGGTTCGGACTGCGTCGGCACGTCGAACCGTCACGGCGCGAAGCAGGTCACGCAGTTCGAGCTGCTGCCGCAGCCGCCGGAAGAGGAAAACAAGCCGCTCGTGTGGCCGTACTGGCCGATCAAGCTGCGCACGTCTTCGTCGCACGAGGAAGGCTGCGAGCGCGACTGGGCGGTCGCGACGAAGCGCCTCGAAGGCAAGAACGGCAAGGTCGAGAAGCTGATCGCGGTGCGCGTCGAGTGGAAGGACGGCAAGATGCAGGAAGTGCCGGGTTCCGAGTTCGAAATGAAGGCCGATCTCGTGCTGCTCGCGATGGGCTTCACGCAACCGGCCGCGCCCGTGCTCGACGCGTTCGGCGTCGCGAAGGATGCGCGCGGCAACGCGCGTGCGGCGACCGAAGGCGATCGTTCGTACTACACGTCGGTCGACAAGGTGTTCGCGGCAGGCGACATGCGCCGCGGGCAGTCGCTCGTGGTGTGGGCGATCCGCGAAGGCCGCCAATGCGCGCGGTCGGTCGATGCGTATCTGATGGGGCATTCGGAACTGCCGCGATAAGCCACGCGAGCGAGTTTCGACGAAAGCCGGGCGTCCGAAAGGGCGCCCGGTTTTTTATTTCTGAGGCTGCGGGCGATTGCGGGGTTGCCCGGTTGGGACGCCCAGCGGATCGATGGTTCGCCCGTAGCTTGCAAGCTGCTCGTTGCAATCGATCATCGCGGTGTATCGGGCTTCGTCAACGCGCAGCGGGAATTCCCACACACCCAGTTTCCATGCGTGATACTGCGGCGCGCCGTCGAACCGGATGCTGTCCGGCGGTATTCCATGCTCTTCGAGAAGGCGGGCCTGGACTGTTTTTCGTAGCGTATCGAGAGCCATGTCGAGGCAACTGCCTTCCGTTCTTTCATATCGGGAGGTCGCGACGACGAAAAATAGTAGTGCGTAGGTGCAGATCGTTGCGATAACCAGCCAGAGAACCAGCCGGAACAATCCGCGTATGACTCTGGAAATCATGGGGCTCTCAATGCGGGATGGATAACGCGAAGGGGTAACCGCGGCAGTCGAATTCTTGGCGTCGCCCGATGGCCTGCTCGCGCGTATGTCCCCAATCGGTTGCCGGGCCTGCGTGTCCGAAAGACATTTCGACGTCCGGATTTTCACGCCAGGCGCGCCCCAGCCGATAGCCCAGAGCGGCAGGGGTCTTGCATCGACATCTCGCATTTTTCGTGAAGCGTCGTCTAACCTGGTGACATCCGGGCTCGATTGTTCGTCATCTCAATTCCTTTCGTTTTGTAATAATCCTTGAAAACTGTCATATCATGTCGCCCCTCGGGCCGCATTCGCGGTCGACGCATATGACCGACCCTATTTACAAGGACTGTGGATGCAAGCATTCGTGCAAGGGCTGATCGACGCCGTCAACGGCGTGTTGTGGAACTACGTGCTGATCGCGCTGCTGCTCGGCGTGGGCATGTGGTTCACGCTGCGGTTCCGGATGATCCAGTTGAAGGCGCTGTTCCTCAGCATGAAGCTGGTCGGCAGCAAGGGTGAACCGGGCAGCATCTCGTCGTTCCAGGCGTTCGCCACCGGGCTCGCGAGCCGCGTGGGCACCGGCAACATCGCGGGTGTCGCGGTCGCGCTGACGGTCGGCGGGCCGGGCGCGATCTTCTGGATGTGGATGACGGCGCTCGTCGGGATGTCGTCCGCGTTCGTTGAGGCGACGCTCGCGCAGATCTTCAAGGTGTCGCACGCGGACGGCAGCTATCGCGGCGGCCCCGCGTACTACATCCAGACCGGCCTGCGCTCGCGCGGCTTCGGCGTGCTGTTCTCGCTGTCGCTGATCCTCGCGTTCGGCTTCGTGTTCAATGCGGTGCAGGCCAATGCGATCGCCGACGCGTTTGATACGTCGTTCGGCTGGAGCCGCGCGAGCGTCGGTCTTGGGCTCGTGCTACTGACCGCGCCGATCATCTTCGGCGGCATCCGCCGGATCGCGGCGGTCGCGCAGGTGATCGTGCCGGTGATGGCGATCGGCTATCTCGCGCTCGCGGTCTATGCGGTCGCGACGCACATCGCGCTGGTGCCGGGGGTGATCGCGCTGATCGTGAAAAGCGCGTTTGGTCTCGAGCAGGCCGCGGGCGGGCTGACGGGCTATGCCGTCAGCCAGGCGGTCGCGATGGGCGTGAAGCGCGGGCTGTTTTCGAACGAGGCCGGCATGGGCAGCGCGCCGAATGCGGCGGCGACCGCCAGCACGCGCCATCCGGTCGTGCAGGGGTTGATCCAGATGCTCGGCGTGTTCGTCGACACGATCGTGATCTGCAGCGCGACGGCGTTCGTGATCCTGCTGTCCGGCCAGTACGAGCTGGGTGCCGGCATGGAAGGCGCGGCGCTCACGCAGCGCTCGATCGCGAGCCACGTGGGCGACTGGGGCGGCATCTACATGGCGTTCGCGATCTTCTTCTTTGCGTACTCGTCGGTGATCGGCAACTACGCGTACGCGGAAGGCAACGTCGAATTCATCACGAAGCGGCGCGGCGTGCTGCCGCTGTTCCGCATCGCGGTGCTCGGCATGGTGATGTTCGGCAGCGTCGGGCAACTGCCGCTCGTGTGGGCGATGGCCGATACGAGCATGGGGCTGATGGCGATCATCAACCTGATCGCGATTCTGGCGCTCGGCAAGTATGCGCATGCCGCGTGGGCCGACTATCGTCGCCAGCGTGCGGCAGGCATCGCCGATCCGGTATTTACGCGCAATACGATCCCGGCACTCGCGAACGTGCTGCCGACCGACGTGTGGGGCGAGCACGGCCCGTTGCCGCAACGTCCGGCCGCGGCCGACCCGGCGCGCGTGCCGCGCGCGGTGGCGCGCGAGTCATGAACGGCGACCGGCTGCGCGCGTTCGTTGCGCTGATGCCCGATGCGGCATCGCGCGACGCGCTGCACGCGCTGCCGGTCACCCGGGGTGCGCGGCGCCCGCTGCCCGCGCAATTGCACGTGACGCTCGCGTTCGTCGGCGCGATCGAGCGGGCGCGCTGCGATGCGCTGGCCGCATGCCTGCCGGCGCTTGCGGCCGCGCATGCACTGCCGTCGATACCCGTCGAACGAATCGCGTGGTGGCCGAGCCTGCCGCGCGCGAGGCTGATCGTCGCGGAACTGGCTGTCGAGCCGGCGTGTGCGGCGTTGAATGCCGCGCTGTCGACGCAACTGCGCGAGCTCGGCGTGCCGGCCGATCGACGGCCCTTCCGTCCGCACGTGACGCTCGCGCGGCTGCCGCACGACGCGGTCGGCCAGCCCGCGCATGGCGGCGCGGTGGGGCGTGCGGTTGCGTTGCGGTTCGACGCGCTCACGCTGTTCGAAAGCCGGTTGTCGCGCGAAGGCGTGTCGCACCGGCCGATCGTATCGGCGCCGATTGCGCGGGCGGACGACGCTGCGGCCGGTTGAGCGGTTCCGGCGAACTCCGGCGAACCGATATAAAAAGGCCGGCCGCGTTCGGATCGATCCGCATGCCGGCGTGCCGCTGCATCGCCCCGGCCACGTTGCGCGACGTGCGGCCTAGCGCTCGTACCGCGCGAGCGTCAGCCCGGACAGATCGATCTCCGGTTCCCGCCCCGTGACGAGATCCGCCAGCACCTTCCCCGACCCCATCGACATCGCCCAGCCGGTCGACCCGTGACCGACGTTCAGCCAGAGTCCGTCGATGCGGCTCGCTCCCAACAGCGGCGGCCCGTCGGGCGTCATCGGCCGGCGGCCGACCCAGAAGCGCGCGGACGCGCGCTCGGCCGCGTGCGGAAACCAGTCGTCGAGCACCTTCATCAGCGTATCGAGCGCCTGTTGCCGCAGCGCCGCGTGCCGGTTGCCGAGCTCCGCGGTGCCCGCGACCCGTAGTGTCGGGCCGAAGCGCGTGATCGCCGTCTTCAGCGATTCGTCCATCAGCGCGGCGTGCGGCGCCTTTTCGTCGTCGACGACCGTGAGCGTCGCCGAGTAGCCTTTCACCGGATACAGCGGCACGTCGACGCCATGCGGCCGCAGCAGGCCGGCACTGTCGACGCCGAGCGCGACCACGACCGCGTCGGCCTCGAGCAGCACGTCGCGCGGCTTGGTCGCGCTCGACGCAGCGCGGCCCGCCGTCGGGCGGCCAGGCTGCCCGGCGCCCCGCAAGTCGATGTCCGGGGTGCCCGTGCCTTCATCACGCGGCGAGCGGCCATCCGTTCCGGTCGCGCCTACCCGCACGCCGCGCACCTTGCCGCCCGCGACGTCGAGTGCGCGGATTTCGGTACGAAAGCGGAACGTCACGCCGTTCGCTTCGCACAGCGACCGCAATTCGCGCGTGAAGCGCGCGCAGTCGCCGGCTTCGTCGTCGGGCAGGTAGATGCCGCCGACGGGCGCCTGTCGCGCCCAGCGCAGGCCCGGCTCGATCGCCGTGCAGCCGGCCGCGTCGAGTTCGCGAAACGCGATGCCGGCGTCGCGCAGCACCTTCAGCGCCGGTTGCACCATTTCGACGTCGAACGCACCGCGCAACAATTGCAGATAGCCGCGGCTCGCGCCGTAGTCGAACGGATGACGGTCGCGAAACGCATGCAGGCACGCACGGCTGTAATACGCGATGCGCTGCATCCGCTGCTTGTTCACGCGAAACCGCTCGAATTCGCATTCGCGCAGCCAGCGCGCGATCCAGCGCCACTGCGCGGCATCGAGCGTCGGCCGGAAGATCAGCGGCGACGCAGGCTTGAACAGGTACTTGAGGATCTTGCCGGGCATCCCGGGCGCGGCCCACGGCGTCACGTAGCCGGGCGCGATCACGCCCGCGTTGCCGAGGCTCGTCGCCTGCGCGACGTCGGCCTCGCGTTCGATCACGGTGACGTCGCAGCCTGCTTCGCGCAGGTGCCAGGCAGTGGTGACGCCGATCACGCCGGCGCCGAGAACGATCACGTGCATGCGGTGTCCGGGACGAAACGGTGGCTCACGACGCGACGGCCGGATCGTCGACGAGCGACTTGCCGCGCGTTTCCGGCAGCACGAGCGCCGCGACGATCACGAGCAGATAGCCGCCGCCGGCGACGAGGCCGATCGCCTTCACGAGCGACATCGACTGCGACAGCGAGCCGACGAGGATCGGGAAGAACGAGCCGAGCCCGCGGCCGAGGTTGTAGCAGAAGCCCTGGCCCGAGCCGCGGATCGCGCCCGGATACAGCTCCGACAGATACGCGCCGACGCCCGCGAAAATGCCCTGCACGACGATGCCGAGCGGGAAGCCGAGCAGCAGCATCGCGGTATCGGTGATCGGCAGCATCGTGTACGCCATGCCGAGCGAGAACGAGCCGATCGCGAACAGGATGAACGACGCGCGGCGGCCGAGCCGGTCGGACAGGATCGCGCCGACCACGTAGCCGACGAACGAACCGACGATCAGCACGACGAGATAGCCGCTCGTGTTGAACACCGACAGGTGGCGCACGGTTTTCAGGTAAGTGGGCAGCCACGTCGTGATCGCGTAGTAGCCGCCGAGCATGCCGGTGCACAGCGCGCTGCCGAACAGCGTCGCGCGCAGGTGCGGCGGCGAGAAGATCTCGAGGAAGTGGCCCGACACGCGGCCTTCGTCGCGTGCGCGGCGCGTGGCCGTATAGATGTCGGGATCGCTGACGTTGCGGCGGACGTACAGGATCCACAGCGCGGGCACGATGCCGATCCAGAAGCACGCGCGCCACGCGACCTGCTCGGGCAGCAGCGCGAAGAACGCCCAGTAAAGGATCGCGGCCGCGCCCCAGCCGAACGACCAGCTGCTCTGCACGGTGCCGACGGCCTTCGCGCGATGCTCGGGCGAGCGGATCGTCTCGGCCATCATGATCGTCACGACCGACCATTCGCCGCCGAAGCCGAAACCCTGCAGCGTGCGCGTCGCAAGGAGCTGCCAGAACGAATGCGTGAAACCGGACAGGCACGTGAACAGCGCGAACGTCGCGATCGTCCACTGCAGCACGCGTACGCGGCCGTAGCGGTCGGCGAGGATGCCGGCGGCCCAGCCGCCGATCGCCGACGAAATCAGCGAGCTCGTCGCGATCATCCCGGCTTCGCTCTTCGTCATGCCCCACGTGGCGATCAGCGTCGGAATCAGGAACGAATAGATCATGAAGTCGAACGCATCGACCGCGTAGCCGCCGAATCCGGCGTACAGCGTCCGGCGCTCGCGCGTCGACAATTCGTTGAACCACTGGAATGCCTGCATGCTTGCCGCCCCCTCCGTTGTGTCGTCGCTCGTGTCGCGCTGCCGTATGGCGGCTATTTTACGGGCGGGATGAAGGGCGCCAAAAAGGTGCGTGCGGGTGCGTGCGCGGCGCGGCGGGCGGGAGTCCGGGCAAGGAGCGACGGCCGATCGCGCGTGAGCGCCATGCGGTCGCCGGCGGCGACCTGCGCGCCGGCACGGCAGGCACGCGCTCGCGTCAGAGCGTCAGGCCGCCGTCCACATGGATGACCTGGCCGGTGATCTGCCGCGCCGCGTCCGACAGCAGGAACGCGATCAGCGCGGCGACGTCGTCGGGTTCGGCGATCCGGCCGAGCGGCGTCGCCTGTTCGGCCTGCGCCCACGCGGCGGCGTTGCCCGCGCTCGGCCCGTGATCCTTGCGCGTGAAGCCCGGCGCGACCGCATTGACGGTGATGCCGCACGCGGCGAATTCGGCTGCCGCCGAGCGCACCAGCGATTCGAGCGCGGCTTTCGCGGCGGCGGTCGCCGCGAACGGCGCATCGGCCCGATAGCGATGCGCGACGAACGAGCTGACCGCGACGATGCGCGGCGCCATCGACGCTTCGAGCAGCGGCCGCGCGCGGGCCGCGAGCGCAGAGAACGCGCCGGGCATCGCCGCGAAGGTAGCCGAGAGCGTGTCCGCGGAGAGGTCGGAAAAGGACTGCCGCGCGGCGAAGCCGGCGTTGGCGACGAGCTGGTCGAGCCCGCCGAAGCGGGTAGCGGTGGCGTCGACGAGCGCGGCCGCGACGCCCGCTTCGGCGAGATCGCCGGTGAGCGTCAAGCATTGCGCGCCCGCTGCCGTACACCGGTCGGCGACTTCGGCGAGGCGTGCGCGGGCTGCCGGGTCGGCGCCGCGCGCATGCAGCGCCAGCGCGACGCCGGGCGCCGCGAGCCGCCGCGCGAGCGCCGCGCCGATCCCCGAACCTGCGCCGGTGATCAGCGCGATCCGCGCGACGTGCGCGGCGCGTGCGTTCATGCGGCGACCTTGTCGTCGCTGTTCACGCGCTCGACGTTGATCGTGCCGACGTGGAACGCGGCCAGCGACTCGCGGTGCGCGATGCTGACGATCGCGGCCTTCGGCAGCCGTTCGGCGAACAGGTGATAGAGGCGGGCTTCGTTGTCGGCGTCGAGCGCGCTGGTCGCTTCGTCGAGGAACAGGAAGTCGGGCTTGTGCAGCAGCACGCGGGCGCCGGCCAGGCGCTGTTGCTCGCCCGGCGACAGCACGCGGGTCCAGTGCGCGGTTTCGTCGAGGCGCTCGACGTAATCCTCGAGGCGGCACGCGCGCAGCGCGTCGCGGCACGCCTCGTCACTGAACGTGTCGGGCGTCGCCGGGTAGGTGAGCGCGGCCTTCAGCGTGCCGATCGGCAAATAGCTCGTCTGCGGCACGAACATCATCCGCGCGCCGACCGGCGCGTCGATCGCGCCGTCGCCGAACGGCCACAAGCCCGCGAGCGCGCGCATGAACGTGCTCTTGCCGGAACCGGATTTGCCGATCACGAGCCAGCGCGAGCCGGGCTCGATCGTCAGGTCACCGATGTTCGCGAGCGCGTTGCCGTTCGGCAGCGCGAGCTTGAGCGACGACGTGGACAGCTTCGCGGCGTCGATGTAGTGCAGGTTGATGCCGCCGTGCTCGGTCGCGGGCGACAGGCTTTCCTTCAGGTGCGACGTGCCGATCACGCGCTTGAATTCGCGCAGACGGTTGACGGTGGCGCGCCATTCGACGAGGGTCGAGTAGCTGTTGATGAACCACGAGAACGAGTCGCTGACGGTGCCGAACGCGGACGAGATCTGCATCAGCACGCCGAACGAGAACGCGCCCGCGAAGTAGCGCGGTGCGGCGACGACGAGCGGGAAGATGATCGCGATCTGCCCGTAGAAGCTCAGCACGAACGTGAGCCGCTTCGTGTACTTCATCACGCGCCACCAGTTGTCGCGGATGCGCATGAAGAGGGTCTGCGCGTTGCCGGTCTCGGTCTTCTCGCCGTCGTAGAACGCGATCTGCTCGGCGTTCTCGCGCACGCGGATCAGCCCGAAGCGGAAATCGGCCTCGACGCGCTGCTGCTGGTAGTTGATCGACACGAGCGGATGGCCGACCTTCTGGATGATCAGCGAGCCGACCACCGCGTACAGCGCGGCCGCCCACACCATGTAGCCGGGAATCGAGATCGGCGTCGCGCCGAGCGTGAACGTCAGCGCGCCGGCGAGCGACCACAGGATCGTGATGAACGACACGAGCGTGACGACCGTCGACAGCAGGTCGAGCGACAGCGCGAGCGTCGTGGTCGCGAACGACTGGAGGTCGTCGGTGATCCGCTGGTCGGGGTTGTCCGCGAGGCGGTCACGCTCGATCCGGTAGAACGCGCGATCGCCGAGCCACTGGCCGAGGAATCGGTCGGTGAGCCACTGGCGCCAGCGGAAGCCGAGCATCTGCCGCAGATAGCGGCCGTACACGGCGAGGATGATGAACGCGAAGGCGAGCGCGGAGAACTGCATCAGCAGGTTCGGGAAGTCGTGGACGTCCTTCGACTGCAGCGCGTTGTAGAACTGCGCGTTCCACTTGTTCAGCCGGACGTTGATCCAGACCACGCAGAGGTTGATCGCGATGATCGTGACCAGCAGGCCCCACGCGATTTTCCATTCGGACGATACCCAGTAGGGCTTGATGAGGCTCCATGCGGATACCGGGCGCTCGTCCTGCGGCGCGTCGGAGACGGAGCGGACGGGATCGATCGATTGGGTCATGTGCTTCCTGATGATGAGCCGGCGCGCGGGCCGGGCGAAACCGGGCGCGCGCCGCGATACGGCATGCCGGGGCGCGGCGCCGACTGACGGCGGGCGTCCGGATGGTCGCCCGTGCATCTTAAACGGCACTTAAAAACCGGCGGTGACGCGGCAACCGGCCGCTCGCGCGGCCGGCCTGCGGGCATTGTGCCAGAGCAGCGCGGCGGGCCGGCGAATTTGCCGCAAGGGGGACAGTTTGCGGCGCTTTCCGCTTTTATGGTCTAATGGCCGACGACGAAACAGGGGTGCTTCGTGGCGCGGCCGGCAGATGTTCCGGGCAGCGCGGCGAGGCTGAGAAAGACCCTTCGCACCCGATCCGGGTAATACCGGCGAGGGAAGTTTCTGATCCCGCCGGGCCGCGCTGGCCGCCATCCCACATGGTCAGCGCCCGAGTCCCGCCCGGCCGGCCTTTGCTGCCGGTTTCGTCCTTTTGGGTACGCGCATTGCGCGTTACGGAAGGAATGATGACCGCTCAATCTTCAGTCTTTTGCGCTGTTCCCGATCTGCCGTCGTGTGCGTCTGCACGGGACGGCGCGTGTGCGTCCGCGTCGGTCGTACGGGCCCGCGTGCTTCGCGCGGAGGGCGCGCGATGAATGTCCGGGATGCACGGCCCGATTTCGCGGTGCTCGGCGGCGGCCTCGTCGGCCGCCTGATCGCGTGGCGGCTCGCCGGCGACGGGCATCGCGTCGCGCTCTACGAGCGCGGCGGCCCGGACGGCGAGCAGTCGGCCGCGTGGATCGCGGCCGCGATGCTCGCGCCGCTCGCGGAAGCGGCGAGCGCGGAATTGCTGATCACCGAGCTCGGCGCCGCGTCGCTCGCGCGCTGGCCGCAGTGGCTCGCGGAACTGCCCGAACCCGTCTTTTTCCAGCATCACGGCACGCTCGTCGTCTGGCATCACGCGGACCGCGCGGAGGCGCCGCTGTTCGAGCGGCGCATACGCGCGAACGCGCCGGCCGGGCTGTTCGACGGCGGCTTCGTGACGCTCGCCGGCGCGCAGGTCGACGCGGCCGAACCCGCGCTCGCGGGCCGTTTCGCGCGCGGACTGATGCTGCCGCGCGAGGGCCAGCTCGACAACCGCCAGGCGCTGCGCGCGCTCGCGGCGGGCCTCGCCGAACGCGGCGTCGCGCTGCACTGGCACGCGTCGGTCGACGACGCGAACCTGCCTGCCGCGCATTTCACGATCGATTGCCGCGGGCTCGGCGCGAAATCCGCGTTGCCCGCGCTGCGCGGCATCCGCGGAGAAGTCGCGCGCGTGCATGCGCCCGGCATCGGGCTCACGCGGCCCGTGCGGTTGCTGCATCCGCGCTATCCGCTGTACATCGCGCCGAAGCAGGACGATCTCTACGTGATCGGCGCGACCGAGGTGGAGGGCGAGGACATGTCGCCCGTCAGCGTGCGCTCCGCGCTCGAACTGCTGAGCGCGGCGTTCTCCGTGCATCCGGCGTTCGGCGAGGCGCGCATCCTCGAACTCAATGCGCAGTGCCGGCCGACGCTGCCCGATCATCGCCCGGCGGTGATCTGGGACGGCGCATCGACGCTCGCCGTCAACGGCCTGTACCGGCACGGCTTCATGATCGCGCCGGAAGTCGCGCAGGCGGCCGTCGCGTTCGCGCAAGCCGCGCTCGGCGGGTCGCTCCGCGATGCCGACGCGTTCGCCGGGTGGCGCGCCGCCGCACGCTGGCCGACGCTCCTTCACCATCGCAACGACGCGCGCCAGCCGGCCTGATGCGCGCCGCCGACCGAATCCGACTCAGCCTCATGGATATCCAGATCAATCAACAGACCCTGACGCTGCCCGACGGCGCGACGGTGGCCGACGCGCTTGCCGCGTACGGCGCGCGTCCGCCGTACGCGGTGGCGCTGAACGGCAACTTCGTCGCGCGCACGCAGCATGCGGCGCGCGCGCTCGCGGCGGGCGACAAGCTCGACGTCGTGCACCCCGTCGCGGGCGGCTGAGCGCCGCCGTTTCGCTCCGCTCTTCCAGGAAAACGACATGACGTCCCACACCTCCGCCGATGCGCTGACGCTGTACGGCGTAACCTTCGCAAGCCGCGTGCTGCTCGGCACGTCGCGCTATCCGTCGCTGCAGTCGCTGTCCGATTCGATCGCCGCGTCGCACCCCGGAATGGTGACGGTCGCGCTGCGCCGCCAGATGACGGGCGGTACCGCCGAAGCCGGCTTCTTCGACCTGCTCAAGCGCCACGCGGTGCCGCTGCTGCCGAACACGGCCGGCTGCCAGACCGTCGCCGAAGCCGTGACGACCGCGCACATGGCGCGGGAGGTATTCGGCACCGACTGGATCAAGCTCGAACTGATCGGCGACGACTACACGCTGCAACCCGACCCGGTCGGGCTAATCGAAGCCGCCGCGCAATTGGTCAAGGACGGCTTCAAGGTGCTGCCGTACTGCACGGAGGATCTCGTGATCGGCCGGCGCCTGCTCGACGTCGGCTGCGAGGCGCTGATGCCGTGGGGTGCGCCGATCGGCACCGGCAAGGGCGTCGTGAATCCGTACGGCCTGCGCGTGCTGCGCGAGCGGCTGCCGGACGTGCCGCTGATCGTCGACGCGGGGCTCGGCGTGCCGTCGCACGCGTGCCAGGTGATGGAGTGGGGTTTCGACGGTGTGCTGCTGAATACGGCCGTGTCGCAGGCCACGCACCCGGAGATCATGGCGCGCGCGTTTGCGCAGGGCGTCGAGGCTGGCCGCGCCGCGTATCTCGCCGGCCCGATGGACGCGCGCGAAACCGCGCACGCGAGCACGCCGGTCGTCGGCATGCCGTTCTGGCACCAGGACGGGGGCGGCGCATGAGCGCGCGCTTCGCCGATGCGTTCTGGCCGCCGGCCGACGAACTGGCCGAAGCGGCCGAGCGGATTCGCGCGCGGCTCGGCGACTGGCCGGACGGCGCGGCGCCGTGGCGGCTCTGCGTGGCGGCGCCCGACGTGCCGGCCGACGGCGACGTGCTGATCGTGTCGGCCGGCGATCGTGCCGCCCAGGCGCGCGCGTCGGCCGTGTCGCGGCCTGCGTCGCCGGGTGCGGTGGCGATCGAATTCGACGAGCAGGGCGCCGTGCTGCATGCGGCCGGCGTGCGCTATGCGCTCGACGCCGCGCATCCGCTCGCCGACGACTGGATCGCGGCGCTCGCCGCGTTCCTCGATTGCGGCTTCGCGCCGGTCGACGCGCTGGTGCTCGCGCTGGCGTGGCGCGACGGCGACGAGACGCGCGCCGCCGACGCGTGGCCGGTCGAGGCCGCACGATTCCCGCGCGTCGCCGGGCTGCCGCCCGCGCCTGAGCCGGCGTTCGCTCCGTGCCCCGCGCAGCTCGGCCTCTATCCGGTCGTGCCGAGCGCCGAATGGGTCGAGCGCGTGCTCGACGGCGGCGCGCGAACCGTGCAATTGCGCGTGAAAGACGCGACGCCGGACGCGCTGCGCCGGGAAATCGCGCGCGCGGTCGCGGCGGGGCGCCGCTATCCCGATGGGCGCGTGTTCATCAACGATCACTGGCAGATCGCCGTAGAAGAGGGTGCGTACGGCGTACATCTCGGCCAGGAGGACCTCGAAACGGCCGATCTGGCCGCGATCGCGCGCGCGGGCTTGCGGCTCGGACTTTCGAGTCACGGTTATTACGAGATATTGCGGGCATTGCACGAGCGGCCGAGCTACCTCGCGCTCGGTCCCGTGTACGCGACCGCCACCAAGGCGGTCGCCGCGCCGCCGCAGGGCCTTGCGCGAATTGCCCGCTACGCGCGCTTGGCGGGCCCGCGGGCGCCGCTCGTCGCGATCGGCGGAGTGGGGCTCGATGCGCTGCCGGCCGTGCTGGCGACGGGCGTCGGCAGCGTCGCCGTGGTCAGCGCGGTCACGGGCGCGGCCGACTATCGGACGGCGCTTATTGCACTGCAGCAGTGCTTTGCCGGACAATCTGACAATTATTGACCGCAGGGCCCGGAACGGCGTCACGACATCATTCCAATGCAGGCCCTATAATTCGGCGTTCTGCGTAAAAGGACTGTCCGCTCCGTGAGCCCCACTCCTCCCGAGACTCTGCTGGAACTTCGCGACGTCGACTTCGGCTACGGCGACCGCCTCGTCCTGTCCAACCTGAACCTGCGCTTCGGGCGTGGGCAGGTCGTCGCGGTCATGGGCGGCTCGGGTTGCGGCAAGACCACCGTGCTGCGCCTGATCGGCGGCCTGGTGCGCGCACGCCGCGGCCAGGTGCTGTTCGACGGCGCCGATGTCGGCGCGCAAACGCGCGACGGCCTGTATGCGCTGCGCCGCAAGATGGGCATGCTGTTCCAGTTCGGCGCGCTGTTCACCGACATGTCGGTGTTCGAGAACGTCGCGTTCGCGCTGCGCGAGCATACCGACCTGCCCGAAGACCTGATCCGCGACCTGGTGCTGATGAAGCTGAACGCGGTCGGGCTGCGCGGCGCGCGCGACCTGATGCCGTCCGAGGTGTCGGGCGGGATGGCGCGCCGTATCGCGCTGGCGCGCGCGATCGCGCTCGATCCGCAGCTCATCATGTACGACGAGCCGTTCGCGGGTCTCGATCCGATCTCGCTCGGCATTACCGCGAACCTGATCCGCACGCTGAACCAGGCGCTCGGCGCGACGTCGATCCTCGTCACGCACGACGTGCCGGAATCGTTCGCGATCGCCGACTACGTGTATTTTCTGGCCAACGGCGGCGTGCTCGCGCAGGGCACGCCCGACGAGCTGCGCGCGTCGACCGATCCGAGCGTGCGGCAATTCATCGACGGCGCGCCGGACGGCCCGTTCAAATTTCACTACACGAGCCCGCCGCTGGCGGCGGATTTCGGGCTCGGCGGAGGGCGCGCATGATCAGCGCGATCGGACGTTACGTCATCGGCGGCCTCGAGCGGGCGGGCTACGGCACGCGCCTGGTCGTGCGCCTCGTGCTGGAATTCTTCCCGCTGCTGCGCCGGCCGCGGCTGGTCACGAAGCAGATCCACTTCCTCGGCAACTATTCGTTCGTGATCATTGCCGTGTCGGGGCTGTTCGTCGGCTTCGTGCTCGGCCTGCAGGGTTATTACACGCTGAACCGCTATGGTTCCGAGCAGGCGCTCGGCCTGCTGGTCGCGCTGTCGCTCGTGCGCGAGCTCGGGCCCGTCGTCACCGCGCTGCTGTTCGCGGGCCGCGCGGGCACGTCGCTCACGGCCGAGATCGGCCTGATGAAGGCCGGCGAGCAGCTCACCGCGCTCGAGATGATGGCGGTCGACCCGATCAAGAACGTGATCGCGCCGCGCATGTGGGCGGGCATCATCGCGATGCCGCTGCTGGCCGCGATCTTCAATGCGGTCGGCGTGCTCGGCGGCTACTTTGTCGGCGTCGTGCTGATCGGCGTCGATCCGGGCGCGTTCTGGTCGCAGATGCAGGGCGGGGTCCAGGTCTGGGCCGACGTCGGCAACGGCGTGCTGAAGAGCATCGTGTTCGGTTTCGCCGTGACCTTCATTGCGCTGTACCAGGGGTATGAAGCGAAGCCCACGCCCGAAGGCGTGTCGCGCGCGACCACCAAGACGGTCGTGTTCGCGTCGCTCGCCGTACTCGGCCTCGATTTCCTGCTGACCGCGCTGATGTTCAGCTAGGCCTCAGCCAAGCCAAATTTTGGGATGACGATGAAAAAGACTGCTCTCGACTTCTGGGTCGGCCTGTTCGTGGTGGTGGGCTTCCTTGCGGTGCTGTTCCTGGCGCTGAAGGTCGGCAACATGAGCTCGCTGTCGTTTCAGCCGACCTACTCGGTGAGGATGAAATTCGACAATATCGGCGGGCTGAAGCCGCGCGCGGCCGTGAAGAGCGCCGGCGTCGTGGTCGGCCGCGTGAAGTCGATCGGCTTCGACACGAACACCTACCAGGCGCTCGTCACGATCGACGTCGACGGCCAATACCCGTTCCCGAAGGATTCGTCGGCGAAGATCCTGACGTCGGGCCTGCTCGGCGAGCAATATATCGGCCTCGATCCGGGCGGTGACACCGAAATGCTGAAATCGGGCGATACGATCACGATGACGCAGTCGGCGATCGTGCTCGAGAACCTGATCGGCCAGTTCCTGTACAGCAAGGCCGCCGATGCGGGCGGTGCGAAGCCGGCAGCCGGTGCATCGGCCGCGCCGGCGGCTCCGGCCGCGCCGGCACCCGTGGCGATACCGTCGTCGGCGGTGTCCGGTTCAGCCGGCCAATAACCACACGAGAGAAAACAAGAGGGTAATGACCATGCACACGATCCGCATCAGGCACGCCGCGCTGGCGATAGCGGCAGTCGCCGCGTTGAGCGGCTGCGCGACCGTGCAGACGCCGACCAAGGGCGATCCGCTCGAAGGCTTCAACCGGACGATGTACAAGTTCAACGACACGGTCGATACGTACGCGCTGAAGCCGGTCGCTAAGGGCTACCAGTACGTGGTGCCGCAGCCGGTGCGCGAGAGCGTGACGAACTTCTTCTCGAACATCGGCGACGTCTACATCGCGGCGAACAACATCGTGCAGCTGCGGATCGCGGACGGCGTCGGCGACATCATGCGCGTCGTGATCAACACGGTGTTCGGCGTCGGCGGCCTGTTCGACGTCGCGACGATCGCGAAGCTGCCGAAGCACACGGCCGACTTCGGCATCACGATGGGCCGCTACGGCATGCCGTCGGGCCCGTACCTCGTGCTGCCGCTGCTCGGCCCGAGCACGCTGCGCGACACGGCCGGCCTGGGCGTCGACTACGTCGGCAACCCGCTCACCTACGTGAAGCCGGACGGCCTGAGCTGGGGCCTGTTCGGCGTGAACCTGGTCAACACGCGGTCGAACCTGCTCGGCGCGGGCGACGTGCTCGATGCCGCGGCGCTCGACAAGTATTCGTTCGTACGCAATGCGTACCTGCAGCGTCGCCAGATGCTCATCAGCAACGCGCGCGGCGAGGCCGCCACGACGTCGAGCAACGACGCGCTGCCGAAGTACGACCTGCCGGAAGACGGTGCGGCACCGGCGGCCGCCGGCGCGGCCGGTACGGCGGGCGCGGCCGCGGTGGGCGGCGCGGCGCCGGCGGGGGCATCGGGCGCGGCGGGCGCATCGGGCGCGGCGGTTGCCGCGCCGGCGTCGGGCACGGCCGACACGCCCAACCCGGCCAGCGAAACGAACGTGCCGGCAATGCAGGTGGCGCCGCCGTCGCCGGGCGGGTTCCGCTTCCCGAGCATCCGGCTGCACTGACGGGCTTACATTCGTTACAGCCGGAAACGATTCAGTCGGTAGCGTATGCGAACTTGCGCGTAAGCTACCTGCTCCAACCTTCGCATCGACTCATTCATGCAGGCTACTATGATGAAAAAACTGTTCCTGATCCCCGTTTTCGCGGCGCTGTTCTCGTTCGGCAGCGCAGCTCACGCGCAAGTCGACCAGTCGAACCCGCAGGCGCTGATCAAGACGGCGACGCAGCAGGTGCTCGACGAAGTCAAGCAGCAGACGATCAAGCAGGGCGACACCAACCGCATCATCACGATCGTCAACAAGGACATCCTGCCGTACACCGATTTCCGCCGCACCACGCAGCTCGCGATGGGCCGCAACTGGCGCACGGCGACGGTCGAGCAGCAGCAGCAGGTTCAGGAGCAGTTCAAGCTGCTGCTGATCCGCACGTATTCGGGCGCGCTCGCCCAGCTGAAGCCGGACCAGCAGATCCAGTACCCGCCGTTCCGCGCCGATCCGGCCGATACCGACGTCGTGGTCAAGACGGTGGCGATGAACAACGGCCAGCCGGTCCAGATCGACTACCGCCTGTACAAGACGGCGAACGGCTGGAAGGTGTATGACCTGAACGTGCTCGGCGCGTGGCTGATCCAGACGTACCAGCAACAGTTCAACGAGAAGATCCAGCAAAGCGGCGTGGACGGCCTGATCAAGTTCCTGTCGCAGCGGAACCAGGAACTTGCCGCGGGCAAGCAAGCGTCGTGAGCGGCTTCGCAGCCGGTTCCTCGCTGACCGTCGCGAGCGCGAAGTCCGCGCTCGCGGACGGTCTTGCGCGCATCGGCGGCGGCGCGACCGCCGTCGATTGCGCGGCGCTGACGCAGTTCGACTCGTCCGCGCTCGCCGTGCTGCTCGCATGGCAACGTGCCGCCCAAGCGCGCGGCGCAGCCCTCGACATCCTCAATCTCCCTCCGAAGCTCGCCAGCCTCGCGCGCGCCTACGGCGTCGACGCGCTCATCGACGGCACCGGGCGACATTGACCCTGTCCGACCGAAGCCTGCCGCGCCAGCCGGCGCGCGCACGCTTCAGGCCGCGCGCCGTCGGCGCCGGTTCCCCCAGCCGGTTTGCCCTATAATCAAGCGTTTTGCGGGGCAGCCAATCGGCGTCGGGCCCCCATTTTCTTTCGCAGCAAGCACAGAATAGGCGTCGCGGCCCCTGCGTCGCGCACAGTCATGTCAGCCATAGAAATCCGTCACGTCAAGAAGCGCTACAAGTCGCTTCAGGCGCTCAAGGGCGTCAGCCTGTCGGTCGAGGAAGGCGAGTTTTTCGGTCTGCTCGGCCCCAACGGCGCAGGCAAGACCACGCTCATCAGTATCCTCGCCGGGCTCGCCCGGGCCGACGAAGGCAGTATCTCGGTGCGCGGTCACGACGTCGTCCAGGACTTCCGCAGTGCGCGCCGCGCACTCGGCGTCGTTCCGCAGGAACTCGTTTTCGACCCGTTCTTCACCGTCCGCGAGACGCTGCGGATCCAGTCCGGCTATTTCGGGCTGCGCCGCAACGACGACTGGATCGACGAAGTGATGGCCAATCTCGATCTCACCGAGAAAGCCGACGCGAACATGCGCGCGCTGTCGGGCGGGATGAAGCGCCGCGTGCTCGTCGCGCAGGCGCTCGTGCACCGGCCGCCCGTGATCGTGCTCGACGAGCCGACCGCCGGCGTCGACGTCGAGTTGCGCCAGACGCTGTGGAAATTCATCTCGCGCCTGAACCGCGAGGGTCACACGATCGTGCTGACCACCCATTACCTCGAGGAAGCCGAGTCGCTGTGCGACCGCATCGCGATGCTGCGTCGTGGCGAAGTCGTCGCGCTCGAGCGCACCGACGCGCTGCTGCGCCGCTTCGCGGGCCTGCAGCTGTACCTGCGGCTCGCGACGGGCGCGCTGCCGGCCGAGCTGCGTGGGCTGGAAACCGACCCGGCCGCGCGCGCGCCGGGCGAGCACCTGCTGCGCCTCGCGAGCTACGACGAGGTCGAACGCATCCTCGCGCAATGCCGCACGGCGGGCTGCACGTTCGACGAGATCGAGGTCCGCAAGGCCGACCTCGAGGACGTGTTCGTCCAGGTGATGAACGGGGCAGAAGTCGTCGAGGGTCTGGCATGAATCAACACTCCCCACGCGAACTGGGTTCGCTGCCGTCCGAGGGGACGGCCCGGCCCGTGCCGGGAAGCGGGTTTCGAACGCTGTTCTACAAGGAACTGCTGCGTTTCTGGAAGGTGTCGTTCCAGACGGTGCTCGCGCCGATCGTCACGGCGCTGCTGTATCTGACGATCTTCGGCCATGCGCTGTCGGGCCGCGTCGAGGTCTATCCCGGCGTCGAATACGTGAGCTTTCTCGTGCCGGGCCTCGTGATGATGAGCGTGCTGCAGAACGCGTTCGCGAACAGCTCGTCGTCGCTGATCCAGTCGAAGATCACCGGCAACCTCGTGTTCATGCTGCTGCCGCCGCTGTCGTACCGCGACATCTTCGGCGCGTACGTGCTCGCGTCCGTCGTGCGCGGGCTCGCGGTCGGCGCCGGCGTGTTCGTCGTGACGATCTGGTTTATCCCGATGCACTTCGCGGCGCCGCTGTTCATCATTGCGTTCGCGCTGCTCGGCTCGGCGATCCTCGGCACGCTCGGCCTGATCGCCGGGATCTGGGCCGAGAAGTTCGACCAGCTTGCCGCGTTCCAGAACTTCCTGATCATGCCGCTGACGTTTCTGTCCGGCGTGTTCTATTCGACGCACTCGCTGCCGCCCGTGTGGCGCGAAGTGTCGCGTCTCAACCCGTTTTTCTACATGATCGACGGCTTCCGTTTCGGGTTCTTCGGCGCGTCCGACATCAACCCGTTCGCGAGCCTCGCGATCGTCACCGGTTTCTTCGTGCTGCTCGCGCTGATCGCGATGCGGCTGCTCGCGGCCGGCTACAAACTGCGTCATTGATATCGACAGGCCGCGGCCGCTTCAAGGCGGTGCGCGCCGACAGGAGCCTTACACCATGTTGCCGACTCCCGAACAGGTCAAGCAATACATCGCCGGCGGTCTCGCCTGCACGCATCTGGAAGTCGAAGGCGACGGCCAGCATTTCTTCGCGACGATCGTGTCGGCGGCCTTCGAAGGCAAGCGGCCGATCCAGCGGCACCAGCTCGTCTATGCGGCGCTCGGCGATCGCATGAAGCAGGAAATTCACGCGCTCAGCATGAAGACGCTGACGCCCGCCGAATGGCAGAACGCATAAACGGAAATCACTGAGTGCAAGTCACCGCCAACGAGCGCGACGCCGTCCAGAGCGTCGCCACGGCACACCCGGCCGCCAACGGGGAATCGCAGGGACAGGGGATGGACAAGCTCGTGATCGAAGGCGGCCGCCGCCTGTCCGGCGAGATCGTCGTGTCGGGCGCGAAGAACGCCGCGTTGCCGATCCTCTGCGCGGGGCTGCTCAGCGCCGAGCCGGTCGAGCTCGACAACGTGCCGAACCTGAAGGACGTGCGCACCACGCTGAAGGTGCTGAACCAGATGGGCGTGAAGAGCGAGACCGACGGCTGCCGCGTGCAGCTCGACGCGTCGAGCGTCGACAACCTCGTCGCGCCGTACGAGCTCGTGAAGACGATGCGCGCATCGATCCTCGTGCTCGGGCCGCTGCTCGCGCGCTTCGGCGAGGCGAAGGTGTCGCTGCCGGGCGGCTGCGCGATCGGCGCGCGGCCGGTCGACCAGCACATCAAGGGCCTGCAGGCGATGGGCGCCGAGATCAGCATCGAGCACGGCTTCATCGAAGCGCGCGCGAAGCGCCTGAAGGGCGCGCGCATCGTGACCGACATGATCACGGTGACGGGGACCGAAAACCTGCTGATGGCCGCGACGCTCGCCGACGGCGAGACGGTGATCGAAAACGCCGCACGCGAGCCGGAAGTGAGCGATCTCGCACACTTGCTGGTCGCGATGGGCGCGAAAATCGACGGCATCGGCACCGACCGCCTCGTGATCCAGGGCGTCGAGCGGCTGCACGGCGCGCGCCATTCGGTGATCCCCGACCGCATCGAGGCCGGCACGTTCCTGTGCGCGGTCGCGGCGGCCGGCGGCGACGTGAGGCTGACGGGCGTGCGCCCGCACATCCTCGACGCGGTGATCGACAAGCTGCGCGAAGCGGGCGTGTCGATCGAGGAAGGCGACAGCTGGCTGCGCGTGACGATGGACCGCCGCCCGTCGGCGGTGACGATCCGCACGTCGGAATACCCGGCGTTTCCGACCGACATGCAGGCGCAGTTCATGGCCCTCAATACGGTCGCGGCGGGCACCGCGCAGGTCGTCGAGACCATTTTCGAGAACCGCTTCATGCATGTGCAGGAGCTGAACCGGCTCGGCGCGAACATCACGATCGACGGCAACACGGCGCTCGTGACGGGTGTCGAGAAGCTGTCGGGCGCGAACGTGATGGCGACCGACCTGCGTGCGTCGGCGAGCCTCGTGATCGCCGGGCTGCGCGCCGACGGCGAAACGCTCGTCGACCGCATCTATCACCTGGACCGCGGCTACGACCGCATGGAAACCAAACTGACCGCCGTCGGCGCGAACGTACGCCGCCTTTCCGGGAGCCAAGCATGACCGCGCCGCTGACCCTCGCCCTGTCGAAGGGCCGGATTTTCGAGGAAACCCTGCCGCTGCTGGCCGCCGCCGGCGTGCAGGTGGCCGAGGATCCGGAAACGTCGCGCAAGCTGATCCTGCCCACGACCGATCCGAACCTGCGCGTGATCATCGTGCGCGCGAGCGACGTGCCGACCTACGTCGAATACGGCGCGGCCGATTTCGGCGTGGCCGGCAAGGACGTGCTGGTCGAGCACGGCGGTTCGGGCCTGTACCAGCCGATCGATCTGAACATTGCGCGCTGCCGGATGTCGGTGGCCGTGCCGGCCGGTTTCGACTACGCGAACGCGGTGCGCCAGGGCGCGCGCCTGCGGGTCGCGACGAAATACGTCGAAACGGCACGCGAACACTTCGCCGCGAAGGGCGTGCACGTCGACCTGATCAAGCTGTACGGCTCGATGGAGCTGGCGCCGCTGGTCGGGCTGGCCGACGCGATCGTCGACCTCGTCAGCTCGGGCGGCACGCTGAAGGCGAACAATCTGGTCGAGGTCGAGGAGATCATGGCGATCTCGTCGCGCCTCGTCGTGAACCAGGCCGCGCTCAAGCTGAAGCGCGCGGCGCTCAAGCCGATCCTCGACGCGTTCGAACGCGCGTCGCAGAATGGCGGTTGAGCGCATCACCGTAACGGAACTCCCATGTCCATCACCATCCGCAAGCTCGATTCGACGAACGAAGGCTTCGGCGCCGCCCTGCGCGCCGTGCTCGCGTTCGAGGCGAGCGAAGACGAAGCGATCGAGCAATCGGTCGCGCAGATCCTCGCCGACGTGAAGTCGCGCGGCGACGCCGCGGTGCTCGAGTACACGAACCGCTTCGACCGGCTGAGCGCGGACAGCGTCGCCGCGCTCGAACTGCCGCAGGACGCGCTGCAGACGGCGCTCGACGGCCTCGCGCCGAAGGCGCGCGCGGCGCTGGAAGCGGCCGCGGCGCGGGTGCGCGCGTACCACGAGAAGCAGAAGATCGAGTGCGGCACGCATAGCTGGCAGTACACGGAAAGCGACGGCACGGTGCTCGGCCAGAAGGTCACGCCGCTCGACCGCGTCGGCCTGTACGTGCCGGGCGGCAAGGCCGCGTATCCGTCGTCGGTGCTGATGAACGCGATTCCCGCGCGCGTCGCGGGGGTGGGCGAGATCGTCATGGTCGTGCCGACGCCGGACGGCGTGAAGAACGACCTCGTGCTCGCCGCGGCGCTGCTCGGCGGCGTCGATCGCGTGTTCACGATCGGCGGCGCGCAGGCGGTCGGCGCGCTCGCGTACGGCACGGCGACGGTGCCGGCCGTCGACAAGATCTGCGGCCCCGGCAACGCGTACGTCGCGTCGGCGAAGCGCCGCGTATTCGGCACGGTCGGCATCGACATGATCGCCGGGCCGTCGGAAATCCTCGTGCTGTGCGACGGCACGACCGATCCGAATTGGGTGGCGATGGACCTGTTCTCGCAGGCCGAGCACGACGAACTCGCGCAGTCGATCCTGCTGTGCCCGGACGGTGCGTTCCTCGATCGCGTCGAGAAGGCGATCGACGAGCTGCTGCCGACGATGCCGCGCCAGGACGTGATCCGTGCGTCGCTCGAGGGCCGCGGCGCGCTGATCAAGGTGCGCGACATGGCCGAGGCGTGCCGGATCGCGAACGACATCGCGCCGGAACACCTCGAAATCTCGGCGCTGGAGCCGCAGCAATGGGGCCAGCAGATCCGTCATGCGGGCGCGATTTTCCTCGGCCGCTATACGAGCGAGAGCCTCGGCGACTACTGCGCGGGCCCGAACCACGTGCTGCCGACGTCGCGCACCGCGCGCTTCTCGTCGCCGCTCGGCGTGTACGACTTCATCAAGCGCTCGAGCCTGATCGAGGTCAGCGCGGAAGGCGCGCAGACGCTTGGCGAGATCGCGTCCGAGCTCGCATACGGCGAAGGGCTGCAGGCGCACGCGAGGAGCGCCGAGTTCCGGATGAAGGGCTGACCGCGCATTGTGCGCGGCCGGGCGGGCGCCGAGGCGCCGGCGCCGGCGGCGCCCGGATCGAGGCAGGAGACGAGTGCAGGGCGGCAGCCGCCGCCTTGCCGACCATCTGATGCCGGCGCGACGCACGCCGGCTTGAAACCATGACGACGCCACAAGACATCATCCGCCGCGACGTGCTCGCGATGACGAGCTATCCGGTTCCCGACGCGAGCGGGTTCGTGAAGCTCGACGCGATGGAGAACCCGTATCCGCTGCCGGCGCCGCTCGCCGCGGCGCTCGGCGAGCGGCTCGCGCAGGTCGCGCTGAACCGCTACCCGGCGCCGCGCCCGGCCGCGCTGCTCGACAAGCTGCGCCACGCGATGCGCGTGCCGGCCGGCTGCGACATCCTGCTCGGCAACGGTTCCGACGAAATCATCAGCATGATCGCGATCGCCTGCGCGCAGCCGGGCGCGAAGGTGCTCGCGCCGGTGCCGGGCTTCGTGATGTACGAGCTCTCGGCGAAGCTCGCGCAGCTCGAATTCGTCGGCGTGCCGCTGAAGGCCGACCTGACGCTCGACGTCGACGCGATGCTCGCGGCGATCGCGGAGCACCGGCCGGCGATCGTCTATCTCGCGTATCCGAACAACCCCACCGGCACGCTGTACGACGATGCCGACGTCGAGCGGATCGTCGCGGCCGCGCGGCATAGCCTGATCGTGATCGACGAGGCGTACCAGCCGTTCGCCGGGCGTTCGTGGTTGCCGCGCGCCGCCGAGTTCGACAACGTCGTCGTGATGCGCACGGTGTCGAAGCTCGGCCTCGCGGGTATCCGCCTCGGCTATCTCGTCGGCTCGCCCGCATGGCTGAACGAATTCGACAAGGTGCGCCCGCCGTACAACATCAACGTGCTGACCCAGGCGAGCGCCGATTTCCTGCTCGACCACCTCGACGTGCTCGATGCGCAGGCGGCCGAATTGCGCGCGGAGCGCGCGCGCCTCGCGCAGGCGGTGGCCGCGCTGCCGGGCGCGACGGTGTTCCCGAGCGCCGCCAATTTCCTGCTGGTGCGCGTGCCGGACGCGGCTGCCGTGTTCGATGCGCTGCTCACCGAGCGGGTGCTGGTCAAAAACGTGAGTAAAATGCATCCATTATTGGCCGAATGCGTGCGGCTGACCGTCGGTTCTCCCGACGAAAACGCCCGCTTGCTGGCCGCCCTGAAACTCGCGCTGCCCGGTTGAGCCCCGTGCGCGGCGGCGCGCGACGATCAATCCCCATTTACATCAGACTCAATCAAGGAATTGCCATGCGTGTGGCGGAAGTCGTTCGCAATACCAGCGAAACGCAGATCCGTGTGAAGCTCGATCTCGACGGCACCGGCCGGCAGAAGCTGGCCACCGGCGTGCCGTTTCTCGACCATATGCTCGACCAGATCGCGCGACACGGTCTGGTCGATCTCGAGGTCGAAGCGCATGGCGACACGCATATCGACGATCACCACACGGTCGAGGACGTCGGCATCACGCTTGGCCAGGCCGTCGCGAAGGCGATCGGCGATCGCAAGGGCATCCGCCGCTACGGCCATTCGTACGTGCCGCTCGACGAGGCGCTGTCGCGCGTCGTGATCGACTTCTCGGGCCGGCCCGGCCTCGAATTCCATGTGCCGTTCACGCGCGCGCGGATCGGCACGTTCGACGTCGACCTGTCGATCGAGTTCTTCCGCGGGTTCGTGAATCACGCGGGCGTCACGTTGCACATCGACAACCTGCGCGGGATCAACGCGCACCATCAGCTCGAGACGGTGTTCAAGGCCTTCGGCCGCGCGCTGCGCGCGGCGGTGGAGCTCGACGAGCGCGCGGCGGGGCAGATTCCGTCGACGAAAGGAAGCCTCTGAACGTCCGAACGGACGCACGCTAAGGACAACCTCACGGCTTCGGCGCGCGGCGCCGGCTTGCGATGGATCTGCTCAAATCGTTCATTTCGCTGCTCGCGCTGATCAACCCGGTCGGCGCGGTGCCGTTCTTCCTGAGCCTGACGGCGCAGCAGACGGACGGCGAGCGGCGGCGCACGATCCGGATCGCATCGGTGTCGGTGTTCTGCGTGATGACGGTGACCGCGCTGCTCGGGCAGCAGATCATCAACTTCTTCGGCATTTCGGTCGGGTCGCTCGAAGTGGGCGGCGGGATCATCATGCTGCTGATGGCGATCAACATGCTGAACGCGCAGATCGGCAACACGCGATCGACGCCGGAGGAGCGCCACGAAGCCGAGCTGAAGGACAACATCGCGGTCGTGCCGCTGGCGATTCCGCTGCTCACGGGCCCCGGCTCGATCAGCACGGTGATCATCTATGCGGCGAACGCGCATCACTGGTATGAGCGGGCCGGGCTGGTCGCGATCGGCGCGGTCCTGGCTTTTCTGTGTTTCGTCGCGATGCGGCTCGCCGAGCCGATCGCGAACTGGATCGGCCGCACCGGCATCAACATCGCCACGCGGCTGATGGGTCTGATGCTGTCGGCGCTGGCGGTGGAATTCATCGTCAATGGACTGAGGGCGCTACTGCCTGCACTGAGATGAAAACTTCGATTGCGATTGTGGATTATGGGATGGGCAACCTGCGCTCGGTCGCGCAGGCGCTCAAGAAGGCCGAACCGGCCGCCGACGTGGCGATCGTCGACACGCCGGCCGCGATTCGCGCGGCCGACCGCGTCGTGCTACCCGGCCAGGGCGCGATGCCCGACTGCATGCGCTGCCTCGGCGAATCGGGCCTGCAGGAGGCCGTAATCGAGGCGTCGCGCACGAAGCCGCTGCTCGGCGTGTGCGTCGGCGAGCAGATGCTGTTCGACTGGAGTGCGGAAGGCGACACGAAGGGCCTCGGCCTGTTGCCCGGCAAGGTCGTGCGCTTCGAGCTCGACGGCCGCCTGCAGGACGACGGCTCGCGCTTCAAGGTGCCGCAGATGGGCTGGAACCGCGTACGTCAGGCGCAGCCGCACCCGCTGTGGGACGGCGTGCCCGACGACGCGTATTTCTACTTCGTACACAGCTATTACGTCACGCCGGACAACCCGGCGCATACGGTTGGCGAAACGGCCTACGGCGCGCCGTTTACGTCTGCGGTCGCGCGGGACAATCTCTTCGCGACCCAATTCCACCCCGAGAAAAGCGCGGAGGTCGGGTTGCGTCTGTATCGCAACTTCGTACACTGGAAACCGTAAAACGTGGTGCGCGAGCCACAGTCGAACTGGCCGAACGGCCTGTCGCGCGGGGCTTGCCCGCTTAAGCGCCGAAAGAGTTGTACTAAACTAGCGAGACGGCGCGGCACCGGTTTGGCCGGTACGCGCCGGATTCTTTTCATTTTCCACGACGACACCCGATTGCTATGTTGCTGATTCCGGCCATCGACCTCAAAGACGGTCAGTGTGTGCGCCTCAAACAGGGCGATATGGACCAGGCCACGATTTTCTCCGAGGACCCGGCGGCGATGGCCCGCAAGTGGGTCGATCTCGGCGCCCGGCGGCTCCATCTCGTCGACCTGAACGGCGCATTCGCCGGCAAGCCGAAGAATCTCGAGGCGATCGAAGCGATCCTCGAAGAAGTCGGCGACGAAATTCCCGTACAGCTCGGCGGCGGCATCCGCAGCCTCGAGACGATCGAGAAGTATCTCGACGCCGGCCTGTCCTATGTGATCATCGGCACCGCCGCGGTGAAGAACCCGGGCTTTCTGCAGGACGCGTGCACCGCGTTCGCCGGCAGCATCATCGTCGGGCTGGACGCGAAGGACGGCAAGGTCGCGACCGACGGCTGGAGCAAGCTGACCGGCCACGAGGTGATCGATCTCGCGAAGAAGTTCGAGGACTACGGCGTCGAATCGATCGTCTATACGGACATCGGCCGCGACGGGATGCTGCAGGGCATCAACATCGACGCGACCGTGAAGCTCGCGCAGGCGGTCGGCATCCCGGTGATCGCCAGCGGCGGCCTGTCGAACCTCACGGATATCGAGAGCCTGTGCGAAGTGGAAGAGCACGGCGTCGAAGGCGTGATCTGCGGCCGTGCGATCTACTCCGGCGATCTCGATTTCGCGGCCGCGCAAAAGCGCGCGGACGAACTGAACGGCGAGCTCGACAACGCGTAACCGCGGTTGTCCGTTCGCCGGGGCTGCTCACGGGCGGCCCCGACCGGAAGCCTCGCGCGAGGCTTCCGCAACCGGCCGTCCCAACGCGGCATTTGGCGCAACATCATGGCTCTAGCTAAACGCATCATCCCTTGCCTGGACGTGACCGCCGGGCGTGTCGTCAAGGGCGTCAATTTCGTCGAGCTGCGCGACGCCGGCGACCCCGTCGAAATCGCCCGCCGCTACGACGACCAGGGCGCCGACGAACTGACTTTCCTCGACATCACCGCGACGTCCGACCAGCGCGACCTGATCCTGCCGATCATCGAGGCCGTTGCGTCGCAGGTGTTCATTCCGCTGACCGTCGGCGGCGGCGTGCGCGCCGTCGAGGACGTACGGCGCCTGCTGAACGCGGGCGCGGACAAGGTCAGCATGAATTCGTCGGCGGTCGCGAATCCGCAGCTCGTGCGCGACGCGGCCGACAAGTACGGCTCGCAGTGCATCGTCGTCGCGATCGACGCGAAGCGCGTGTCGGCCGACGGCGAGACGCCGCGCTGGGAAGTGTTCACGCACGGCGGCCGCAAGAACACAGGCCTCGATGCGATCGAATGGGCGCGCAAGATGGCCGAGCTCGGCGCGGGCGAGATCCTGCTCACGAGCATGGACCGCGACGGCACGAAGTCGGGCTTCGACCTCGCACTCACGCGCGGCGTGTCGGACGCAGTGCCGGTGCCGGTGATCGCCTCGGGCGGCGTCGGCTGCCTGCAGGATCTCGCGGACGGCATCAAGGACGGCCGCGCCGACGCGGTGCTGGCCGCGAGCATCTTCCACTACGGCGAGCACACGGTCGGCGAGGCGAAGCGCTTCATGTCCGACCAGGGCATCGCGGTGAGGCTGTGATGAATACGGAAACGAAATCCCTGCCCGCGTGGCTCGACAAGGTCCGCTGGGACGACAACGGCCTCGTGCCGGTGATCGCGCAGGAAGCGTCGACGAACGACGTGCTGATGTTCGCGTGGATGAACCGCGAGGCGCTCGCGAAGACGATCGAGACGCAGCGCGCGGTCTATTATTCGCGTTCGCGCAAGCGCCTGTGGTTCAAGGGCGAGGAGTCGGGCCACGTGCAGCACGTGCACGAGGTGCGGCTCGACTGCGACGAGGATGTCGTGCTGCTGAAGGTCGAGCAGGTGTCGGGCATCGCATGCCACACCGGCCGGCATTCGTGCTTCTTCCAGAAATTCGAAGGTACCGTGGACAGCGGCGACTGGGTCGCGGTCGAGCCGGTGCTGAAAGACCCCGAACATATCTACAAATGACGCAATCGACCGAAGACACGCTGCTGCGCCTCGCGGCCGTGATCGATAGCCGCAAGGGCGGCGATCCCGATCAATCGTACGTGTCGCGCCTGTTCCACAAGGGCGACGACGCGGTGCTGAAGAAGATCGGCGAAGAGGCGACGGAAGTCGTGCTGGCCGCGAAGGACGTGCGCCAGGGCGGCGCGCCGGGCGCGCTCGTCGGCGAGGTGGCCGACCTGTGGTTCCACTGCCTCGTGATGCTGTCGCATTTCGACCTGAGCCCGGCCGACGTGATCGCCGAACTCGAGCGCCGCGAAGGCTTGTCGGGCATCGAGGAAAAAGCGCTGCGCAAGCGCCGCGAGCGCGAGGAAAACGGCGGGTGACACGCAGGCCCCGCCGCGGTGGCAACAGTGCGGTAAGCTGTAAGAATTGTCATCTAACGGGGGTAGCATCATGAACGAAACGTCGAACCAGTTTCCGACGCCGGCGGTGCCGGGAGCAGCGGATGCCGAACGCCTGAACGGGCTGCGCACGCTGACCCACGTGCTGTACGGCCTCTATGCGATTCACTGGCTAACGGGTGGCGTCACGGGCATCATCGCGATCATCATCAACTACGTGAAGCGCGGCGACGTGGCCGGCACGCCGTACGCCGATCACTTCGAGTGGCAGATCCGCACGTTCTGGCGCGCGCTGATCGCCTACGCGATCGGGTTCGCGCTGATGTTCGTCGCGATCGGATTCGTCGTGATGTTTGTCACATGGATTTGGACGCTGTACCGTATCATCAAGGGTTGGCTGTACCTGAACGACAACAAGACGCTCGATCCGCAGGCGTGGTTCTGACCGGCGCACGGGCGTTTGCAGGAGCAACATGAGTCACGATCCGAATTGCCTGTTCTGCAAGATCGCGGCAGGCGAGATCCCGAGCACGAAGGTGCACGAGGACGACGAATTCGTCGCGTTCCGCGACATCCGCCCGGCGGCCGACACGCACGTGCTCGTGATTCCGCGCCGGCACCTGCCGACGCTGTCGGCGGCGGGTGAGGCCGATGCGCCGATGCTCGGCCGGCTGATGCTGCTCGTCGCGCGTCTGGCCGACCAGCTCGGGGTCGCGTATACGGGCGGCGAAACCGGTTTTCGCACGGTGATCAACACGGGCCCGGGCGGCGGGCAGGAGGTCTACCACCTGCACGCGCATATCCTGGCCGGCCCGCGCCCGTGGCAGCGGATGGGTTGACGGCGCGGGGCGTTTCCCCGCATCCGATGGTCGAAGCCGGCGCGTTGCCGGCGATTTGCGCCGCATGGCGGCGTGGTTGAGGAGAGGTTTCATCATGGGTGGATTGAGCATTTGGCACTGGCTGATCGTGCTGCTGATCGTCGCGCTGGTTTTCGGTACGAAGAAGCTGCGCAACATCGGCAACGACCTCGGCAGCGCCGTGAAGGGTTTCAAGGACGGCATGAAGGAAGGCGAAACGCCGGCGGACGCGCAGCAATTGCCGCGTACGGGTACGGTCGACGTCAACGCGAAGGAAACGACGCGTTCCGATTCGAACAAGGCGTAACGCCGGTACGCTGACAGGCATTCGCGATGCTGGATCTCGGTCTTTCGAAGATGGCGCTGATCGGCGTCGTCGCGCTCGTGGTGCTCGGCCCCGAGCGCCTGCCGCGCGTCGCGCGTACGGCAGGCGCGCTGTTCGGCCGCGCGCAGCGGTACATCAACGACGTGAAGGCCGAGGTCTCGCGCGAAATCGAACTCGACGCGCTGCGGACGATGAAGACCGATTTCGAATCGGCCGCGCGCAATGTCGAGACGACGATTCACGACAACCTGCGCGAGCACGAGAAGGACCTGAACGACACGTGGCATTCCGCGGTCGGGGGGCTTAACGAGGCTTCCGGCGATGCCGGGTCGTACGGTTCCAATACGCCGGCGGCGCCGTCGTGGCGCGGCGGCAGTTCGGCCGCGCTCGCGCCGAAGCGTCGCAACTGGCGCATCAAGCAGGCGGCGACGCCTGTCTGGTACAAGCGCGCGACGACCCGCCGCACGCACGTGCAGTCGGGCGCCGCGCGTGTCGCGCGCCACCAGCCGGCCAGCCTGCGCCGGCCGACGCGCTTCTTCTGAGTCGAGCGCATGCTCGCTCGTCAATCCTACCGAGGGCCGGTGTGAGCGACCCCCAGCAGAACCCGGGCGACGCCCCGGAAGAAACCTTCATTTCCCATCTCGTCGAGCTTCGCGATCGCATCATTCGCGCGGGGCTGGCCGTGATCGTCGTGTTCCTCGGGCTCGTCTACTGGGCACCCGACATCTTCAGGCTGCTCGCGCGGCCGTTGATGGAGAACCTGCCGAAAGACGGCAAGATGATCGTCACCGACGTCACCGGCTCGTTCTTCGTGCCGATGAAGGTCACGATGCTCGTCGCGCTCGTGATCGCGCTGCCGATCGTGCTGTACCAGATCTGGGCGTTCGTCGCGCCGGGGCTGTACCAGCACGAGAAGAAGCTCGTCACGCCGCTCGTCGGCAGCAGCTACGTGCTGTTCCTGTGCGGGATGGCGTTCGCGTACTTCCTCGTGTTCCCGACGATCTTCCGCGTGATGGCGCACTACAACGCGCCGCTCGGGGCCGAGATGACGACCGACATCGACAACTACCTGAGCTTCGTGCTCGGGATGTTCATCGCGTTCGGCGTCACGTTCGAGGTGCCGATCGTCGTCGTGCTGCTCGTCCGGATGGGCGTGCTGTCGCTGAAGAAGCTGAAGGAGATGCGCCCGTACGTGATCGTCGGCGCATTCGTGGTCGCGGCGGTCGTCACCCCGCCGGACGTGTTCTCGCAATTGATGCTGGCGCTGCCGCTGGTCGTGCTGTTCGAGATCGGGCTGCTGGCCGCGCGGTTCTTCGTGCCGAAGAAGCCGGTAGAAGAAGGCGAGGCGGGGAACGGCGAAGCCGCGGGTTGACGGCGCGGCGCCGGGCGGCTTTCCGGGCCAGGCCGGATTGGCTCAGTACCGCCGTGGGCCGGCCGGCGCGTGGCAAAGCCACCTTCCCGGCATCAGACATCGCTTGAAGCAAAGCAACAGGGCAGCCAATCGGCTGCCCTGTTTCATTTCCGCGTCGCGTTGCGTTGCGTCGCGACCGGCAGGCGGTGCGCCGCCCGCCGCGCCTCATTCGCTGTCGCTGTCCTGCTCGTCGAGCGTCTGCTTCGGCGGCGGCGGACGCTTGCCGATCACGACGTTCACGTCGAACTGCTTGCCCTTGCGCACGACGTGCACCTTGGTCGGCGTGCCCGGCTTGATCTGCGCGACGACGTTCAGCAGCTTCGTCGTGTCGGTGATGTCCTCGCCGTTGACGCTCACCAGGATGTCGCCCGGCTTGATGCCGGCCTTGTCGGCCGGGCCGCCCTGCAGCACGCCCGCGACGATCGCGCCCGATTTCTGCTGGAGCCCGAACGACTCGGCGATTTCCGGCGTGACGTCCTGCGGCTCGACGCCGATCCAGCCGCGCGTGACCGAGCCCGTCGTGATGATGCTTTCGAGCACCGTGCGCGCGGTCGAGACCGGAATCGCGAAACCGATGCCGAGCGAGCCGCCCGAGCGCGAGTAGATCGCCGTGTTGATGCCGAGCAGGTTGCCGTTCACGTCGACGAGCGCGCCGCCGGAGTTGCCGGGGTTGATCGGCGCGTCGGTCTGGATGAAGTTCTCGAACGTGTTGATGCCGAGGTGGTTGCGGCCGAGCGCGCTGATGATGCCCATCGTCACCGTCTGGCCGACGCCGAACGGGTTGCCGATCGCGAGCACGACGTCGCCGACGCGCGACTGGTCGGAGCGGCCGAGCGTGATCGTCGGCAGGTTCGTCATGTTGATCTTCAGCACCGCGAGATCGGTTTCGGGATCGCTGCCGATCACCTTCGCGGTGGCCGTGCGGCCGTCGGCGAGCGCGACTTCGATCTGGTCGGCGCCGTCCACGACGTGCTGGTTCGTTAGAATGTAACCTTCAGGGCTCACGATAACGCCGGAGCCGAGGTTGGCGGCCGGCTCGTCCTGCTGCTTGCGGGCGTTGCGGTCGCCGAAGAAGTAACGGAACAGCGGATCCTTTGCGCGCGGGTCGGGCGGCAGCGAGCCGTCCTTGCTGGAGAACACGTTGACAACGGCCGGCATCGCCTTCTGCGCGGCTTCGGCATACGACGTGGTCGCCGGTGCGCCGCCGATGCCCGGCGCGACTTCGCGCAGCGCGACGATCGGCGTGGCGAGCTGCTTGCCGAGCTGTCCTTGCCGTTGCAGCCATTGCGGCTTGAGCGTCACGACGATGAACATCAGCGCGAGCAGTACGGTCACCGCCTGCGCGAAGAACAGCCAGAAGCGTCTAAGCATCTGAATGGATTAGAGGTTTATATGGATCGGATCGAACTTGAATTGTACTTGAACAATACCCTTGAAACCGCGCGCTTCAAGGACTATTGCCCGAACGGCCTCCAGGTCGAAGGGCGCCGCAAGATCGAGAAGATCGCCACCGGCGTGACGGCGTCGGTCGCGTTCCTCGAAGCCGCGCTCGAATGGGGGGCGGATGCCGTGCTCGTCCATCACGGCTATTTCTGGCGCAACGAGGCGCCGCAGATCACCGGCCGCAAGTATCAGCGTCTGAAGCTGCTGCTCGCGAACGACCTGAACCTGTTCGCGTTTCACCTGCCGCTGGACGCGCATCCCCAGTTCGGCAACAACGCCCAGCTCGGCGAAAAGCTCGGCCTGATCGGCGAGCAGCGTTTCGGCGAAGGCGACCTGGGCTGGATGGCGACGCTGCCGATGCCCGTCACGCTCGAGCACTTCGTCGCGAAGGTCGAGCGCACGCTCGGCCGTACGCCGCTCGTGCTCGGCGATGCGGACACGCAGCTGCGCCGCATCGCGTGGTGCACGGGCGCCGCGCAGAGCTATTTCGACGCGGCGATCGAAGCCGGTGCGGACGTGTTCCTGACCGGCGAGGTGTCCGAGTCGACCACGCACGCGGCGGCGGAGAGCGGTGTCGCGTTCGTTGCGGCGGGGCACCATGCGACCGAGCGCTACGGAATCCAGGCGCTGGGGCGCCACTTGTCCGAAGAATTCGATCTCGAACACCTTTTTATCGATATTCATAATCCGGTCTGAGCGACGGATTTGCGGCAGCGCATCGAAATTTCTCAATGTAGCGAATGCTTAAAAGAGAAATGATTTAATCGCTCCGATAGTGGGGGATAACCCTTAACTATCAAACACTTCGAAGGGATTTTCATCTCCGGGCCTTGTAAATGACGACTCCATTCGCGCAAACTAGCGGCGGAATGAAAAGTCGTGACGGAAAATCCAACTCAGAAGTGGGGCGTGTGATGCGAGACAAGGAAGAGAAACGCGTCGACAGCGGCCGCCGTACCTGGCTGATTGCGACATCCGTAGCAGGTGGCGTAGGAGGCGTAGCCACCGTCATACCTTTCGCGGCGTCGCTTGCGCCGTCCGCGAAAGCGAAAGCGGCCGGTGCGCCGGTCGAGGTCGACATCAGCGGCCTGAAGCCCGGCGAAATGTTCACCGTGCCGTGGCGCGGCAAACCCGTCTGGATCCTGAATCGCACCGATTCGATGCTGGCCGACGTGGTCAAGGCCGACAAGGAAGTGGCCGATCCGACCACGAAATCCCCGTATTCGATGCCGTTGCCCGCGTATTGCGCCAACGAATATCGCGCGCGGACCGATCGCAAGAACATTCTCGTCGTGATGGCCGTGTGTACGCACCTCGGCTGCACGCCTAGCCAACGCTTCACGCCGGGTCCGCAGCCGAACCTGCCGGACGACTGGCCGGGCGGTTTCCTGTGCCCGTGCCACGGTTCGACCTACGACCTCGCCGGCCGCGTGTTCAAGAACAAGCCGGCGCCTCAGAATCTCGACATCCCGCCCTACATGTTCACGTCGGCGACGACCCTCGTGATCGGCAAGGACGAGAAAGGAGAAGCGTGATGGCCGCCGACAACAAGGAAGTCTCCACGACAGGTTTCACCGGCTGGATCGACCAGCGCTTCCCGCTCACGTCCACCTGGAAGAAGCACGTATCCGAGTACTACGCGCCGAAGAACTTCAACTTCTGGTACTTCTTCGGCTCCCTCGCGCTGCTGGTGCTCGTCAACCAGATCGTCACGGGCATCTTCCTGACGATGAACTACAAGCCCGACTCGACGCTCGCGTTCGCGTCGGTCGAGTACATCATGCGCGAGGTGCCGTGGGGCTGGCTGATTCGCTACATGCACTCGACCGGTGCATCGATGTTCTTCGTGGTCGTCTACCTGCACATGTTCCGCGGGCTGCTGTACGGGTCGTACCGCAAGCCGCGCGAGCTCGTGTGGATTTTCGGCTGCGCGATCTTCCTGTGCCTGATGGCCGAGGCATTCTTCGGCTATTTGCTGCCGTGGGGCCAGATGTCGTTCTGGGGCGCGCAGGTGATCGTGAACCTGTTCTCGGCGATCCCGTTCGTCGGCCCGGACCTGTCGCTCTGGATTCGCGGCGACTACGTGGTATCAGACGTCACGCTGAACCGCTTCTTCGCGTTCCATGTGATCGCGATTCCGCTCGTGCTAGTCGGGCTCGTCGTCGCGCACCTCGTTGCGCTGCACGAAGTCGGGTCGAATAACCCGGACGGCATCGAGATCAAGGCGAAGAAGGACGAGAAGGGCATCCCGCTCGACGGCATCCCGTTCCACCCGTACTACTCGGTGCACGACTTCCTTGGCGTATGCGTGTTCCTGATGGTGTTCGCGCTGATCGTGTTCTTCTCGCCGGAGATGGGCGGCTACTTCCTCGAGGCGAACAACTTCGTCCCGGCGAACCCGCTGCAGACGCCGCCCGAGATCGCGCCGGTCTGGTACTTCACCGCGTTCTACGCGATGCTGCGGGCGACCACCGACCCGTTCAAGATCGTGCTGATGATCGTGATCGCGCTGCTCGGCGTGCTCGCACTGATCCGTGCGCGCGGCAAGTGGAAGATCGGGTTGCCGGTGCTGGCCGCCGCGATCGTCGTGTTCATGTACCTGACGGAGTCGAAGTTCTGGGGCGTCGTGGTGATGGGCTCGGCGGTGATCACGCTGTTCTTCCTGCCGTGGCTCGACCGCAGCCCGGTGAAGTCGATCCGCTACCGGCCCCTGTTCCACAAGGTGTTCCTCGGGATCTTCGTCGCGGCGTTCCTTACCCTCGCGTTCCTCGGCACGCGACCGCCATCGCCGGCGGCGACGCTGATCGCGCAGGGCTGTGCGTTGATCTACTTCGCGTTCTTCCTCGGCATGCCCGTCTGGACGCCGCTTGGCACGTTCAAGCAGCCGCCGGAACGGGTGCGCTTCAAGCCCCATTAACGTGAGCGAGGAGAGAACGACATGAAGAAACTGCTTTCGACACTCGCGCTGATCGGGGCGACCGCCTGTGCGCTGCTGGCGGCGCCGGCCGTGCGGGCGGAGGGTAATTTTCCGCTCGACCGGGCGCCCGATAACACGGAAAATCTCGTTTCGCTTCAGCACGGCGCGCAATTGTTTGTAAACTATTGCCTGAACTGCCACAGCGCGAACCTGATGCGCTACAACCGTCTGACGGATCTGGGCATATCCCAGAAGGAGATCGAAGCGAATCTCCTGTTCACGACCGACAAGGTCGGGAACACGATGTCCGTCGCGATGCGGCCCGACGACGCGAAGAACTGGCTCGGCACCACGCCGCCCGACCTGTCGGTCGAGGAGCGCGCGCGCGGCCGCGACTGGCTGTATACGTATCTGCGGAGCTTCTACCGCGACGATACGCGGCCGACCGGCTGGAACAACGCGGTGTTCGAGAACGTCGGCATGCCCCATGTGTTGTGGCAGCTGCAGGGGCAGCGCGTAGCCAAATTCGAAGACAAGACGGACGAGGAGACGGGCGAGAAGGTCCACACGCTCGTCGGCTTCCAGCAGGTCACGCCGGGCACGCTCTCGTCGCCCGACTACGATGCTGCGGTGGCCGACCTGGTGGCCTATATGACATGGATGTCCGAGCCGGCCCAGCAGACCCGCAAGCGCCTCGGCGTGTGGGTGCTGATCTTTCTCGGTGTCCTGACTTTCCTGGCCTGGCGGCTGAATGCCGCGTACTGGAAAGATATCAAGTAAACACGCCTGACCGGCGTGGGGCCGGCGCAAGGCGGAACCCGTGAAAGGGGTTTCGCCGCGTGCCGGCCCTCGGCTTTTTTGAGGAAACGCAAATATGATGGTTCTGTATTCCGGCACAACTTGCCCGTTCTCCCAGCGTTGCCGGCTGGTGCTGTTCGAGAAGGGCATGGACTTCGAAATCCGTGACGTCGACCTGTTCAACAAGCCGGAAGACATTTCGGTGATGAACCCGTACGGTCAGGTGCCGATCCTGGTCGAGCGCGACCTGATCCTGTACGAATCGAACATCATCAACGAGTACATCGACGAGCGCTTCCCGCATCCGCAACTGATGCCGGCCGACCCGGTGCAGCGCGCACGGGCGCGCCTGTTCCTGCTCAACTTCGAGAAGGAACTGTTCGTTCACGTCAGCACGCTCGAGAACGAGAAGGGCAAGGCGGCGGAGAAGAATCACGAGAAGGCCCGCCTCGCGATCCGCGATCGCCTGACGCAGCTCGCGCCGATCTTCGTGAAGAACAAGTACATGCTCGGCGAAGAGTTCTCGATGCTCGACGTCGCGATCGCACCGCTGCTGTGGCGCCTGGATCACTACGGCATCGAGCTGTCGAAGAACGCCGCGCCGCTGATGAAGTATGCCGAACGGATCTTCAGCCGCCCGGCCTACATCGAAGCACTGACGCCGTCCGAAAAGGTCATGCGTCGTTAATGTTGCAATGAAGGCATGACGGAGCGGCGGCGCGGCGTGCCGCGCGCCCGCTCCGGGTTCGAGGATTGTGATGCAAGAGATTTCAACGAAGCCTTATCTGCTGCGCGCGTTGTACGAATGGTGCACCGATAACGGTTACACGCCGCATATCGCGGTGAGGGTCGACAACTCGACGCGCGTGCCGCGTCAGTTCGTGCGTGACGGCGAGATCGTGCTCAACATCAGCTTCGAGGCGACGAGCCAGTTGCAGATGGGCAACGAGTGGATCGAGTTCACGGCCCGGTTCTCCGGGAAGGCGCACAAGATCGAGATTCCGGTTGCCAACGTGCTCGCGATCTATGCACGCGAGAACGGGCAGGGCATGGCGTTCCAGGTCGATGCGGTCGCAGGCGAAGGCGAGGATTCGGGCGCGTTCGACGACGATGCCGTGCCGGCCGATGACGCGCAGCGTGACGAGTCCGTATCGCCGTTGGCGCCCGTCGCCGACAGCGGCGCGAACGAGGAGCCGTCCGAAGGTGCCGACGAACCGCCGAAAACCGACGGCGACGGCTCGAAAGGCGGCAGCAGACCTCGCCTCAAGATCGTGAAATGAGGTAGAATCTCGCGCTTACGCCGGCTTAGCTCATCTGGTAGAGCAGTTGATTTGTAATCATCAGGTGGCGGGTTCGAGTCCTGCAGCCGGCACCAATACCGAAGCGGGTCCCAGAGATGGGGCCCGCTTTTTTTTGTTCTACAAAAGTGCGCACGTTCTACAAACGACAAAAGGCATGTCGAGATGTCGAAAGGTAAGCAGTGCCCGTGAGTTTCCGTCACCTTATTCCAGATCGGCATACAGGCGTAGCCGGCATCGGTGTTCGTGTCTTGCAGGTCCCAGAACACGTCGCGGCTGATGCCGGTGACGCCGTTCACTACGTCGTTCGAGATCGTCTTGTGCCAGCCGGTTTCTCATCGATCTTTGCGCGCATGCCGAGCGCGCGGTCGCCCAAATGATGTCCTCGGCGTCGATCGCCGTGTTCCAGTTCACGAAGTCCGGCCAGCTCGTCATCAGTTCGCGCTGACCGAAGTTCGCGCCAGCTCGGCAGCCATTGATCTCAATGACGCGTACGCCGTGGTGGTAACTAGAAGGCATGCAATCTTCCGGAAGTGAGGCTCCGAAAGATTGCCTTCCGCGCGCGCGGAGATCACGCGCGAGAGGTTGTGCAGCGGCTAGGCACAACCATTTTCGCGGTAGGAGCTCCGCGGCGATGAACGACTGCGGCGAGCATGCGCCCCGCCGCACCTAGTAGATGAGCGTTTGCCGAAGAACAACAGGCAAGTCACCGGTCGCAACCCGGGGGGTTACGAAACTGGAATGCGGCACGGGAATTATGTATTCCATCCTCGCCTGCGTCGAATATTGAATCGGTCTCAATTTTCTTTGGTGTGTAATCAAGTGTAATTGAGCATCAGAGGCTATTCATCTAATTTATATCCAGGTGAGCACCGGTACGGGTAACTCGCCGATACCTTTGAATCGCGGGTCGCTCCGGACTTGTATTTCAAGGGTGAATTTAAGGTTGACAATGTTGATTATTTTCGAAGCTATCTTAGGGGAAATATCATGAGCGACGTGGTAATCGAGTTCACCGCGGACCTGAGCCGCTGTATCGGAGTTAAGCCTGACTCTAGCGAGGGTGGCTTTGTAGGTCCAGGCTCGCCGTTAGAGCTACGCTCTCTGACCGACCCGGTGGTACTAAACGTATGGAATTTTAATGCTACCCTCGGGACCTTTATTCTGGATTTCACCGACATTCCAGGCGAAAAGAGGTTGGCGATCGATTTTGCCGGAGGAAAGGTCGCTGCCGAAACGCCCCTCGTCGTGAATTACTATACCGGTGCGATATCTCAGCGGTGGAGCCTCACTATGCGTCCGGGATATATCACATCGCTAGCAAACCGGAATCTCGTGATGGACGATCATTTCGACAGTTTGCAAAGCAACAACGTGATTTGGGCGTATCCCTATAACGGGACGCAGGCGCAGCGATGGACAGTGCGTAAGTTGTTGGATGCGGTAGCCGCCAAAGCGCCTCGATACGCGTAATTGTTTCATTTTGGCCATGGTCGCCACCATCCCGGCCGAAATTGCCATCGCGTCGCATCAGAAGGGGCCATCTGGCCCCTTCGTATATGAGCGAATTACTTGGCGCGCCGCCATTTAAGCGTGGCTTTACCCCGTTATCAACACGCAGCAATGTGCAGGGTGTCGAACTCACTCAGGCGTGCGGTCGCGACCTGGTGATAGGCCGGCGCTCTTCGCCGCGGGAGGAACGTGCCCGACCCGGCGAAGGGGGCCAGGACGACGCCGCCGGTTGGCGACAGACGCACGACGTCGCGCGCGAGCTGCGCGGACTTCTCAGTCATGTGGCGCTTCGGTGTGCCAGGCGTTCCGAGAATACGCCCGGCAACATCAACGAGCTGTCGCAGTCGCTTGCGGCGACCGCGAGCGGTCCCGCGCGGGCGCGTGCCGTCGCCGCGTTTCTCGCCCAGCATCCGGACGTGTTCGGATCGTTCAAGACCGCGCACGACTCGGCATACCTGTACTATCCCGGGCATGATCACAGTCCGGATGCGGTGCGTACGTCGCAGGCGCTCCCAGTCGGGCAGTGTGTTTCCGAGTTCAATTACTCGATCGACCTGAGCCATGCCCAGTGCGTCTCCGGGCAGCGAATTCGGGCATACAGCCTGTCGTTCATCAAGGACAAGGGACGCGTGATGCTGCGAACGGGCGTGCTCGGACTCGACTCCTGCAATTGAACTGCGCGCCGCCGTACGGAATTGTGCCCTGCCGCATCTGTCGGGTAAGCGGCATGGCGGCAGATAGCGTCACATCTGCCTGAACAATCCCGCATACGCGCGACTGACCGGCAGCATCTCCCGCTGCCCGTGCACGCGAATCCGCAACCGCCCTAACAGATCGCGCTCGATACGATCGATCGCTGCATACGCAACGATCACGCCGCGATGCACTTGCGCGAACCGCTCCGGATCGAGCCGCAGCATCAACTCCTTCAACGGCGTGCGAATCACGAGCCGCTCCCCGGCCGTGACAATTTCCGTGTACTTCTCCGATGCCTGGAAATACAGCACGTCGTCGACCGGTACGAGCCGCGTCGCATTCTTCACGCCGACGGTCAGCCAGCGGATCGGCGCGGCATCGCGCACTTGCGCGGCCTGCGTCAGTGCGTCCGCATATGCGTCGGCCGGCCCGCCACGCTGAAGTTTTGCGATACAGCGCAGCAGCCGATCGTCCGTCACCGGTTTCAGCAGGTAATCGACCGCCGAGCGATCGAACGCATCGACCGCATATTCGTCGTAGGCCGTGACGAACACGACATGCACGCCCGGCGCCAGCGCAGCGAGCTTTAACCCGTCGATGCCGGGCATCCGGATGTCGAGAAACGCGATGTCCGGGCGCGGCGACGCGTTCAGCGCGGCCAGCGTTTCGACGCCGTTGCGCGGCATCGCGACGATCTCCAGTTCGGGCCAGAGTTGCCGCAGCCGCTGCGCGAGCGACGCTGACAGGTTTGGTTCGTCGTCGGCGATGAGGGCGGTCGGCATGTCAGTCGAGTGGAATCAGCAGGGTCGCGGTGACGCCGTGCGCGGTACCGGCATTCGTTTCGACGGCGACGCGGCCGCGTTCGCCATGCAGCGTCCGGATACGCGCGGCGACGTTGGCGAGCCCCACGCCGCCGTGCAGGCGCGAGTCGCCTTTGCCGAGGCCGACACCCGTGTCGATCACGTTCAACTCGAGCATGCCGCCTCGCATCCTGCCGCGAATGACGATTACGCCCCCGTCGAGCGACGGCTCGATGCCGTGCAGCAGCGCATTCTCGACGAGCGGTTGCAGCAGCAGCGGCGAGAATGGCAGCGCGTGCAGATCGGCCGGCACGTCGACTGTGTACGACAGCCGCTCGCCGAGCCGGATCGATGCGATCTTCAGCAGCGCGTCCACGAGTTCGAGTTCCTCGCCGAGCGTCGACGTCGTATCGCGGGTGCGCCGCAGGCTGGCGCGCAGGTAGCGGTTCAGGCTGTCGAGCATCGTCGAGGCACGGGCCGGATCGCGTTCGATCAGGCTCTGCACGTTCGCGAGCGTATTGAACAGGAAATGCGGTTCGATCTGCGCCTGCAACAGCGCCAGGCGTGCGGCCGTCTCGGCCTGCCGGGCTTCGGCGGCTTCGCGTCGCTCGGTTTCGAGCGTCGCGCGCATGCGCATCGACTGCAGGAACAGCGACACGCACACGAACAGCACGGCCGACACGAGGAACGACGGCCCGTAGTTGTCCCATGTTCCGATGCGGGCGTGCCCGAACGCATGCGGCACATCCCCGCTGATGATCGCCGCCGCGATCTCGAATCCGACGAACACGCTGGCCGGTGCGATCACGACGGCCTTCAACGCGAGCCCCGGTTTGCGCGGCAGCAGCCGGTCGGCGGCGCGGCTGAACAGCAGCGCGCAAAACCCGATCGCGTTGGCAACGACGAGGTACGGCAACAGGGGTTCGCCGACATGCACGACCCAGAAGCCCAGCCCGACGGCCGAGTTGAAGCATGCGAACGCGAGCAGCGTGAGCGGGCCGCGCAACCGCTTCGGCATGGCGCCGGCAGGCGACTGCGGGATCGGCGAAGGGGCGGACGTGGCTCGCATGGTGTCGGGTAAGGGGCGCGTGACGCGGATGGCGTGACCTTAGCGCGGGATCGGCCGGCTGCGCGAGCGTTGCGACGAACGGCGCGCGGCTTCGACGGAGCGCTTCGGCAGCCGACGATTGGCCGATTTCCGTCATGAGTGTAGTGGAACGACGGGCGGAAGGACACCGGGCGGCGCGGGTTTCGCACCGTGCACGGAACGCCGAGCGGCCATCGGCTCGACACGCCCCTCGTCCGCGCATTCAGGCCGCTCGTCGCAAGCCCTGCCGCGTGTCGCGCCTGCGCAGTACGGTGTCGCCGTGTCCACTCCGATCAGGCGACCCCCGACCATGTCCGCGCTCTTCCACCTGAAGCCTTACGTGTACGTGATGTTCTGTGTGCTGCTCTATATCGGCATCAAGCGCTGCGTCCCGCGCGAGGTGCCGGCCGCCCGCCCGCTGGTTTCGCCGGTCGCGTTCGGGGTACTCGGCATCGTCAACCTGAACGGGCTCTTTCCGCATGCCGGTATCGAGGCGAACGCGATCGCGCTGGCGGCCGTTCTCGGTGGTGCGTCATTGGGCTGGCTGCATGCGGGCCGATGGCGGCTCGCGTACCGTGCGGCGCCGTCCGGCCTGCGCGTGCGTCTGCCGGGCGACGCGAGCCTGCTCGTCACGCTGATGCTGACTTTCGTCGCCGAAACCTGCCTGCATTACGCGATCGCCGTGCGCGCGCCGTGGGCGGCGACGGGCGGCTTCGTGATGCTATCGTTCGCGGTCTGGGGTGTGCTCGTCGGGATGACGCTCGGGCGCGCGGTGAACGTGGTCGTGCGCTGCATGCGTCATGCGAGCGGATCCGGAGGAAGCGGTTTCCCGTATCCGGTTGACTCGCGGTGAAGGGCGCGAACGCGATGCGGGATCGCCGTTGTCGGCCGGGTCGTATCGGGTGAAAGCGGCAGGTAAGGCGTGTCGTTTCGCCCCCGTTTCGCTGTCACGGCAGCGTCACGGTGCACCCCTAACGTTACGTTCCCGTCGCGGCGACATCGCCGGATCGGGCCGCGCGCAACCTGCCGGCGACGACGTGCCCGCGTCGCAGGCAGACACAACCGGGATCTCGCTCCCGGCGCCGCAGCGGTATATATCGCACCATTCCATTTGAGAACACGATCGACGCCGATTCCGACCGGATCGCGGACGATCAGGAGACACGAACCATGCTGAGCCCGCATGAATTCTCGATGCTGCTGCGCATTGCGCGTGCGCCGGACAGCGTCGATCAATCGAATCCCGCTTTCGCCGTGTTGGTCGAGAAGCGGTTGGTGGACCCTACGCAGGTGCGCGTGAATGCGGTGGCCGTGCGCCCGGCGCTGACGCCGATCGGCCAGATGCTGCTCGCGCGCTTCGACGAAGCGGCTTGAGGAGACGCGTCACGCGTTCATCGACATGAACGGCGTGACGCGTTGAAGCGCGCGATCGCTTACTGCGCGACCGGCACCGTCACGTCGCTGCCGAACCAGTGCGTCGAGATCTTCTTCAGCGTGCCGTCCTTGCGCAGCGACTCGAGCGCGTCGTTGATCGCCTTCTCGAACTTCGGGTTGCCCTTGCGGAACGGGATCGCCATTTCCTGCTTGCCGCCGTTCAGCACCGCCCCCGCGCGCAGCGGCAGGTTCGACGTCTTGATCATGTACGGCAGCATCAGGCGGTCGTCGAGCGTCGCCTCGATGCGGCCCGCGGCGAGATCGCGCAGCTTCTCCGGCGCGCCCGGATACGTCTGCACCTCGATGCCCGGCACGGTGCGCGCCATCTGGTCGTAGTTGGTGCCGAGCGTCACGCCGAGCTTCTTGCCCTTGAAATCATCGAGCGACTTGAAGTTGCGCGTGTCGTCCTTGCGCTGGATCAGCTGCGCGGCCGAGTACGTGTACGGTTCGCTGAAGTCGAGCGCTTCCTTGCGCTGCGGCGTGATCGTGACCTGGTTGACGATCACGTCGAACTTGCCGGCCTGCAGGCCGGCGATGATGCCGCTCCATTCGGTCGGGATGAACTGCGTCTTCACGCCGAGCTTGCCGGCGACCGCGTTCGCGACGTCGACGTCGAAGCCTTCGAGCTGGCCGGACGTGCCGCGCGAGTTGAACGGCGGATACGTGCCTTCGAGGCCGACGCGCAGCACGCCGGCTTTCTTCACGGAATCGAGCAGGTCTTCCGCGTGCGCGGCAATGGCCGTGAAGCCGAGGGCCGACGCGAGCAGCAGGCCCGACAACAGGAACGTCGAACGTTTCATCGTAGATCTCCAGTGTGCAGCGTTGTGTAACGAGCGCAGAGCGCCGGTCGGGACCGGCTGGGCCGGAATACGGGCACGTAGACACTACTCGCAACCGAGCCTTACCGGAAGTCGAAGTGGCCCTGATTGCAATCGATTTCATGGGGGAGAGGCGACTGACTTCCGGTGGCGTGGACACGAATCGGCTCCGCTGGGGGCGAGCAATTCGGTGAGCAGTCCCGCTCGAATATTTTCCGGTTGCACTCGAAATGTTCTTTTAAATCAGGTCATATTTCAGGTTCGTTCCATAATTTATCTGTAAAATCGCGCGAGCGGAATCAAACGCCGGCGCCATCCGAGGGCGCGTCAAAAGAAGAAAAGGCCGTAGTCATGAACATGCAGAACACAATTGCCGCGTTGCGCGGCGGGTTGCTTCAGCAGGACCGGCTGCTGAAGCTCGATACGCCGTTAGGGGCCAACGTGCTTACCGTGCAGCGCGCGGTCGGCCGTTCGCGCATCGGGCGCTCGTACGAGTTCACGCTCGACGTGCTGTCGACCGATAGCGATCTGGAACTTAAAAAGCTGATCGCGCAGCCCGTTACGTTGTGGATCCAGCAGGCGGATCGCAGCTATCGGCCGATCAACGGCTACGTGCATACCGCGCGCCGGCTCGGCGCCGATGGCGGCCTGACGACCTATCAGCTCGCGTTCGCCGATTTCACCCATTTCCTGAAGTTCCGCCGCGATCAGCGGCTCTGGAACGACACGACCGTCGACCAGATCATCAGCGACGTGCTGAACAAGCATCCGCAGGCGCAGGGCCATTTCCGCTTCGCGCTGTCGAAGCCGCTGCCGAACCGTTCGTACACGCGCCAGCACGATACCGACTGGCATTTCGTGCATCGGCTGATGGAGAACGAAGGGCTCTACTGCGCATGGCAGCAGGCCGACGACGGCAAATCGCATACGCTCGTCATCACCGACAATCTGCAGGCGTTCGCGCCGCTGTCGCCGGAGGCCGTGCGCTTCTATCACGGCGGCGCGGCGAGCGAAGCCGACGCGTTCACGCAATGGTCAGGTACGCGTACGCTGCAGAGCGTGATGCGCACGACGCGCACGTTCGACTACAAGAATCCTTCGCAGCCGTCGAACCCGAAAGGCACGTCGCTGCCGACGATGGGCGGCCAGGGCGACTTGCCCGACCAGCTCGAGGTCTACGAGTACACGGGCGCCTATACGTATCTGGACCAGACGCGCGGCGACCATCTGACGAAGGTCAAGATGGAGGAATGGGAATCGCAGGCAAAGCGCTTCCATGGCGCGGGTGGCGTGCGCGCCATCGATGCGGGCAGACGCTTCACACTGGTCGACCATCCCGAGCACGATCGCGACCCTGACGATCAGCGCGAATTCGCCGCGATCGAGGTGGCGTGGTGGATCGAGAACAACCTGCCCGTCGCGAGCGACAGCGCGGACTTTCCGTACAGCCTGCGCGATGCGTTGACGCAGGCGCAGGACGGCTACGGTGCCGATCCTGCGTTTCGCGTCCCGCACGAGGATGGTTCGACCGGCTTCTATCTCGTCGAAGTGGAAGCGCAACGCGCGAGCGTGCCGTATCGCAGCCCGTTCGAGCATCACAAGCCGGAGATGCATCTCGAGACGGCGATCGTCGTCGGGCCGCAAGGTGAAGAGGTCTATACGGATGACCTCAACCGGATTCGCGTGCAGTTCGTGTGGGACCGCCTGAACCCGGGCAACGAGAACGCGTCGTGCTGGGTGCGCGTCGTGCAGTCGGATACGGGGAGCGGCTATGGCGGCGTGCACATGCCGCGCATCGGCGAGGAAGTGCTGATCGACTACGTCGGCGGCGACTGCGATCGGCCGCTGGCGGTCGGCCGCGTGTACAACGGCGCGAACCAGCCGCAGTGGCATACCGACGGGATCCTGTCCGGATATCGATCGAAAGAGTATTCGGGTAGCGGCTACAACCAGCTCGTGATGGACGACGCGACCGGGCAGAACCGCGTGCAACTGATGAGCAGCATCGCGAACAGCCTGCTGCATCTCGGCTACATCATCGACCAGAGCGGCAATTCGCGCGGCTCGTATCTCGGCAGCGGCTTCGACCTGCGCTCGGATGCGTACGGCGCGGTGCGGGCGAGCCGGGGCCTGTACGTGACGACGCATCCGAAGGCGGCGAACAGCCAGCCGCTCGACGTGAAGGAGGCGCAGCAGCAGCTCGTGACGGGCGAGAGCCTGGTCGAGGCGATGTCGGGCGTGAGCGAGCAGCATCAGGCGGAAAGTCTCAAGGAAGCGCACGACACGATGCGCGCGTTCACCGACGCGACGCAGGACAGTGCGTCGGGCAACGCGTCCGGCGGACGTACGGCCGGCGGCGGCACCGGCAGCGCGAATGCGTTCAAGGAGCCCGTGATGCTGTTCGGCAGCCCGTCGGGAATCGGGATGTCGACGCAGCAGTCGCTGCACATGGTCGCGAACGATCACGTGAACGTCGCGAGCGGACAGAGCGTGCATGTCGCGGCGGGCAAATCGCTGATCGGCAGCATCGGGCAGAAGCTGAGCCTGTTCGTGCAGAACGCGGGGATGAAGCTGTTCGCGGGCAAGGGCAAGGTCGAGATCCAGGCGCAATCGGACAACGTTGAAGTGACCGCGCAGAAGGCCGTGAAGATCGTGTCGGCGACGGACCGGATCGAGATCGCCGCCGATCAGGGGATCTTGCTGACGAGCGGCGGCGGGTATATCCGCATTCAAGGCGGGAACATCGAAATTCATACGCCGGGTGCGGTGGATGTGAAGGGCGCGTCGCACACGTTCGCGGGGCCGGCGAGCATGGGGTATCCGCTGCCGAGCCCGCGGCCGGATCAGCCGGGGCAACTGGAGTTGTTTCACAAGTACGTGAACGGCGAGGCGGTGAAGGGCGGGTTGTTCACGGTGAAAGACGTGAACGGTGCGGTGCTGAAGAAAGGCGCGCTCGACAACAGCGGCTATACGGTCGTGAGTGGGTTGCCGCTCGGCGCGGTGCGCGTCGAGTTCGGGAAGGACCCGCGCGAGTCGGATCAGCCGGCGAACTATTTCAAGCAGGCGAAGTGGCCGGCGGAGCCGGTCACGCCCGCGCCCGAGGAAGCGCAGGCTGCGGCGACGGGGCAGCTTGCGAGCCAGTTGCAAGGGATCGCGCCTGCTGCTTCGACCGCTGCGATGGGACTTGTGAGCGGCGGTGGTGCGGGCGCAGCGCTGGGCGGGTTGGCGAGTTCCGCATTGCCGGCTGCGGCAAGTGCGCTGGGTGGTGCGGGCGTGGCGTCCGCGTTGCAGACGGCCTCGAGCCTGAGCGGTGCGGCGAAGCAGGTGGCCGGGATGGTGCAGGCTGCACGGCAAGGCGGGCTCGCGGCGCTGGCTGCGCCGGCGGCGAACGCGGCATCCGGGGCGCTGCAGGGCGCGCTGCCGGGTGTTGCCGGAATCGCCGGCAAGGGCGCGACGACTGTGGCATCGGCAGCCGGTGCGACCGGCATGAAGCTGCCGACGAGCGGGTTCGGTGGACCGCTGAAATCCTGAGAGGGCGGCGCATCAGCCGTCAAGCACAACTAAATCGCGATTCGAACGAAGAACAACATGGCACAACAACTTCCACCGGGCGCAGAGAAGGAACAGGCCGTTACCTGGCTCAGCGATGTTTCCGCCAAGGACGTCGCCGCGGTCGGCAACCGCTTCGACGCGTGGTTGCGCCGGATCAGCGGCAACCACATCACGTTCGAGGATGTGAAGACGTTTGCCGGCGCGGTGCCGATCGTCGGCAACATCATGGCGATGGTCGACGCGCTTGGCGATATTGCCGAAATCGTCGAGAAGCGCGGCGGCCAGGTGCTCGACTACATGAGCCTCGCGATCAACCTGCTTGGCATCATTCCGATTCCGCCGACGCTCGCGCCGTTCCGGATGTCGGCGCGTCCGCTGCTCGCGCTCGTTCGTCACGAATTGCTGATGACGCGCAACAATCTCGGCGCGGCGATCATCTCCGTGCTGGTCACGCATATCAACGCGACCTGCGCGACCGAGATCGAGGATTTTCTCAACAAGCTGAAGGCCGGCCTCGTCGAGCTGCTCGATGGATGCGCGTCGAAATCCGAGGAGCTCATGATCGCGCTGGCGACCGGCATGGACAAGGCGCTGCACGGGCAGCTCTTCGATGCCAACGCCAATCTGAAGCGCCAGCAACAGCTCGCCAAGAAGATGGCGGACGACCGGCCGTGGTACAGCCCGAGTCGGGTCGGTGACGGCATCCAGTTCGCGTACGAGGGTACCAAGGCGCTCGGCAAGGAGGTCGTCAACAAGACGGCGGGCACGATGGCGAAGCTCGCCCCGGATGCCTGGCTCGAGCCGTTTCGCGGCACGGTGACGTTCCTTCGGACCGAGGCGCCGAAGATCGCGACATCGATCCGTTCGCTCGCCGGTAGCGAAGAAGGCAAGATGATGTGGTTGGTCTTGCAACTGATCGAGGCCGTTGCGCGCGTCAAGGCGCGCGCGAAACTCCATGAGCAGAGCGCGGACGTCAAGGCGGGCGGGACGAGCCAGGCGAGGAAGACGCGGGAGCAGGAAGGGCTGGAGAAAGTCGGCGGGCAAGCACCGGCCGAAGGGCCTGGGAAGAGCGCGTGCAAGGCATGCGGGCTCGGCGCGTCGCCGGCATCCATCGATTTCGCATTCGGTGACGAGACGTTCTCGCACGTGGATTTCGACTTGCCGGGCGCGCTGCCGCTCGTTTGGGAGCGCACGTATCGCTCCCGGCTGTCCGCGTATGACAACGGCGAGTTGGGTGCGCGATGGATCACACCTTATACGACGCGAATCGACATCAAGAATGGTCAATGGATCTATCGCGATGCGGAGGGTCGCAGCATCGACTATCCGGTGCTCGCGGCCGGCGCGGTGCACGACGATCTATCTGAGAACCTGACGCTGTCGCGGCTCGACGATACGTGGGTGACGATCGCATACGGTCACGTAGCGCTGCACGTGTACGAGCGCCGGGGCGACGCGTTCCGGCTCGCGATGCAGAAGGATCGCGCCGGGAACACGATCACGTTGGACTACGATGCGCTCGATCGCCTTGCGCGCCTGATCGATTCGAGCGGCAATGTGCTTGCGTTCGAGCATGACAAGCATGGCCGGATCGTGCAGATCGAGCAGGTGCTCAAGGACGGTGAGCGCCGCACGCTGGCGAGCTACGAATACGATACAGACGGCGATCTCGTGCGCGCGGTCGATCGTCATGGCAATGCACGGACGTACCAATATCGCCGCCACCTTGTGACGCGCTATACCGATCGCACGGGCCGCGGGATGACGCTCGAGTGGGATGGTGCGGATGCCGAAGACAATGCCGATGCGAAGTGCATCCGCGAATATGCGGATGACGGCAGCCTCGATCTCCGACTCGCGTGGAATCCGAATATCCGTCTGACCTACGTGACCGACGCGCTCGGCCAGATGACGCGGTACTACTTCAACATCCACGGCTACGTGTACCGGATCGTGTATCCGGACGGTAACCAGGAGTGGTTCCGGCGCGATTCCCATCACAATCTGGTGCTGCATATCCGGCAGGACGGCAGTATCGAACGGCGGGAATACGACGCACGCGGCAATCTGGTTCAGCACCAGCGGGCGGATGGCGGCATCGTCGAGATGGCGTACGACGACAAGGATCAGATGATCCGGCTCGTCGATCCGAACGGCCATGTCTGGCAGCGCAAGTACGACGATGCGGGCAACCTCGTCGAGGAAGTCGATCCGCTCGAGCACGCGACGAAGTACGTCTACAACGACAAGGGATTGCCGACGCAGATCATCGACGCGAAGGGCGGTTCGAAGGCGCTCGAATACAACGATGCAGGGCAGTTCACGAGCTACACGGATTGTTCCGGAAAGAAGACGGAGTGGCGCTACGACGATATCGGCCGCGTGATCGAGACAAAGGACGCAGCCGGTGGCGTGGTTGCTTATGACTATGGTCCAAACGGTCAATTGACGGAGGTTCGCTCGCCGGCTGGTGTCGAGCAGGTGCAATACGATGCCGAAGGTCGCTTGTTGCGGCATACCGATCAACTCAACCGCTCGACGCGATACGGCTACGACGCAGCGGGCCGTATCGCGAACCGCGCCGATGCGCTCGGGCAGACGATTGCGTATCGCTACGATCGTCTCGGTCGCCTGACTGCGCTGACCGATGCGAACTTCGCGACGTACCAGTTCCACTACGATCCGGCGGGACGGTTGATCGAGGAAATCGGCTTCGACGGCAAGTCGACGCGTTACGAGTACGACAAGGAAAGCGGTAGCCTCGTTTCGGTTGACGAAGCGGGGTGCGTGACGTCGATTGACGTCGATGTGAATGGCCGTCTGATGAAGCGCGCCGCGGGGGAAAGCGAGGAACGGTTTGCTTACGATCCGAGCGGCAGGTTGATCGACGCTGTGAACCGATACAGCCGCGTGCAGTTCTTCTTCGATCCGGCCGGCAATCTCGTGCGCGAACATCACGCCTACGATCTGTTCGGCGAACGGCGCAGCTACGTCTGGCATCACGAATACGACGAACTCGGCAATCGGCGGCGCACGGTGCGGCCAGACGGTCATGCAGTCGACTGGCTGATGTACGGCTCGGGGCATGTGCACGGGATGCTGCTCGATGGCGAGGAGCGTGTGCAGTTCGAACGCGATGACCTTCATCGGGAGACGGTACGCGTGCTGTCGAGCAAGGTCGGGCAGCGCACCCACTACGATCCGGCCGGACGCGTGCTGCAGCAGACGGTCCAGCGATCGACGTCGCCGGCGCCGCTTGCCGAGCGGCGGTATCGCTATGACGCGGCGGGGCAATTGTCGCGGATCGAGGACAGCCGCAAGGGCGGGACCGACTATCGATACGATCCGGTCGGGCGATTGATCGAAGCGATCAGCCCGGTCGCGAAGGAGCGGTTTGCGTTCGATCCGGCGAGCAACATCATCGATCCGGTGCGGTCCGCGGAGGCACCTGCGTCCCGTCCGAGCCCGGTGCGGCCGGAAAGTACGTTGCCGGTCGAGGTGCCGAAGGTGCTGGGCAACCTGCTGAAGGCGTATGCGGGGATGCACTTCGAGTACGACGCGCGCGGGAATCTGGTGCGCAAGCGTACGCCGGCGGGTGAGCAGGAATATGAGTGGGATGAGTTCAATCGCTTGCTGGCGGCGCGGGTTGCGGAGACGTCGCGGCAGAGCGAGGCGCGGTATTTTTACGACGCGTTCGGCCGTCGGATCGCCAAGGAGGTGAACGGCGAGCGTACGGTGTTCGGATGGGATGGTGACACGCTGGCGTATGAAAGCGACGGCGAGCGCGGGACGCACTACATCTACGAACCGGGGACGTTTGTGCCACTGGCGCAGTATGTGGCGGGGCCGGTAGTAGGGATCGAGACGCCGGAATGGAAGAGCACGGACCGCTATGTGCCGGAGGAAGATCCGCTGCAGAAGATGCCGGAGCGGCGAGGCGACGCGGCGGTGTTCTATTACCACTGCGATCAGATCGGTACGCCGCAGCTGCTGACGGATGACGACGGTGACGTCGTGTGGGAGGCGTCGTACAAGGCGTGGGGCGAGGCGCGGGGGGTGATTGCGCGAGCGTCGAAGGCTGCGGGGATCGTGCCGGGGAATCCTCTGCAATTCCAAGGCCAGCAGGTCGATGCGGAGACGGGACTCGCTTACAACCGGCATCGGTACTATGATCCAGTCAATGGGCGTTTCATCAGCAAGGATCCTATTGGTCTGGCTGGTGGGGTAAATGACTATCAGTACGCACCTAACCCTGTTAGCTGGGTAGATCCTTCCGGTTTAAGTCGATTTAAAAAATCAAGTTGGGGACCATGCAAGAAGGGTACTGGGATTTCATATACGGTTTTCCAGCAGGACATTGATTGGAATATGGAGCATCGAGGTAAGACGAACCTGCAGCGCGCAATGGAGGGTGGTGCGCCTTTTCTGATGAAGGATGGGGTGCCGCAGCAGATTCAGTTGCATCATTCAAGGCAGCAATCCATTGGTCCGTTGTTTGAGGTGACAACTAGCACTCATAGAGCAGCAAGCGGTGCTGGCCGTGAAGCATTGCATCCCTACGGAAATCAAAAGAATCCAGAGTATCCTGTTGATCGTGGTGCATTCGACATTGACAGGCAGCAGTACTGGAAAGATCGCGCGGCAACGGCCAATGCATCTAGCAAGGGAGGTTGTGATTTATGATTCCATTGAAAGTCGAGCAGTATCTGGCTGCGGTTTCTGGTGACGTAGATAGGGCTGATCCTAAGGCGGCAGAAAAAGTACTTGTTAGCCTGGGCGTCGATTCCGGTTCGGAGTTTGGTGAATTTTATCTGAAATATCAGGGGGGCTTTATCAGTCCTCGCCCGGTTGCTGAGCTTCTGGACATCGAGGGGCCGGCGATTCCAGCGATTCCGGATCAGACGGATTACGTCCGAGATCGTTATCGTATTCCTGGGCAATATCTTGCCTTGACGTCGGATGAGAGTGAGGGGATGTATTTGTATAATATCGAGGATCGGGCTGTTTACGATCTCGATATCGTTGTATTGGATGATTTTGTAAGTGGGCGAGTGCCTGCCCGCTGGCAGACATTTAATGAATTCCTAATGTGGTATTTTGACGTGGTGCCTTGATGGGAAGGGCTGAAAACGCGTCCTTTGGTGTATTGGGAGTAACGAGGATTTATTGTTATCGTTGTTTATTTTTGACCAGATCGGTACGCAGCAGTTGCTAACGGATGACGACGGTGACTCGTGCGGGAGACGTCGTACAAGGAAGTGAGGCGAAGCGCCGGAAGTGATCGCTCGTGCGGGTTCTTTACCCTAAGCGAAAAATGATGGCTAAAGCGTGAGTGATAGGTACAACAGTAGATGCGATCCATGCAACTGAGACGGAATTGGCGTGAACATTGCCTAAGTCGTTCTCGGAATGGCTTCTGGACAACAACGGCAAAGCATCGGGCGCTTTGGTGGTGTTTCCTGTATTCGATGCACGCGATCCCCGCAAAACGTGGGAGTCGATAGTTCGTCACTTCAAAGAAGATTGGCAAGAGTGGCGAGACAACTTCTCAGGTACCTCTATCGACCTCTCTCAGTTGCTACCGTTTGCCGAATTCGGAACAGGGGACTACTACTGCTTCGACTACGGAACGCTTGGTGACGCCGGGGAGCCTGTTGTAGTTCTTTGGTCGCATGAGACTGGGCAAGTGTCAGCGATTGCTGATAGCTTCGCAGCCTTCCTGACTACACCCGGTCGACCTGGATAATGATGAAGGAAGTATCTTTGCGCCGCGTTGGATGCCGAAACGGACAAGGACACGGATGCGGCTGCTTGATGGCGCATCGAGCCGAGCATCGACAACTGTAAAAAAACGCGTCCAGGGGAAAAATGCGTTCCGTCTTGGGATGGGGTGGCGCAAAGTCTTGTGGGGAAAGGGGTTGCGGGCTGTATAAGGGGGGAATGCGCGTCTAGGGGGCTATTTATAACCGGTGCCGATATTACGATCTAAGCGGTGGTCGGTTCGTATCGAAAGATCCCATCGGATTATCGGGTGGCATCAATGCTTACCGATACGCGTTGAACCCTATCGCGTGGACTGATCCGGTTGGCTAACTCCGTGCCCGGGACGCAGAGGCGCATTTCGTCAAGCGAAGCGTGATTTGGGAGTCGCGTTGAGTCAACAACCTGACAAAGTGCTCAATCAAAAAGCCGATCAGATGGGGCAATATAATCAAGTCATGGTGACTGGTTCTGACGGTTTGCCGGTGTTGGGGAAAGGTAATCATCCGATATGGACAAGAGAGTATCAATTTAAACGTGCTGATGGGAGTGTGGTATTGATTCAAGAACTCGGCATTGTCCCAGTATGTTAGATGGTCGAGTCAAATCACAGTGGACGAGCAATATCTGTCAGGAGTCGAGCGAATTGGAATTCAGATTCTTCGCGAACATCGTAACCTATACGTTCGAAAATGGCGTGCATATCGTCGGTCTCGCAGATCACGACCCGCCATCCAGCTACGTGATCCTGCAGCGCGAGACCGACGACGACGAACAGGATAAGGCGCTTGGTCTCGATACCTATTACATGGAAGTAGGCGAAGACGGAGTCGCCGGCTATGGTGGAGTCACGTCGGTTTCGTTGCAGGGGAAGATGTTGAACATCGAACTGTCTCGCGATGTCGCATGGACGGAAGGGCTGGCGCTGGTGACGATCGTGGTGCATGCGACCGACAGCCTCGGACAGCTGAAGCGGGGGCTGACGGAAGTCTTTGCGGGGGAGGCGACCCAGCTGCGCTTCAATTAATGCACGCGAGATGGCCGACGACCACCACCAGGTCGACCATGCACATTCCGAATTGGCATAATCACGCCTCGCTGAGGGGCGCGTTGCGATGCGCGCACTTTCGTATGATCGCCGTGCCGTCGTTCCGGTGCATTTGCCACAGTTACAACCGCAATTCCTATGTCGACTACCCCCGCGACCGAAGTGTCGCTAAAACACATTCTCGAACATCCTGGCGATTTCTCCGGATGGCTCTGTCTGCCACCGATGCCGTGGACGCTCGATACGGAAGGAGCATTCACCGAAACCCTGACGATATCGAAGCCGTCACGCTATCCACGATCGCATCGCAACCTGGCTGGCGCGTGACACTGAACAGCGCGACGATCGAGGAAATCGTGATCAATGCGCATGACCAGGTCGACGAACCGAGCGTCGCGCAATTGTTGGACGCGTTCGTGTTCTACGTCGACAACGAGGAATTCATTCTGCTCTGACCACGCTCACACGCACCACAGTGAAAAAGGACCGCCGAGCGGTCCTTTTTCGTGATGCAGCAGTGTTCGAACGAAGCACCACCACTGCCTTCAAGGCAACGAAATCGTCAAATTAGCCGACTCTGGCCCGACCTTGATCACCTGCGAATACGGCGCCAACGTCTGCAGCGTCTTGTCCTTCAGATAGGTGTTGAGCCCGAGATACCCGAGCAGCGCAACGAGCGCGAACACGGTCCCGATTGCCCAGACCGGCACCTCCCGCTTCAACCGATGCGCGATCTGATCCGGCAGCGGCCAATGCGGAGCAAACGCAGCGCGCTTGCCCTTCATATGCGCGATCTCGTCGCCGAGCCGCGCGGTGAGATACGCGAGCTTCTCCGGCCCCTCGAGCAGATACTTGCCCTGGAACCCGAGCAGCAGGCACATATGAAACACCTCGAGCGACTGCAGCCGGGCCGCACCCTGCGCACGGCCTTCCTCGAGATACTGAAAGAACTTCTCGCCCGCGAGCTGCTCGCCGAACAGCACGAGCTGCAGCGGCCGGCGTTCCCAGTCGGTCCGGATCTTGAACTGCGACGACAGCACCATCTCGTCGATGGCCGCGCAGAACGCGAACTTCGCGCCGTACACGTCCTCGGCGGCGATATTCAGCTTCTTCGCACCGCGCTCGAAATCCGACAGGAATTCCTGGATCCGCGTGCTGAACTCGCCGGCGCTGTCCGGCTCCCGCCCGTTCTTGAGCAGGAACAGCATGAAGAACCCGTCGTACAGCAAATCGAGCAGCGAGCGGGCCTGGAACGCGGCGTCCGTGGACGCCGGGCTATGCATTGGCGGCGGCACGTTGTCGCCGAACAGGGAAGGCGCGTAGCTCATGATGTGACCGCGATCAGTTCGAATTTCAGGTCATTGATGCCAGTCGGCGCGTAGATCATCGCGGACTGGGCCTGCAGCATGCGCTCGTACAGCGGGCTGCGCGAATCGAGCGCGAAGTAGCACGCGCCGGGGCGCACCGGAATCGCGGGCGGCACTTGCGGCGTGTACGACAGCCGCACGCCGGGCATGGCCGACAGCACGAGCTTGTCGACGTCGTCGGGCGCGCCGACCTTGAAGCGGGCCGGCACCGCGTCGACGAGCTCGACGCTCGGCATGTCCGCCGACACCGCAAGGTAGAACTCGGTCTTGTCGTCGATCTTGCCGGAATCGAGGCGGCCGAGGTGGAACGACGGGCGCACTTCGTCGAGCGTGATCGCGAAATAGCGCGTCGAGATCACGGTGTCGAGCAATTCGCGCAGCATCAGGTCGAGGCGCGCGAAGCTCGGGCCCGGATCGTCGTGGCGGTACACGGGCAGGTCGGCGAGCGTATAGCCCTTCGAGAAGGTCATCAACTGGCCCGCGAGGCGCAGCAGTTCCTGGAACAGCCGCTCCGGATGCAGCGCCGCGTGCTGGTGCAGGTGCGCGAGCGTCGCGAACGCGGCGTTCGCGGTGTGCAGCAGCCAGAACGACGCGATGTCGCCGGAACGGAATTCGATGATGTTCTTCGACGGCTCGCGGTGGAAGCCGTACAACGCGTTCACCTTCGCCTGCAGCGCGTCGACCAGTTGGCGCAGCCGCTGGTGCAGGATCGGCGACGCTTCGATCGCGAGGCACGGCGGCACGAAGTTGTCGTCGATCTCGAAACCGGACGTCGCGGTGCGGCGCACGCGCACGAGCGGCACGGACAGCAGCTGGTCGCGCGGCTCGCTGTGCGCGATCAGCTTGACCTGCGTCTTCAGGAACGTGATGTCGGCTTCGGCGGCGTCGGTGAAGTTGTCGGCGACGCTCGTCTGCTCGCTGACGAACCGCGTCATGAAGCCGGCGGCCGGATCGTCGCTGTAGTTGGTGCCGTTCTCGCGCAGCGGGTGCAGCGCGAGATAGAACACGAATTCGTTGATGCCGTCGGGCAACGTATCCAGCGCGATCGGCGGCGGCAGGTCATCGGCCTGCGGCGCGGCATACAGCGCGCCGTCCGGGAACACGAGCGCGAGCTCGGCCACCCGCAGCACATTGCTGCCGAGCGCGTCGCGATCGATGCGCACGGAGCGCACGCCCCAGTTGTACGGCTGGATCGCCTGGATGGACTCGAACAGGCGCGCCTCGTGGTACGCGTCCTGCCGCTGAAAGTGTTGAGGCCGGAGGAACAGCCCTTCCCCCCACAGCACCTTGGCCGAATAACTCATGTCAAATCCGGTTAATGTGGCGTTGCGACGTAATCGATTTGTTCGTGCCCGAATTAAATCGCCGAGTGTTAATTCTTGTTAATTGACATTCGTGCGTCATGTTTAACCGCAGGAGACCGAAGAAAGCATATTCAGCGGTTGCGAAGGCGCACCCTGTTGCGGTGCGATGACCGTGCCGTCGGTGACCGTCATCGCGCAATTATGCAGGCCGATGATTATGCCGGATTTCTCCGACTTCACCGGATCGAACGTCAGTTTCCATCGTTGCAGTGCGGGATCGCGGAACAGCGCGACGATGCCGAATGCCTGCGCTTCGCGCGACACCTTCTCGGTTGCCGTATAGCGCTGGCCCGGAATCAGCGTGATTTCGCGCACGTTCAGCAAATCGGCGCCGAGTGCGGCTTTTTCCTTGGTCGGATCGGTAAATGCGTCGAACGGCGCTTGCTGGAACGAGGTCGGGTCCTTCAGCGCATAGAGCCGGACGACGAGCGCGAGCGGCTTGTGGTCGGTCGCGGCATTCAGGTTCGGCGCGGCGGCGAGCGTGAGCCCGATGTTGCGCGGCGGCTTCTGCGCGTCGGGCACCTCGGGCTTGCCGATGCCGGCCGCGGACATCACGGCGCTCGCGGCCGAGCCGAGCAGCGGGGCGGCCGCGCATCCGGCCAGAAGGGCGCAGGCAACCAGCGGCAGCGCGTAGCGAATCATGGACGATCTCATCGTTTTTCCGGCGTGCCGCCTTTATCCCTGTCAAAACTGCCGGGTTTTGCCGCGTTCGCCGCGTATCCCCCGACACTGCACCATTCAACTATTAAGCACGCTCGCGCCAGGCAAGCGTTCGGAAATTTTTTCCGCTATCCGGGCGGCGCGTCGTGCGGCCAGTAAAACTTGCGCATTCCGGTCGAAAGAAAAAACCGCCGCGAGCCCGCAGCGAGAGGCCATTCGAGGGGGTAGCGCCCGGTTTTAAAAGGAATTACTCTTCACACGACGATTGAATTATGAAAAATTGATCGGTACTATACCCGCGCGCATCTTGCAAAGCAAAAGAACCAGATTCTCAACGATTTAAAACTCACGCGCCGGTGGATATAACGATGAAAGACCGTCTGTTCGCAAAACTGTCTGGGGTAGTGGTGGCTTGTGGCGTGATCGCCGGCTGTGCGAGCCAGCCTCCCGCGCCGCCGACTGCGGAAGTGTTCAACAAGTCGCTGGCCGATGCGGACGCCGTCGCGAAGGCGGGGGATCAGGACAAGGCGCTCGGCCTGTACCAGCAGCTCGCGAAGTCGGATCCGACGCGCGAGGAACCGTGGTCGCGCATCGCGCAAATCCAGTTCGCACAAAACCATTACGGCCAGGCGATCGTCGCCGCTCAGGAAGCGCTGCAGCGCGACGCGACCGATCGTCAGGCGAAGAGCGTGCTGGCCGTCGCCGGCCTGCGGATCGCGACGCAGTCGCTCGGCGAGCTGCGCCAGGATGCGTCGCTCGCGGGCGACGCGAAGTCCGACGCGCAGGCGCTCGCGAAGCAACTGCGCGACACGCTCGGCGAATCGGCGCTGTTCCCGCCGGAAACGAAGACCGTGAAAACGCGCACGCCGCGCCGCGTCGTCCATCGTCCGAAGGGCGGTGCCGCACCGGCCGCCGAGGCGGCTGCGTCGACCACGCCGACGCAGCCCCCGGCGCAAAAGGGCAGCGCGGATCCGTTCGGCGCGCTGCGCAACTGAAACCGCAACTGACGCGATAACCACAACTAACCTGGGAGCCGTCGAGATGGCCAAGAAAGAAAGCATTCAGAAAAGCTTGCAGAAAATACGGCCGCCGCGCGTCCAGCTGACCTACGAGGTCGAGAAGGGCGATGCGATCGAGGTGAAGGAGCTGCCGTTCGTCGTCGGGGTCGTCGGCGATCTGGCGGGTCAGTCCGAAATCGAGCAGCCGAAGCTGCGCGACCGCAAGTTCGTCAACATCGACCGCGACAATTTCGACGACGTGATGAAGGCGATCGAGCCGCGTGCCGCGTTCCAGGTGGAAAACCGCCTGAGCCCGGAAGGCGGCAAGTTCGCGGTCGACCTGAAGTTCCGCTCGCTGTCGGATTTCAGCCCGGACGAAGTCGTCGAACAGGTCGAGCCGCTGCGCCGCCTGCTCGAGGCGCGCTCGAAGCTCGCCGACCTGCGCAACAAGCTTGCCGGCAACGACAAGCTCGAGGATCTGCTGTCCGAGGTGCTGAAGAACACGCAGCAGTTGCAGGAGCTCGCGAAGGGCACCGGCAGCGACAAAGACGGCGAATGACGACGGAGTGTTGAGATGAACCAGCAAACGGCTGCGGCCCAAGCGAGCGGCGCGGAATACGCCGCCGGGACTTCGTTGCTCGACGACATCGTCGAGAAGAGCAAGGTCGCGAAATCCGATTCCGAGCATGCGCGCGCGAAGGACCTGATCGGCGAACTCGTGCACCAGGTGCTCGACGGCACGGTGATCGTGTCGGACAACCTGTCGGCCACGATCGACGCTCGCGTCGCGGAGCTCGACCGCCTGATTTCCACGCAGCTTTCCGCCGTGATGCACGCGCCGGAATTCCAGCGCCTCGAAAGCACGTGGCGCGGGATGGACTATCTGGTCAAGGAAAGCAACACGGGCCAGACGATCAAGATCAAGGCGCTGCACGCACCGAAGCGCGACCTCGTGCGCGATTTCAAGGGCGCGAGCGAATTCGACCAGAGCGCGCTGTTCAAGAAGGTCTACGAAGAGGAATTCGGCACGTTCGGCGGCTCGCCGTTCGGTGCGCTGATCGGCGATTACGAGATCTCGCGTCAGCCGGAAGACATGTACTTCATCGAGCAGATGTCGCACGTCGCGGCGGCCGCGCATGCGCCGTTCATCGCGTCGGCGTCGCCGGAACTGCTCGGCCTCGAGTCGTTCTCCGACCTCGGCAAGCCGCGCGACCTCGGCAAGGTGTTCGACACCGTCGAATACGCGAAGTGGAAGTCGTTCCGCGACGCCGAGGATTCGCGCTACGTCGGCCTGACGCTGCCGCGCTTCCTCGGCCGCCTGCCGTTCAATCCGAAGGACGGCCAGACCGCGGAGAACTTCACCTTCGTCGAGGAAGTCGACGGCACCGATCACGACAAGTACCTGTGGTGCAACGCGGCATGGGCCTTTGCGGCACGTCTCACGGCCGCGTTCGACGACTTCGGCTGGTGCGCGGCGATCCGCGGCGTCGAAGGCGGCGGCCTCGTCGAGGACCTTCCGACCCACACGTTCAAGACCGACGACGGTGAAGTCGCGCTGAAGTGCCCGACCGAAATCGCGATCACCGATCGCCGCGAGAAGGAGCTGAGCGACCTCGGCTTCATCCCGCTCGTCCATTGCAAGAACTCAGATTACGCCGCGTTCTTCGCTGCGCAATCGGTGCAGAAGCCGAAGAAATACAGCACCGACAGCGCGAATGCGAACGCCGTCCTGTCCGCCCAGCTTCAGTACATCTTCTCGGTATCGCGCGTCGCGCATTACCTGAAGGCGATGATGCGGGACAAGATCGGCAGCTTCGCATCGGCGCAGAACGTGGAGACTTTCCTCAACCGGTGGATTTCGCAGTACGTCCTGCTCGACGACAACGCCTCGCAGGAACAGAAAGCGCAATTCCCGCTGCGCGAGGCATCCATACAAGTGTCGGAGATTCCGGGCAAGCCGGGCTCGTATCGTTCGGTCGCGTTCCTGCGCCCGCACTTTCAGCTCGACGAGCTCTCGATTTCTCTGCGACTTGTCGCTGATCTGCCCAAACCGGCAAATTCATAAGCGAGTAAATCGCCCGGGCGGGCCGCCTGGGTAGGACGTTAAAACCACCTCTTTGGGGAGTCGAAGGGCCATGTTACATATGCACTTGCAGTTTGGTAGTCCCGCGGTGAAGGGCGAGTCCGCGGACAAAGACCATCAGGGCTGGATCGAACTGAAATCGTGGGATCACTCGATCGTTCAGCCGCGTTCGGCAACCGCATCGACCGCTGGCGGTCACACGATGACGCGTTGCGAGCACGGCGACATGATCTTCACGAAGGAAATCGATTCGTCGAGCCCGCTGCTGTATCAGCACGCTTCGGGCGGTACCACGTTCGACGAAGTGACGGTCCATTTCTCGCGCGCGGACGGTGAAGGCAAGCGCGTGCAGTATCTGGAAGTCAAGCTCAAGTACGTGATCATCTCGAGCATCGCCCCGAGCGTTCGCGAGGAAGGTCTGCCGCTCGAGACGTTCTCGCTGAAGTACGCAGCCGTGCAGTGGAAGCAAACCCAGCAGAAGATCGGCGGCAACCAGGGCGGCAACACGCAAGGCGCCTGGAGCCTGACGAAGAACGACAAGACCTACGCGGTCTAAGGTCGGTTGCGGCAACGGGGCGCGTCGCGTCCCGTTGCCGTTTTGCTCTGTGCACTCCGGCCGATGAAACGATTCGAACCCAGTTTTCTCGACAAGCTGTTCGACGACGAACCGCATCTGCCGGCAACGGCCGCGATGCGGCAATTGTCGCTGGACGAGCTCAAGAACACGGTCGCCCGCGACGTCGAGGCGATCCTCAACACCCGTATCGCGCATACCGAGAACGAGCTGGCCGCGTTGCCGGAATGCCAGAAATCGGTGCTGACCTACGGGCTGAACGATTTTGCGGGGCTGAGCCTCGCGAGCCACTACGACCGCGCGTTCATCTGCAAGTCGATCCAGCAGGCCATCGCGCGTCACGAGCCGCGCCTGCAGCAGGTGCAGGTGACGTTCGAGCTGAACGAGCAGGCGACCAACGCGCTCTACTTCGCGATCCAGGCGTTGCTCGTCGTGCACCCGGCCGAGGAGCCGGTGAGTTTCGACGCGATGCTGCAACCGTCGACGCTGCAATATTCGGTCACGCGCGCACGCGCGGCACGAATGCAGTAAATCAAGCCGCCGAGCGGGCCGGACCGCCCGGTGGTCAATCAGGTCCGGCATGAAATATTGAGGTTCGGGGTCGTCGATGGAAGAATTGCTGCCGTATTACGAACGCGAATTATCGTTTTTGCGGCGCTATTCGCGAGATTTCGCCGAACGCTATCCGAAGATCGCCGCGCGCCTCGCGCTGTCCGGCGAGCATTGCGAGGATCCGCACGTCGAGCGGATGATCGAGTCGTTCGCGCTGCTCGGCGCGCGCATCAACAAGAAGCTCGACGACGACTACCCCGAATTCACCGAAGCGCTGCTGGAAGTGCTGTATCCGCACTACCTGCGGCCGTTCCCGTCGTGCTCGATCGCGCAGTTCACGCCGGCGTCGCCCGGCCAGCAGACCGAACCGGTCGTGATCGATCGCGGCACCGAGCTGAAGAGCCGCCCGATCCGCGGCGTGCAGTGCCGGTTCCGCACCGCCTACGACGTGACGCTCGCGCCGATCCGCATCTCGGAGGCGCGCTATACGCCGGTCGCGCTCGCGCCGAGCGCGACGGTGCTGCCGTCGAACGCGACGGGCGTGATCTCGATCACGTTCGAATCGCTCGCCGCGCAGCTCGATCTCGGCGCGCTGAAACTGTCGACGCTGCGCGCGCACCTGCACGGCGAGCAGTCGTTCGTCGCCGCGCTGACCGACTGCCTGTTCGTCAACGTGCTCGGCGCGTACGTCGAGCCCGAGCGTAACGGCCGCTGGACCGCGCTGCGCAAGCTGCCGATTGCGCAGGCCGGCTTCGCCGAGGACGACGCGCTGATCGACTATCCGGCGAAATCGCATCCCGCGTACCGGCTGCTCACCGAATACTTCGCGTTCCCCGACAAGTTCGATTTCGTCGACTTCGACCTCGCGGCGATCGCACGCGCATCGGGCCGCTGCCAGCGCGCGACGCTGCACCTCGTGCTGCAGGACGTGCGCAGCGATTCGCACGTCGCGCGCCTGCTCGAACTGCTGACGGCGAGCCATTTCCGGCTGTTCTGCACGCCGATCGTCAACCTGTTCCGCCAGCACGGCGAGCCGATCCGCATCACGCACCGCGCGGTGTCGTATCCGGTGATCGCCGAGGCGCGGCGCGCGTTCGCGTACGAGGTGTACTCGATCGACTCGGTGAAGCTCGTCCGGCAGCAGGCACACGAGGAATCGGTGATCGAGTTCCGGCCGTTCTATTCGCTGCATCACGGCGAATCGGCGCGGATCGGGCATTACTGGTTCGCGCGCCGCAACGACTGGGTCGCCCAGAAAAGCCCCGGCTACGAAACCGAGATCTCGATCGTCGACATCGACTTCGAGCCGACGTCGCCGCAGACCGACACGCTGAGCCTCGACCTGACCTGCACGAACCGCGACCTGCCGGCGATGCTGGCGTTCGGCCTCGAGGGCGGCGACCTGTTCCAGGAAGGCGGCGCGCAGACGAGCGGCGTCTCGCTGCTGCGCCGCCCGACGCAAAGCGTGCGCTTCGAGCGCGGTCGCGCCGCGCACTGGCGGCTCGTGTCGCACCTCGCGCTCAACCACGTGTCGCTCGTCGCGCACGGCCTCGCGCCGCTGAAGGAAATGCTGACGCTGTACGACCTGCGACGCACGGCCGTATCGATGCGCCAGATCGACGGCCTGGCCGGCGTCGAGCAGCGCGGCGCCGTGCAGTGGCTGCCCGGCAAGCCGTTCGCGACGTTCGTGCGCGGCATCGAGATCCGGCTGACGATCGACGAGGAACACTTCGTCGGCGCGAGCCTCGCGTCGTTCGTGCGCGTGCTCGACAGCTTCTTCGGGCTGTACGTCCACCTCAACAGTTTCGTTCAATTGGTCGCCGTGTCGAAGCGCACCGGCGAGGAGATCATTCGATGCAAGCCCCGAACCGGCGAATCGATCCTGGCGTAGTCGACGCGCTGCTCGACGAACCGCATCGCTTCGAGTTCTTCCAGGCGGTGCGCGTGCTCGAAGGGCTGTTCGCGCGGCAGGCGTCGGATGCGCCGGGCGCGTGGCGGCAGGGCGACGTGGTCGCGCAGCGCATCGCATTCCGCAACACGCTATCGCTCGGCTTCCCGCCGAGCGAGATCGAGGGCGCGCGCTCGTTCGACGACGGCGGCATGCCGCTGAACTCCGGCGAGCAGCGCGGCGCCGCGCTGGCCGCCGGCGAGCTCGGACGCGTCGAGCTGACGCCGGCGTTCTTCGGGCTGCTCGGCGGGCAGGGCGCGCTGCCGCTGCACTACACCGAGCAGATCGTCGCGCGCGAGCACCTGAGGCGCGACCACGCGGCGCGCGCGTTCTTCGACGTGTTCTCGAACCGCGCGACCGCGCTGTTCTACGCGGCGTGGAAGAAATACCGGCTGCCGTTCCATTACGAACTCGACCGCGACGAGCGCTACCTGCCGCTGCTGCTCGCGATCGCCGGCGTGCCGAGCGACGAGGTGCGCGACAGTCTCGCCGCCGGCCCGGGCGGCGTGCTCGACGAGGCCGTGGCCGGCTACGCGCTCGCCGCGCGGCACCGGCCGATGTCGGCCGCGTACCTGCAGCGCACGCTGTCCGATTATTTCCGCGTGCCGGTGAAGATCGACCAGTTCGTCGGCAAGTGGTACGACGTGCCGCCCGATCAACTGAGCGTGCTGGGCGAAGTCAACGCGGTGCTCGGCGCGACTGCGCTCGTCGGCGAACGCGTGTGGCAGCGCGACATGCGCGCGCGGATCGTCGTCGGCCCGCTGTCCAAGCGCGATTACGAGGCATTCCTGCCCGGCGGCGCGCATGCCGTCGCGCTCGAGCGGATGCTGACGCTGCTCGCCGGCGTCACGCTCGAGTACGAGGTGAAGCTCGTGCTCAAGCGCACGGAAGTCGGCGCGAGCGTGCTCGGTGCGGGCTCACGGCTCGGCTGGGATGCGTTCCTGTGCACGCGCGACGCGCTCGAGGACCGCTCGGACGCCCGCTACGAACTGCACGTGATTCACTGACCCTGACAACAACAAGCAATCGAACCTGAGATCGACGCCATGAGCACGCCTCTGAAGACCCTGATCACGAAACTGAACCCGCTGTGTCGCCACGCGACCGAGCGTGCGGCGAGCGCGTGCCTGGCGCGCGGCCACTACGAGGTCGATCTGGAGCACCTGTTCCTCGCGTTGCTCGACGAAGCGACGGGCGACCTGCCGCTCGCATTGCGCGCGAGCCGCGTCGATCCGCATGCGCTGCATGCCGATCTCGAACGTGAGCTGACGCGCCTGAAGACGGGCAACACGCGCACGCCGGTGTTCTCCGTGCATCTGATCGCGCTGTTCGAGCAGGCGTGGCTGATCGCGTCGCTCGATTCGCAGCTCGGCCGCATCCGTTCGGGGCACCTGCTGCTCGCGCTGCTGACCGCGCCGGATCTCGCGCAGTTCGCGCAACGGATGTCGTCGCGGTTCGCGGAAATGAACGTGACGGACCTGAAGCACAAGTTCGACGAAATCATGGCCGGTTCGAGCGAAGCCGAGCCGCGCCAGGCGGACGACGACGGCAGCGACGTCGCGCCGGCCGGCGACGGCATGGCGCCCGCGGCCGGCCCGTCGAAGACGCCCGCGCTCGACACGTACACGACCAACCTCACGCAGCGCGCGCGCGACGGCAAGATCGATCCGGTGATCGGCCGCGAAGCGGAGATCCGCCAGGCGATCGACATCCTGATGCGCCGCCGCCAGAACAACCCGATCATGACTGGCGAGGCCGGCGTCGGCAAAACGGCGGTCGTCGAAGGGCTCGCGCTGCGGATCGCGGCCGACGACGTGCCGCCGCCGTTGCGCGGCGTCGCGCTGCATGTGCTCGACATGGGGCTGCTGCAGGCCGGCGCGAGCGTGAAGGGCGAGTTCGAGAACCGTCTGAAGAGCGTGATCGACGAGGTGAAGAAGAGCGCGCATCCGATCATCCTGTTCATCGACGAGGCGCACACGATCATCGGCGCGGGCGGTCAGGCCGGCCAGAACGACGCGGCGAACCTGCTGAAGCCGGCGCTCGCGCGCGGCGAGCTGCGCACGATCGCCGCGACGACGTGGAGCGAATACAAGAAGTACTTCGAGAAGGACGCGGCGCTCGCGCGGCGCTTCCAGGTCGTGAAGGTCGAGGAGCCGAGCGAGCCGCTGGCCGCCGCGATGCTGCGCGGGATGTCGGGCCTGATGGAGAAGCATTTCAACGTGCGGATTCTCGACGATGCGATCACCGAGGCCGTGCGCCTGTCGCATCGCTACATCAGCGGCCGCCAGTTGCCGGACAAGGCGATCAGCGTGCTCGACACCGCGTGCGCGAAGGTCGCGCTCGCGCACAGCGCGACGCCGGCCGCGATCGACGATACCAAGAAGCGCATCGAGCGCATCGATGCGGAAATCGCGTCGCTGGAGCGCGAGGCGGCGGGCGGTGCGGTGCACGACGAGCGGCTCGGCGAGCTGCGCGGCGCGCGCGACACGGCGCTTGAACAACTGGCGAAGGATGAGGAACGCTACGAAGCCGAGCGCGTGATCGTCGCCGAGATCACCGAACTGCGCGACGCGCTCGACCGCGCGCGCGGCCCGGCGGAAGACGGCCAGCCGGTCGACGTGCAGGCCACCCGCGACAAGCTCGCCGAACGCGTCGCGGCGTTGCATGCGCTACAGGGCGGCGAGCCGATGGTGCCGCTGCAGGTCGACGGCCACGTGGTCGCCGAGATCGTCGCCGCGTGGACGGGCATTCCGCTCGGCCGGATGGTGAAGGACGAGATCGACACCGTGCTGAACCTGCAGTCGCTGCTCGGCGCGCGCGTGATCGGCCAGGACCATGCGCTGGAGGCGATCGCGCAGCGCGTGCGCACCGCGACCGCGAACCTCGAGGATCCGAACAAGCCGCGCGGCGTGTTCATGTTCGTCGGGCCGTCGGGCGTCGGCAAGACCGAGACGGCGCTGGCGCTGGCCGACATCCTGTACGGCGGCGAGCGCAAGATGGTCACGATCAACATGAGCGAGTACCAGGAAGCGCACAGCGTGTCGGGCCTGAAGGGTTCGCCGCCGGGCTACGTCGGTTACGGCGAAGGCGGCGTGCTGACCGAGGCCGTGCGCCGCAACCCGTATTCCGTCGTGCTGCTCGATGAGGTCGAGAAGGCGCACCCGGATGTGCTCGAAATGTTCTTCCAGGTGTTCGACAAGGGTGCGATGGACGACGCCGAAGGGCGCGAGATCGACTTCCGCAACACGCTGATCATCCTGACGTCGAACGTCGGCTCGGCCGCGGTGATGCAGGCCTGCCTGAACAAGCCGGCCGAGGAATTGCCCGATCCGGACGCGCTTGCCGAGACGCTGCGTCCGCAGTTGTACAAGACCTTCAAGCCGGCGTTCCTCGGCCGGATGAAGGTCGTCCCGTACTACCCGATTTCCGACGACGTGCTGGCCGAGATCATCGAACTGAAGCTCGAACGCATCCGCCGCCGGATCGAGACGAACCACAAGGCCGCGTTCGAATGGGACGAATCGCTCGTCGAGGCGGTGCTCGCGCGCTGCACCGAGGTCGACTCGGGCGCCCGCAACGTCGACCACATCCTGAACGGCACGCTGCTGCCGGAGATCGCGGGCCACGTGCTCGGGCGGATCGCCGACGGCGCGGCCATCGCGCGCATCGCGGTGCGCGCGGACGAGGCCGGCGAATTCGCCTATACGGTCGAATGAGTTCGGCGCGCGACATCTCATGCATCAACGGATTCACTGAACCATGCCGATCAATCTCCCCGAGCTGCTGACGCCGGTCAGCGAGGCGTCGCCCAGCGGCGACGACCTGCTGTTTTCGAACGAATTCGACGCGATCCAGGACGCGCGGCGCTATGACGACCCGACGCTCGACCAGGGCGAGTGGGTGACCGAGATCAAGGAGGCCGACTGGGGCTTCGTCGTCGATCATGCGGGCGAGCTGCTGCGCACGCGCACGAAGGACCTGCGGCTCGCCGTATGGCTGACCGAGGCGCTCGCGCTCGAGGACGGCATCACGGGCCTCACCGAAGGCTATGCGCTGCTCGAGGGCCTGTGCCGCGAGTTCTGGGACACCTTCCACCCGCTGCCCGAGGACGACGACATCGAGCACCGGCTCGGCAACGTCGCGTGGCTGTCCGGCCGCACGGCCGAGCTGCTGCGCGCGGTGCCGCTGACGGACGGCGCATCGAATGCGTTCAGCACGCTCGACTGGGAAGTCGCGCAGCACGTCGCGCAGTCGATCAAGCGCGACCCCGACCACGCGGACGACATCGCGCGCGGCAAGCCGTCGATCGAGCAGATCGACGCGTCGCGGCGCGTGACGTCGATCGCGTTCTACACGACGCTGCTGGCGAATCTGAAGGCGTTCGAATTCGCGCTCGATGCGTTCGAGGAGCGGCTCGTCGAACGCGCGGGCGATTCGGCCCCGAGCTTCCGGCAGGCGCGCGACGCGTTCGAGACGGTGTACCGGCTCGCCGAGCGCTTTGCGCGCGAGCAAGGATATACGGGCAGCGCGCCGCACACGCCGTCGGCGCCGCAGGCCCAGCCCGAACGCATCGAGCCGGTTTTCGGCAATTCGATCCAGACCGAGGAGACTCACGTGCAGCAGCAGACCGCTTCGCGTCCTCCGGTGACGCAGATGATCGCCGGCATCCAGAACCGCGCGCAGGCCGTCGACCAGTTGCGTGCGGTGGCGCGCTATTTCCGTCAGACCGAGCCGCACAGCCCGGTCGCGTATCTCGCCGACAAGGCGGCCGAATGGGCCGACATGCCGCTGCACAAGTGGCTCGAGAGCGTCGTGAAGGACGACGGCTCGCTGTCGCACATTCGCGAATTGCTGGGTGTGAGGCCGGACGAGCAGTCGTGAGCGCCGGGTTGTTGACCTGAGAGCGCGAGCCCAGCGGGTTCGCGGCAGACAAGAACATGGATTGACGCATGAACGTGACCGAACTCGCACAGGCGATTCGCGGCGGCCTGATTCAGCAGGATCGCCTGCTGAAGGCGGACATTCCGTCGTTGCCGAACAATGCGCTCGTGCCGCGCCGCGCCGTGACCTCTTCGGAGCTCGGGCGCGATTTCAGCGTCGAGCTGGACCTGGTCTCCACCGCGAGCGACGTCGAGCTCAAGACGCTGATCGCGAAGCCGATGACGCTGTGGATCCAGCAGGCGGACAAGTCGTATCTTCCGATCAACGGCTATATCCATACGGCGCGTCGGCTTGGCGCGGACGGTAGCTTGTCGAGCTACCAGCTGACTTTCGCGTCGTGGATGCACTTCCTCAAGTTCCGCAGCGACATGCGGTACTGGCAGGACGAGCGTGTCGATACGATTCTGGCCGACGTGTTCGACGCGCATCCTCAGGCCAAGGGGCAGTATCAGTTCGCGTTGTCGAAGCCGCTGCCGTTGCGTTCGTACTGCCGCCAGAGCGAAACCGACTGGAACTTCGTGCATCGCCTGATGGAAGAAGAAGGGCTATTTGGCTTCTGGCGGCACAGCGACGACGGCAACGCGCACACGCTGGTCATTACCGACGACCTGCATGCGGTCGATGAACTGTCGCCGAAAACCGTCAGATTCGACCATTCGGGAGCGGGCACGGAGACTGCGGGTTTCACGCAATGGGCGGCATCGCGGACGTTGCAGAGTACGCTGCACACGACGCGTACCTTCGACTACAAGTCGCCGTCCTCGCCGGGCAATCCGAACGGTACGACGTTGCCGACGAAGGCCGGCCAGGGAGATCTGCCGGATCAGGCGGAAATCTACGAATACACCGGTGCGTATACGTATGCGGGGCAGGATCGCGGCGAACATCTGTCGAAGATTCGTCTCGAGGAGTGGGAGTCGCGCGCGAAGCGCTTCTTCGGCGTGGGCGGCGTGCGGGGGATCGATGCCGGGCGACGCTTCACGCTGGCGGATCACCCCGAGCATGATCGCGATGCCGCGCAAGACCGGGAATTCGCGGCACTGAAGGTGTCGCGGTACATCGAGAACAACCTGCCGATCTCGGACCACGAAGCGAATTTCCCGCACAGTCTGCAGGGACGGCTGGCACAGGTGAAAGCCGGTCATGGCGAAGCGGCTGCATTCGAAGTGGGGCATGACGACGGTTCAGCCGGGTTCTATCTCGTCGAAGTCGAAGCACAACGCGCGGCCGTGCCGTATCGCAGCCCGTTCGAGCACCGGAAGCCCGCGATGCAGCTCGAAACGGCCGTCGTCGTCGGGCCGAAGGGCGAGGAGGTTCATACGGACGAACTGAACCGGATCAAGGTCATGTTCGTCTGGGACCGGCAGAGCGAAGGCCGCGAAAACGCGTCGTGCTGGATGCGCGTCGTGCAGTCGGATACCGGCGGCGGTTACGGCGGCGTCCATATTCCGCGGGTCGGCGAGGAAGTGATGATCGGCTACATCGGCGGGGACTGCGACCGGCCGATCGTGATGCATCGCGTCTACAACGGGGCCGCCAAGCCGCAGTGGCATAGCGACGGGATCCTGTCGGGTTTCCGGTCGAAGGAGTATGCGGGATCGGGTCACAACGAGATGGTGCTCGACGACGCGACCGGGCAGAACCGGGCGCGCCTGTTCAGCAGCAGTGCGAATTCGATGCTGCATCTCGGCTATCTGATCGAGCAGAACGGCAACACGCGGGGCGCGTACCTCGGTTCGGGGTTCGACTTGCGGACAGATGCGTATGGCGCCGTGCGTGCCGGGCAGGGGCTGTATGTCACGACGCATCCGAAGCAGGCGAACAGCCAGCCGCTCGATGTGAGCGAAGCGCAGCAGCAGCTCGTCAATGCGGAAGGGCTGCTGGAATCGATGTCGCAGGTCAGTGAAATGCATCAGGCGGAGAGTCTCGGCACAGGCCACGACGCGCTGAAGCAATTCACCGACGCGACGCAGAACAGCGTGGCGGGCGCGACCTCGGGCGGCAGGACGGCGGGCGGCGGGACCGGTAATGCGAATGCGTTCAAGGAGCCGGTGATGCTGTTCGCGAGCCCTGCGGGGATCGGGATGGCGTCGCAGCAGTCGGTGCATCTGGCGAGCGACCGGCAGACCAATATCGTCAGTGGCGAAAGTACGTTCATTACCAGTGGGAAGTCGCTGATCGCCGGCATCCGGGATCGTATCAGTCTGTTCGCGCAGAACGCCGGGATGAAGTTGTTCGCCGCGAAGGGCAAGGTCGAGGTTCAGGCGCACGCGGACAGTGTCGAGCTTACCGCGCAGAAGGCCGTGAAGATGGTGTCGGCGACGGAGAATGTCGACGTGGCCGCCAAGCGGGAGATCCTGCTGACGTCCGGCGGCGCCTATATCCGGATCAAGGGCGGCAACATCGAGATTCATGCGCCCGGGAAGATCGATTTCAAGGGTGCCCAGCACCAGTTCAGCGGCCCGACGAGCATGCCGTATCCGCTGCCCGCGATGCCGGGCGGTACGTGCAAGCAATGCGTGCTGAATGCACATAGCGGGCGCGAGTCGATGGTCGAGGCGGATTGATGGACGAAGTCAACGATACGGGCGAAGCCATCGAGGTGGCCGCGGATCTGCCGAATCCGCGCGAGCCTGAATGGCCGGTATTCCTCGAGACACTGAAGGCATCGCTGGAGCGCAAGGCTGACGACGGTAGAGCGATGAAGCTTTACGTGCTCGTCGATACGCGCGGTTATCAGGAGTTGGACACGCAGCTTGCAGCCGTGCGCGGGCTGCGTCATGCGTCGCTTTGGGCCGATACCGGGCTGGAGGCCTATACGGATATCGCACCGTACCTGATCGCGTTCGACCGGCACGCGCTCGACGACGAGAACACCGAGCAGCATCGCGTGCTGCGGCAACTGTGGCTGGACGCGGTCGATCTGCATGCGGTGACGTGGTTGTGCTCGGCGTGGTCGTTCGATGCACTCGACGCGCATCTGCGCCAGTACGTGAAGTACACGTTGCCGAATGGCCGCGCGTACTACCTGTTCTTCTTCGACAACCATGTGTTCGGGCGGCTCCGGCAGGTGTGGAGCGATGCGCAGGCGCGGCAGTTCGTTGCGCCGTTCGACGAGATTCGCTACCGCGATCGGCGGCTTGAGGAAGTCGTGTGGCGTAATGACATGCCGTTGATCGAAGGCACGGCGTTGGCCGGCGATGCGCCGGGCTTGAGCGAGCAGCAGCATGCGCAGTTGATCGAACTCGGGTATCCGGACAAGCTCGTGCTGAAGTTTCGGGAGACGATGGCGGCCGTGGTCGACCATCTGTCCGATGCGCAACTGTATGACCAGGTTGTCGAGCAACTCGATCGTGCAACTGCGCGCGGAATCGCCGAAGAAGCGGAATTGCAGTGCTACGTGATGACGGGCGTGCTGGTTGGGCCCCGGTTCGACGAACATCCGGCGGTACGGGCGTGCCTGGGGGCCGTGGCTCATGGAGAGACGACGCTCAATGACGCGCTGGCGACGATCGACGACGCGACGTGGGATGCGATTCGCGATGCGCACGAGCGGGAATTGCTGGAGGTGCACAGTGGCGTGGCGTAAGTCGGTGGCGGTGGTGTGCCTGTTCGCGATGGCCTTGAGCGCATGCGGCAAGTCGGAGCCGGTGTATAGCGGGATTTCGGTGATGGGCCGGAATTATCTGCCGTACAACATGGACGGGTTTACCGTGACTGACGCGTATGGAAACAAGGCCCACGGTGGGGGCGACGATCCGCCCGGCGCAGGCGGGGGGAGTTTGAAGTGCTGCTACAAGCTCAAGGGCACGGAGTTTGTCGTCGAGTGGAACTACTACGATGTCGACCAGTGGCATAAGGGTGACGAGCGGATGTTCCGTGGCGACGCGAAGGTATCGATGTCACCGTCGCAGTCCCCCGACGATGTTGGTGCCCGGATTCTCGAAGTGCACTTCTTTCCGGATCGGCACGTTGAGCTCCAGTTCCCCGGCGAGATGCTGGATGACGATCGATTGCCAATGGTCGATGTCGTCAGGTGGATGAAGCATTTTCAGGCTCGGCTAGACAAGCGATACGACGAACGCGAGGACCAGCAGTTTCGTCGCGTTGCGCGCGTCGTTGCGGCGGCATGGTTGAAATACCGGCTGATTGATCTCGATGATTTGAAGCAGTACGCGTACTACGACTTGCTGGTGAATAGTCGATTCGATGCGCATCCGGAGGTTCAGCGCATCCTGCAGTCGGTCGCCAGCAAGCCCGGGATGTTCGCGCAATCGATGCAATCGCTGCCGAAGAGCGTATTGTCCGCGTTGACGAACGACGAGTTCGAAGCGGTGGTGGTGCCGGCGATACCCGATGGCTTGTTGCCGTCACCGCGTGCAGAGGATGCACGGCGTGGCTGATCGTATCGGGCGCGTCTCGTATGAAATTTTCGATGTGGACGAGCGGGATTGATGACACGTGGACGTCGGCGCGATTGACGCGCGGCGACGGAAATAGGTGCGGCGCGCTTAGTGGCTTGTCGCTGAGGATATTCGGATGGTTGGGGCTGGTCGATGTTGGCATGGCGGGTCGGTCGCGATTCGGAAGGGAAACATCAATGAATAGAGCAATGAGGGTGTCGAGTCTGGCGAGTCGTGTTCTGGCAGGGTGCTTGCTCGCGGTGGCCATGACCGCATGCGGGAAGTCGGAGCCGACCTACAGCGGGATTTCGGTCATGGCCCAGAACTATCTACCCTATAACCTGGACAAGTTCACGATCGTTGACGCATACGGCAACAAGGCTAGTGGCGGTGGCGACAGCATGCCGGGCGGTGGCGGGGGCGTTACTTGCTGCTATCAACTCAAGGGGACCGTTTTCACGGTCAAGTGGGACTACTACGATGTTGACCAGTGGCATAAAGGCGACGAGCAGACGTTTCATGCCGAAGCAACGGTCGCGTTGCCTCCGTCAAAGGTTCCGAAGAACGTAGGGACACGAATTGTCGCGGTTCATTTTTATCCGGATCGTCACGTTGAACTTCAGTTTCCCGCTGCGCCAATGGATGATTCCCGCATTCCGATGATCGACGTGTCTCACTGGATATCGAGTCACTACCAGGAGCAGTTGAACAAGCGCTACGACGAGCGCGAGGATCAGCAGTATCGGCGCATCGTTCGCGTCCTTTCTGCAGCGTGGTTGAAGTACCGGCTGACTGAGTCTGATGACTTGAAGCAGTACGCATACTACGACTTGCTGGTGAATAGTCGATTCGATGCGCATCCGGAAATTCAGCGAGTCTTGAAAGCGGCTGCCCATCAACCCGGCGCGTTCGCAACTTCGATGCGATCTCTATCAAGAAACGTGTTATCTGAGTTGACGAACGACAACTTCAATGCGGTGACCGTCCCGGCGATTCCAGACGGCTTGCTGCCGCCGTGGCGTACGAGGGAGGCAGCACGGGAGCAGTCGACATACCGGATGTAACGGCAGAGTGGATGCCAAAGCGGCCGCTGTTCGAATTGACGAACGACAATATTGAGCTAGTCGACAGGTCGCCGTGTCGTCGACGGCATCTTGTCGCGGCTATGTGAAGAGAATGCTTATGCCTGATCGCATGCAACACACTGCACTGAAATTCCATGCGGCTGTTCCCGGCCGCCACACCATGCGCACGGCTGGCGGACGGTTGTCCGCTGCATTGCGAGTCGCCGCGGTGAGCTTGCTGTTCGTGTCGATGGCGGCATGCAGCAAGTCTGATCCGACCTACGCGAGCATTTCAACAGAGGCACTGAACTACCTGCCGTACAACCTTGTTCGGTTCACGATTACCGATCAGTTTGGCAACAAGGCACGCGGAGGTGGTGATCTGGAGCCCGGGGCTGGGGAAGGCAGCATCGCCTGCTGTTACTTGCTGAAAGGCACCGATTTCAAGGTTCAGTGGACGTATTACGATGCGGACGACTGGCGGCCGGGCGAGCAGGTGAAAAAACAGCAGGCGGAGGCGGCTGTCTCGTTGCCGCTGACCAAGGCGCCGGATTCGATCGGCTCGCGCATTCTCGAGGTTCACTTCTACCCCGATCGTCATGTCGAACTGGCTTTTCCCGGCGAGATGCTGGGAAGTACGCGATTGCCGATTGTGGAGGTTTCGCGTGACCTGACGAAAAGATACGGAAAGCGGCTCGACAAGAAATACGAGGACAACGATGCCCAGTCGCATCGCCGGATTTCGAGAGCCGTTGCGGAGGCTTGGCTCAAATACCGCTTCACCGATCGCAGCGACCTCGAGCAATACGCGTATTACGCGCTTCTGGTGAATCCGCGGTTCGACGCCCACCCGGAAGTGCAGAAACTCATCCAATCGAGCAAGGGGAAGCCGGGCGCATTCGCGAAGGCGGCGGCAACCCTGCCGCCGACGGTTGCTAGGGACCTTGGGCAGAACCGATTCCAGGCGGTTGCGGTGCCGTCGATTCCTGCGGGGCTGGTGCCGCCCCCACGTGAGGAGAATAGCAATGGCCGGAGCTAACGATCGAAACGCAATTCGACTCGATCCGGATGATGCTACGCCGCAGAGCGTTCGCATGGCAGTCGACAAGATGGCGGCTGACAACTATCCGAAGGGGGACTGTCTGCCGTGTGGGGCAACGATCCGTATCGGCGTATTCTTCGATGCGTTCGGTCGCAGCAAGGACGAAGACGATCCGGATAGCGGACTGTACTCGAACATCTCGCGTCTTTTCGATGCGCACCGTACCAACATGGACGTCGACCGTCCCGTGAATCAGTTCTGGTTCCGACTTTACTATTCGGGCCTCGGTACGGACCTCAACGCGGATGCCAAATCGAACGACTGGCTCAATGCCGGCCTCGCTGCGGCGAACATGGTCGGCAAGAATGCGCTCGCCGCAGCAAAAGGCGTGGCAGAGTCGGTCGCACGCGTGAACCAGCCGATCAAGCAACTGGATGTGAAAAGTCGCGCGACGACGGCAGCGAAGCAGTCCGCTGCAGAGTTTTCGTTTCGGCCGATGCTGAATGCTTTCAACGATTTCAAGAAAGACATCCAGAACATTCCTCGAACCGCGCGCCGCATCGCGAATGTGCTGGACGCATCGCCGGAGCGGATATGGGAGCGCACGAAGGCGGGCGGCATCGCGGTGTTTCGGAACGCGAAGAACGATCTGAAGCATAATCCGCTCAAGATCGTGCAATCGACAGTCCGTCAGGTCATTACGGGAATCGCGATCGAAAACGTACCGATCGTGCGTGATTCGCAAGTGATGAGCGTCTACTTCGGTACTGGCGTCGATTCACGGCTCGTCGCCGCGCAGGACCAGCTGGAAAAAGCGGTCGAGGCGGTCAAGGGACAGATGTCGAAGATTCGAAAGATCGAAGTATCAGTGTTTGGCGCAGACCGCGGCTGCGTGCTCGCGCGCGCGTTCGTCAATGATCTGGCTACCAAGTACAAGCGCCGGGACGATCAGGATCTTGCGCTCGATGGCATTTCGCTTGAAATAAAATTCGTCGGTTTGCTGGATGCGGTGTCGTCGATCATGTCGGAAGAGGCTGGCGAGATTATCGGCATCCTTCCGTTTCTCGGGACCATCAAGCCGAATTACAAGGACCGGTCGCTTGCCGTGCCGGCGAGTGTCCAGCGATGCGTGCATTTCGCCGCCGCTCACGAGATGCGCATGTACCAGCGTCTCGACAGCCTGGAAAAGACCCGCGCCGAGCAGCGGCTCTATCCGGGAACGAGCAGCGATGTAGCGGGCGGTTCGCTGCATGGCTCGTTAGGCTTCAATGCGGAGCTGATGCGTGTTCCGCTCAGGGACATGCTGTTCGAAGCGCTCAAGGCCGGCAGTGCGCTCCTCGACATGGAAACGCTGGCCAAGCGGAGACCTGACGTATTCAGCCGCTTCTCGATTGCGACGCCGATCACCTATGAAGGCAAGCAATACAAGATCAAGGCGCTTGTCGATGCGTACCGCAAGGTCGTTCCGGATACGCAAGGCGTGAACTTTCTGCCGCATGCGGAGGTATTTCTGCGCTGGATCGCCATGCGGTACCAGGATCCGGAATTCCGTCATTCCGTGACCGACCCAGCGACCGAGTGGCGCAAGGACGTCGAAAAGGCCGACTACGACCGACGTGACGCAAAAGCGAAGCTCGACTGGGCAATGATGGGCAGCAAGCGGATGGACACGCCCGAGATCCAGAAGCTGAAGCTCGCGAAGCAGGTGGCGGATAAGCGTTACAACGATCTATGGAAGGACGTCCCGCCAAGCAACTACACGACGGTCTGGCAGCGCCTCGATAACGAGGCGAAGGAGATGACTGGCAAGTGGGAGAAAATGCGACCGGAATACGAGGCACGGCAACAGCGCCGCTTCGTGCAGTCGTTCAACAACAAGCTTACCTATACGCCGCTGTTCCTCGCGCCGGCGCTTGCAAGCCACGTCGAGCTGAAGGAGGACGAAATTGCACTCGTCAAGGCTTGGCAGCAGGGGTATGCGGGAAAGAACCCGCTTCCGTCCGAGGTGATGGCGCTGTTCGACATGCTTGTTCACGATACGTTGCTGACGAGCTGGCAGGATCACGTGCTCGCACCATCACTGTACTTCAGGACACGGGACAAGGACGTGTTCGGAACGACGAATTACGCGAAGGAAGACGAGCAGCGCAGGAACGACGATCTCACCGCCGAACGGGTCGAACAGGCGAGCAAGCAGAGTCAGCAATGGGCGAGGGGCTACAAGGGGACGCCCCCTACGCGTTGACGTTATTGCACGACGTGCATCGCTTTCCGCATAGCTAACGCCCCCGATCGTACGGGGGCGACTCACTGCGAGCCGCCCCGCCACCTCGCTGCCCCACCATCCGCCGTATCATTCGGCGCGATCGGCTGATCCGGCCCGACGCCCATCGTCGTCATCTGCTGCGGCGGAATGCTCTTCGTGATCAGGTAACCCTTCACCGCATCCGCGCGCGCCTGGCTCAGCGCGATGTTCGACGTCCGGTTCCCCGAGTTGTCGGTGTGGCCGATGATGTCGACCGTGCGGTTCTGCATCTTCGCGAGCGCGGCCGCCATTCAGTTTCTTGGTGGGCTTCTGGGCTCCAGCCAGGGATGTTCGCAAGATCGATGCAGTCGCTATCGAAAAATGTACCGTCTGCGGTGACGAGCGGCAGGTTTGAGCCGGTCGTCGTGTCGATGATTCTCGATGGGCTGATACCGTCGCCACATGCGGACGCTGCGCGGCATGGCTGATTGCATCGAGAGCAGTTCGGGCAACGAGAGACGGACTCGTCTGACGACACGAGTGAGCGAAACCAATGCAATCTATACGTCGGCAGGGCATGCGGGCAATATTCGGAAGGAAAACTCAATGAGTAGAGCAATGAGATGTTCGAGTATGGTGAGTCGCGTGCTGGCGGGGTGTTTCCTCGTGGCCGCCGTGGCGGCATGCAACAAGTCGGAGCCGACGTATAGCGGTGTTTCGGTTACCGCTCACAACTATCTGCCGTACAACATAGATGGATTTACGATCAACGATGCTTCCGGAAACAAAGCAAGCGGAGGGAATAGCTTGCCGGGTGGCGTAGGGGGGGTGACTTGTTGCTACAAGCTCCAAGGTACCGAGTTCACGGTCAAATGGAATTATGTCGACGTCGACCAGTGGCACAAAGGCAACGAGGAAACGCTTCACGCCGAGGCAAAGGCTACGTTGTCTCCGTCGCAGGTTCCGGAGAAGATCGGTGATCGAGTTCTCGAAGTTCACTTCTATCCGGATCGTCACGTCGAGCTTCAGTTTCCTGGCGCGCTGATGGATGAATCGCGCATTCCGATGATCGATGTGTCACGTTGGATATCGAGTCACTACCAGGAGCAGTTGAACAAGCGCTACGACGAGCGTGAGGATCAGCAGTTTCGTCGCATCGTTCGCGTCGTTGCATCTGCGTGGTTGAAATACCGTTTGACTGATCGTGATGATTTGAATCGGTACGCGTATTTCAGTTTGCTCGTCAACGATCGATTCGATGCGCATCCCGAGGTCCAGCGCATCTTGCAAAGCACAGCAGGCCGGTGGGGCGCATTCGCGACTTCGATGCAGGCACTGCCGAAGAGCGTTCTGTCCGAGTTGAGAAGCGATGAATTCACGGCGGTGGCTGTGCCGCCCATTTCCGCAGGCCTGTTGCCGCCGCCGCGGGTGGTGAACGAACGGCGCGGTTGGAAGGAAAACATCAATGAATAGGGCCGTGGATTTTTCGAGGTCGGCGAGCCGCGTAGTGGCAGGGTGCCTGTTGGTGACGACCATGGCAGCATGCGGCAAGTCGGAACCCGCGTATAGCGGGATTTCGGTGATCGGCCGGAATTATCTGCCGTACAACATGGACGGTTTCACCATTACCGATGCATATGGAAACCAGGCGAGCGGCGGGGGGAGATGATCCACCCGGTGCTGGTGGAGGAAGCGTGGCATGTTGCTACAAGCTCAAGGGAACTGAGTTCACGGTCCGGTGGAGGTACTACGATGCGGATCGTTGGACACAGGAGGACTCGCATATGCAGCAGAGCGAGACGAAGGTCGTGATGTCGCCTTCGCCCATTCCCGGCGAGGTTGGAAGTCGTGTTCTCGAAGTTCATTTTTACCCCGATCGTCACGTCGAGCTTCAGTTTCCCGGTGGACTTCTGGACGATTCACGCGTTCCGATCGTCGAGGTGTCGCGATGGATGGTCACTCACTATCAAACGAAACTCGACGAGAAGTTTGACGACACGGATGGACAGTCGCATCGACGCGTCGCTCGCATCGTTGCTGGCGCATGGCTGAAATACCACCTGACCGATCGGAGCGATCTCGAACAGTACGCGTACTACAGCTTGCTTGTGAACAAGCGGTTCGATGCGCATCCGGAGATTCAGCGAGTCTTGCAGACGGCCGCTGCTCAGCCGGGTATGTTTGCAAAGTCGATGCAGTCGCTATCGAAGAATGTACTGTTTGCGTTGACGACCGACAGGTTTGAGCCGGTCATTGTGCCGACGATTCCTGATGGGCTGATACCGCCGCCACATGTGGAGAAGAAGCAGCATGGGAGAGATGCTCGGGCTCGGGATTGACGTTCGAGCGGCAATTGGCAAGTGGGCAAGCATGATCAAATCGACATACGCCGTGGTGCCGCACGAGACAAGGACGAATTCGGTTCGTCCGATTTCGAAAAGGAAGCAAAGAAGCGCAAGAAGGGCGATCTTGCCGCCGCACGTATTGACCAGGTGGCCAAGCAGAGCGAGGAGTGGGCGCGGGACTACAATGGCGGCGCGACACCGTCCCATTGACGGCGGCCGTTAACCGAAAACGGGCGGCGCATTGCTGCTGCCGCCCGCATCGGATCGCACACCGGCTCGCGATGGAGCCAGCTGCGGCTCGCCTACTGCCCCACCCGGAACTCGATCCTCCGATTCCTCGCCCTTCCCTCCGCCGTATCATTCGGCGCGATCGGCTGATCCGGCCCGACGCCCGTCGTCGTCATCTGCTGCGGTGGAATGCTCTTCGTGATCAGATACCCCTTCACCGCATCCGCACGCGCTTGGCTCAGCGCGATGTTCGAAGTCCGGTTCCCCGAGTTGTCGGTGTGGCCGATGATGTCGACCGTGCGGTTCTGCATCTTCACGAGCGCGGCCGCCATCTGGTCGAGGATCAGCTTGCCCTGTGGCGTCAGCGTCGCGCTGCCGGTCTCGAACTCGATCGTCCGGTTCGCGAGCGTCTGATCGAGCACCCCCTGTTCGGACGCCGACACGCGCAGCCCGTTCTTGATCGTGTACGTCGGGTTCAGCGTGTTGGCCATGTCGCTCGCGAGCTGCTGGCGCTGCGCTTCGTTGTGCACCTCGCCCTTCATCTCGATCTGCGTGCCGTTGATCTTCAGCTGACCCTTGCTGATCTGCTTGAGCTGCGCGCCGAGCAGCTTCTGCACGTTCGCGCTCCAGTTCGGCGGCGTCGCGACGTCGCCCACCTCGATCTGGTCGACGACGTTCGTCGCGCCGTAGGTATCGCGCAGCTTCTGCAGCACGGACGCCTTGGTCGCTTCGTCGGGCACCTTGCCGCCGACGACCACCTGGCCGGGCGCCGCGTTCGCGGGCGGCGGCGTGAGGGTACCGGCCGTGCCGTGCACCACCGTGCCGGACGCGCCCCCGGCGTTCGAGCCGGCCTGCGGCAGCGCGGTCGTCGCGACCGAGCCGTTGCCGACCGGCGTGACGGTCGCGCCGGTGTTCTGCGCGAAGGCCGCGCCGCTCGCGACGAGGCCGGCCGCGAACAGCGCGGCGAGGGCGGTCGAAACGCCTGCGCGTCGTGCGTGATTCATGCGATGCATCCCGTCAGCCTCCGATGAACGCTTCGCGGAACGCGTCGATGGCGACGCGCAGCGAGAGTTGCGGTTGGTCGAGGTAGCTGACGAGCTTGCTGATCTGATGATCGTTTTGCGCATGGGCGTCGATCCACTCGGGATCGTCGATGTCGATGTTGTGGGCGGCGTAGGTCTGCGGGTCGACGACGCTCAGCAGCGTTTTCGCCGACGCGCCGTTGAAGCCGATGACGAGCCGTTCGCGCTCGGCGATCGAGCCGATGAAGATCGCGAGCTCGAAGTCGGCCTGCGCGACGAACGGCGCGATCAGCTCGAGCCAGAACGCGGCGACGAGGCTGCGGTAGAACGGATCCACCGGCAGCGGCAGCGTGAGGCCGCGCTCGATGTGCGACGAGCCGCTCTGCATCACCGGCCGCAGCAGCGAGCCGAGCGCGAGCATCGCGCCGCGCAGCCGCACCGGATGACCGCTTTCGAGCAGCATCTCCTGCAGGCCGTACAGCGACTGGTGTTCGACGAAATCGTTGAAGGTGCCGTCATGCGACGTGCCGGGGCCGCCGATGTCGATCGGCACCTGCGTGTCGCCGAGCGCCTGCAGCGCGCCGGGCGGCTCTTCCTTGCCGAGCAGCGGCGGGATCTGCGTGGCGACGCGCGACCACAGCCGAGCGAACGCGAGCGGGCTGCGCGCGAGGAACGCGAGTGGCCGGTCGACCTCGAGCGCGGTTGCGCCGAGGAACGGGAAGCGGCGCATCGACACGTCGTGGCTCGCGACCATGTGGCCCGCGATCGCGAGCTTGCTGCGCGAGCCGAGGAACGCGAAATGCATCGGCTTCGCGTCCTCGTAGACGATCTTCCAGCGCGGGTCTTCCGCGAGCAGCTCCAGCGCTTGCGCGATCCAGCGATCGAGCGTCTGCAGCAGCTGCGGGTTGTGCGCGCTCTTCACGAAGTCGCCGCGCGACGGAATCTTGCCGAAGTAGGCGATTTGCGCCTGTACGGTTTGCGTCATTGCGCCCTCTGTGCATTCGTTGCGTTGGCGGCCGCGACGGCCGGTGCTGCGCCCGGCGTGCCGGTGCTGGACGTGCCGGTACCGGACGTGCCGGTGCCGGACTGCGTCGCGTTCTGCGCGGCGCCCGCGCTCGCGTCGGCGACCGACGACGGCAGCTGCAGGCCGCGCAGGCTCTGCTGCTGCGGCTGGTCGCCGCCGCCGGTTGACGCTTGCGACGTGCTGATGATGCGCATCGTCACCGACACGTTCACGCTGCCCTGTGCCCACGTCAGGTCGAAGGTGCCGTCCGGACGGCGCTTGCGCTGCGCCGAGTTGATCAGCTTCTCGAGACCGTAGCGGCCCGGCTCGTTGACGAGCTGCACCGTGCGACCGTCGAAGGTCGTCGCGGACAGCGTCGCGCCCGGCGAGCCCTGCGGGTTCGGCCACACGAAGTTGGTCCACTGCGGCGGCGTGTTGCGGTAGCGCAGTTGCTGGCCGTCGATCGCGATCGTGTATTCCGTCGTGCCCGTGCTCGGTTGCGGCAGGATCTGGAACACGGTCTGCGGCTCGGCCGACGCGGCCGCGCTGCCGGCCGCGCCGCCCGCGAGCGGCGCGACCCAGCGGGCGAAGCCGTTCGTGAAGTCCGGCGTGAGCCCGATGCCCATGTCGCCCCACGTGCGGGCGGCGAGCGTGTCGCCGCGGCGCACCGCGAGCGGCCCGAGCGTCGTGCCGACGAACTTCGCGATCGAGCCGTCCGGACCGAACACCTGCGCGATCTCGCCGGCGCCGGCCTCGACCTTCGCGTTCGCCGCGAACGGGTACTTCGTCGCGAGCGAGCTCTGGAACGGCTGGTAGACCTGCGCGTTCCACACCTTGTTGACCTCGGCGCTGGCCGGCTGGATCACGACCGCGAACGCCTGCATCAGCGGCCGCACCAGCAGCGGACGCAGCGACTTGCGTTGCGAATCGGTCAGGCCCGTCAGCATCTGCTCGTCGACGAGCTTCAGCGAATCGGCGAGTTCCGAACCGCTGCCGTCGAGCGTCTGCTGCATCAGCTGGCGCGCGCCCGGGCCCGGGTCGCCCTGGTTCTTGATCACGTTGAAGCGCGTGCGGACCTTCGACAGCGACTCCATGTAGCCCTTCAGCATCGACGTGCCGTCATGCGTCGCGACGATCCGCGCGAGCCCGACGAACTCCTGGCCGATCGGACCCATCGGCACCTCGGCCGGATTGCCGTTGATGTCGATGTTGGCCGCCGCCACCTGGCCGGCCTGCGAGCGCGAGAACAGTTGCTTGACCCAGTTCACGACGCCCGTCTGCGCCTTCTTGATCGTCACGTTCGCGAGCGACGGGTTGTCCCACGACGTCTGGTCGTACGCGGTCTCGAGGATCTTGCGGATCGGCGAATCCTGCGGGTCGCCGAGGCGGTTCATCCCGTCGACGGCCTGGCCGAAGCTGGTGAAGCCCTGTACCGCGATGCCCTGCATGAACTTCTGCCAGTGCTGCGCGTACTCGGTCTTGTACATGCCGACGAGCGTCTTCTGGATCTGCTCGGGGCTGCCCTCGAGCGTCAGGTCGTCCTGCGTCGACGTGTTGAGCACCCAGTCCTTCGCCTGCAGTTCCTTGGTCGCCGCATCGCGGATCGCCGGCTGCACGTAGTCGAACCACGCTTCGCGCGTGAACGTGCCCGGAATCGCGTAGCTGCCTGCCACGAGCCCCTGGTTGCCGTCGCCGACGATGCGCGCGATGGTCATCGGCGCGAAGCGGGTCGACGCGCGGGCCTTGATTTCCTCGTAGACGCGCTGGCGGGCCGGCATGCCGCGCACCACGCGGCGCAGGTTCTCGCGGGTCTGGTCGACGAGCGCGAGGTTCGCGTCGATCATCGGCCAGTCGTCGTCGTTCACGCGCGACAGGTAGAACGAGATCATGCGCTCGGCGCTCCGGATCATCTCGTCGCGCGGCATGTTGCCGCGATTCGTCTCGAGCCAGCCGCGCCAGAAGCGGGCGAGCTGGTCGGTCAGGTGCGCCTGTTCGACGTGGCGCTTGTCGGACAGCATCAGGTACGTCTTCAGCGCGTTGTAGGCGTCCTGCACGTTGGTCGGCGACGCGTCGCTGTAGAGGCCGCCCTGCGGCGCGGCCGCCTGCTGCGGGGCGGCGGCCGGCGCGGCGGCCGACGCGGCCAGCACGGCGCCGGCCTGCGGCGCGGCGCCTGCCGCGTTCGTCGAGACCGGCAGCGTGCCGCCCTGCACGGCGCCCGATTCGGGCGGGCGCGTCATCGGCACGAGCTGGTCGGGGTGCGCGTTCACGTCCTTCATGAACGACGCGAGGTTCTGCGAGACCGGCGCCAGCAGGATCTGGCGCACGCCGTTGTAGTACTCGGTCAGCAGGTGCTGCTCGAGACGGTCGCCCTGGTACAGGCCGAGCGACACCGACATCGGCTTGTCGCGGCGGAACTGTTCGAGCTGCTCGATCCGGTCCTCGAGGATGTCCATCGCCTGCAGGCGCGACTGCAGGTCGTTGCGGCCTTGCTGCAGGCGCGTGACGTTGTCGAGGTCGGCCTGCACGTTCGCGACGAGCTGCTGGTTGCCGATCGTCGACCAGGTCCAGCCGCCGAGCGCGAGCGCGAGCGCCGCGACGAAGCCGAAGAAGGTCGCGTAGCGCAGCCGCGTCTTGGTCGGGCTCGCAAACTGGCGCACCGTCTGACGATCCGCGAAGATCACCTTCGAGAACAGATCGCGCAGGAAGAAGCCGTTCTTCGAGAACGCGCTGTGCGGCTTCGGCAGCGCGCTTCCGTCGAGGCCGAAGCGGTGCGCGATGCGCTGCGCGGCCGTGCTGTTGGTTTCGCCTTCCTGCAGCGCGCTGGTGAAGTAGAAGCCGCGGAAGATCGGCTTGTACTGGAACGGGTTGTTCTCGAACAGCGTCGCGAGGAACGCGCGCAGCGACGGCTTGATCGTCGAGAATTCGAGCGGGAAGCTCAACTGGCCCGGCGACAGCTGGTTGCCGCGCGACAGCGACAGCTGCGCGACGCTGATTTCCTTCAGCCCTTCGTAGAGTTCCTCGAAGTGCGTGTCGAACTGCGCGACGACGTCACGCTTGTCGTCGGGTTCGTAGGGCAGGGTGGCGCCCCACACGCGGTCGTACTCGTGCTTGTCGCTGCTGCTGAAGAATTCGGTGAAGCCGGTGATCAGGTCGGCCTTCGTGAACATCACGTAGACCGGCGCGAACACTTCCAGCTTTTCCGTCAGCTCCTGAACGCGCTGGCGGAGGTTCTTCGCGAGGTTGATCGCGAATTCGGGGCGGTTGCCGGTGAGTTCGGCGATGCTCGCCGTGACGATGATGCCGTTGATCGGCGCCTTCGGACGGTAGCGCTTGAGCAGCCCGAGGAAGCCGAGCCATTCGCTGCGGTCTTCCTCGTGCACCGAATAGCGGCCGGCCGTGTCGAGCAGGATCCCTTCGGTCGTGAAGAACCAGTCGCAGTTACGCGTGCCGCCGATGCCGTGGATCACGGCGCTGTTCTTGTCCGCGAACGGGAACTGCAGGCCGGAGTTGAGCACGGCGCTGCTCTTGCCCGCGGCCGGGTTGCCGATCACGATGTACCACGGCAGCTCGTACAGCGCGGAGCCGCCCGACACCTGGCCGATCTTCGACGTCTTGATCGTCTTCACCGCATCCGACAGGCGCGTGCGCAGCACGTCGAGATCGGCCGTCTTCGCGTCCGGCGCGAGCGCGGCGGCGGCCGGTGCGGCGATCTTGCCGGTTTCCGCCTGCTCTTCCAGCACCTGGCCGAGCTGCTGGTTCGCGCGCTTCACGCGCCAGCGGCGCCACAGCGCGACGACGAGCCACAGCGCGAGGACCGCCGCGAATGCGATCGCCGCCCACAGGAGCGGCAACTGCAGCATGTCGGCGACGATGAACAGGATGGCCGCTAGCGCGACGATCCCGACGATCGAGAGCGTACGCGGATGAGTCAGCACGTTGAGGATGCGTTGCATAGGACGTTCAGGTTCCGGTGCGATTCGGTGAGGCGACGCAGGCGCGCCGAGCGGCAAGGGTGGCGCCGCGATGTGTCGCCATGCTGTCAAACGGGATGAAGGAGGAGGCTGGCATCAACGCGCTCGCGGCATCGGAGAAGGCGCGCGCATTAACGAAAGGACGCTGTGAGATTTAAAACGGAAGCGGCGGCCGGAAAAAATCGCGCACCGGAATGCCCGATTGTTTGCGCCGCCCAGATCGTTTCCTGCCGGGTGATTAAAAAGCCCCATGCCGCCCTCATTATTTCTTGTCCGGCAGCCCTGGCTAGCTGCCGCGTCCCAGTTTAAAACCGGGTTTATGGTATTCCACGTGCCCGAGATCCATCATTTTCCATCGGCCGCCCCAGGTCAGGCCGACTTGCTCGGCGACCTGGCCGTACAACTGGTAGCCGCGCATCGCCCACGGATCTTTCTCGGAAATGACCAGCTTGCCGTCGCGCAGGAATGCGTTATCGGCCGCCAGCCCGAATTGGTGATAACTCTGGAAGGCTGCCGCGTTGGTCACGTTGCTGCCCATCTGTGCCAGCCGGTTCTGCCGTTCCGGGCTCCGGTAACCTTCCAGCAACGCCATTTCATAACCGTGCTGTTCGTGCATGATCTTGTAGACCAGCAGCAAACGCGTACGGAAATCCGGGTCCAGCAGGTTCCAGTCGCGGCTCGCATCCTTCAGCGCCGGGCGGACCTGTTCGACTTCCTTGGTGGCGAAGACTTCCGGCGGCAGCGGCGGGGGCGGCACGAGTTGCTCGCCCTGCAGCAACGCGGCGATTTTCTCGTCGGGCACGCGCGCCGTGTCGTCGTACTGGAACAATTGCCGGCCGCGTAACGCAATGGCGACCAATGGCGGCGTCGCAAGAATACCTGCCGATACCATAATCATCAAGCGCCGCCGAACCAGTAAATTTTGCACATCGCTTAATGCGCCGCGCGTCGCGCTTGCCGATTTAACAATCTGACTCCGCGTGCGCGCGGCGCGATCGTTCGCACGACGCGTAAGGCGGCCGTGAAACTGGGCGACGGATTCAAAAACGGTCGCGCGGATACCCGGTAAAAGCAACAGTGCCGCGACGGCGACGGCAAGGGCGAAATAGGCGACGAGTGCGACGGCTATCAACGAAATCCCCGGAAATTGGAATTGATTGTGTTTTGCAATGCTTGCTCTTAGAATCAGGCTGCTTCGAGAGGCCGGGCTATATTATCGCGGTGAATTAAACCAGGATTCAATGAGACGCTGAATGAGTGCGCCGGAAAATTCAAATTCGAAAACTCCGCCCAGCCTGCTGTCCGATACTAAACCGGCAGGCGAGGGAGGACCTCGGCAGTCGCGCATTCTCGCGGATCTGGAAGGGCGTGTCACGCCGCCCGCCGAGCCGCCGCGCCGTTCGCTGAAGGCGCCGATCGCCGCCGTGGTGGCGTTGGTCGTGGCCGTCGGCGGCTGGGGCGCATGGCGCATGCAGCAGTCGTCGGGCGAACGGCCCGCGGTCGTCGCGGCTGCGCCCGCACCCGCGGCGGCTGCGCCGGACAAGGCCGCACCGGCCAGCGGCGCCGCCGTACAGGTCGCGCAGAACGGCGCATCCGCCGCGTCGGCCGTGCAACCGGCCACGATCGTCAACGACGATTCGGCGTCCCAGGCCGTTGCATCGGCTTCGGCCGCGTCTGCCGCGGACAACAGCCGCCTGTCGCGCGCGCTTGCCAACGGCGCCGACGACGCATCGGGCGCGGCCACGGCCGGCGCAGCCGCAACGGCGGCGGCCGCCGCGGCGGCGACGGCCAAGACGGCGAAGGCCGACGCGTCGAAGAGCACGAAGGTCGCCGCGCACGGCAAGGCCGACACGAAAGCCGAGGCGAAGGCCGACACGAAGGCCGAAGCCCGCAAGCATCGCAAGGAACAGCAGGCCGAGCTCGCGCAGGCGAAGAAGCGCCGCGACGCGACGCCGACCCGAACCGCGAAGGCGGGCGGCAAGGACGATCCGGATGCCGATCTGCTCGCCGCGCTCGTCGCGCGCACGAAGCCGGCCGACAAGAAACTCGCCGCGCAGAAGGGGCAGGCCGTGCCGACCAAGACGGCGGCGGCGACCGGCGGCTCGCTGGCGTCGCGCGTGAAGGAGTGTTCGGAGCGCGGTTTCTTCGAGGATCAGCTGTGCCGCTGGCGCGTGTGCGACGGCCACTGGGGCAAGGATCCCGCGTGCCCGAGCGCCGCGCAGTCGGAGACGCGGCAGTAACGCGTGCCGCGCACGCCGCGATGTCTTTCCCGTCAGCGCCGCCCAATGGGCGGCGCGTTGTTTTCGGGGCAAGGAGCGGCTGCCGGTAGGATGCCGCGTGACACTGTCACGAGCGCGTCACGCCCGTCGGGCATACGTTTCCTATCTTTCCCGGCGCGGGCCCGCGACCCGCGATGTGCGGCGTGCCGCGCGCCGCGCGCCGCACGACCTTCGACACGATGGATCTGATCGTACAGACTTACGGCGCCGATACGTCCGGCATGGTGTGCGGATTCCGCTTCGTTCCGGGCGGCGCCGGCGCGATGCTCGATGCCGACGCGGCCGCCGCGTGGTTGCGCACGTGCCGCGAGCACGGCGCGGCCGCATCGGGCGATTTCGTCTGGCTGCATTTCAATCTCGCGCATGGCGCGAGCGAACGCTGGATGCGCACGCATCTCGGGTTGCCCGACAGCTTCTTCGAATTCCTGCACGAAGGCTCGCGCTCGACGCGCATCGAGCAGGAGGACGGCGCGTTGCGCGCCGTCGTCAACGACGTGATGTTCAATCTCGAGCTCACGCCGTCGGAGATCGCGACGCTGTTCGTCCACGTCGAGCGGCGCATCATGGTGACCGCGCGGCTCAAGCCGCTGCGCTCCGTCGACACGCTGCGCGCGTGCGTGCGCGACGGCGAGCAATTCCGCTCGCCCGCGGAACTGCTCGTGCACCTGCTGCGCGACCAGGCCGACCTGCTGATCCAGATCATGCGGCGCACGAGCGTCGATGTCGACCGCATCGAGGATCGCTTCCTGTCGCAGCGGCTCACGTCGAGCCGCATCGAGCTCGGCGCGATGCGCCGCACGCTGACGCGCCTGCAGCGCATGCTCGCGCCGGAGCCCGGCTCGATCTTCCGGCTGCTCGCGAAGCCGCCCGCGTGGCTGCACACGGAAGACGTGCAGGAGCTGCGCGAGTCGACCGAGGAATTCTCGCTGGTGCTCGCCGATCTGTCGGGACTCAACGAGCGCATCAAGCTGCTGCAGGAAGAGATCGGCTCGCGCCTGGACGAGCAGAACAACCGGACGCTGTTCACGCTGACGCTCGTCACCGTGATCGCGCTGCCGATCAACATCGTCGCGGGCTTCTTCGGGATGAACGTCGGCGGCGTGCCGTTCTCGGAGAACAAGCACGGCTTCTGGCTGATGGTGCTGCTCGTCGCGGGTTTCACCGCGCTGGCTGCGTGGTGGGCGTTTCGGCGCCGTGACGATCGCTAGCGCGGCATTCGAGCATCGCATCGACGCGGCAGCGCGTTTCGCGCCCGCGCCGGACGGCATGAAAAAAGGGCCTCGCGTGCGAGGCCCGTCAACAGGTCGGAGAAACCGGTACGCCGGCCGGCGCCGCGGGTGGCGCGGCGCCGGCCGGATCCGCACCGTTACTGCGTCACTACCTTGCGCGGCTTGAAGATGCCCTGGTATTGCCGTGCCGGGCGTTCCTTCGTCACCGGTTCGATGCCGCCGAAGGTCGGCGTCTGGCGCAGCTTCATCGCGGCCGGCGAAGCGACCGAGCCGATCGACGTCGAGCGCGAGGCCGGCGCGAGGTTGTTCGCGACGAGCAGCGCCGCTTCGCTCTTCAGGTTCGCCAGCAGCACCGGATCGGTCGAGCCGTTGACCTGCGTGAGCAGCCCGCTCCAGGCCGCGTCGCTGTAGTTCACGACGTAGTAGTCGAGACCGCTCGGGTCGGCGACCACGCCCGTGCAGCCGTCGATCCGCGTCTGCGCCTGCGTATCCTTCAGCGCGAGCGTCGTGCGTTTCGCGAGCCCCTGGCCGTACGCGAGCGTGATCGGCACCGTCCACTGCAGGCCCGGATACGCGTTCTTGTTCGGGAACGGCTGCTGTTTCAGCGTGACGACCGTCTGGTTCTTCGTCATGTCGCACTGCGTGTCGAGCGAGATCAGCGGCACGCCGGTCTGACGCACGTAGCTGTCGCCGATCGGGCCGACCGCCTGGCCGCTTTCCTTCGACAGCGCATCCCACAGACGCTTCGGCGTCCCGTTGCCGAACGAGTAGTCGACCAGGTACTGCTGCAGCCCCTTGCGCAGGGTCTGCTCGCCGAGATAGTTCTCGAGCGTCTTCAGCACGTGGCCGCCCTTGTCGTACGTGAACGCGCTGGCGCTCAGCACGAAGTCGTTCGATGCCCAGTCGTTGAAGTTCGGCGCGACCGGGAACGCGTTCGGGCCGATGTCACGATTGATCACGCGGTACTTGTTCTTCACCTGGTCGAGCCAGCTGAATTCGTCGGGGAAGAACTGGATCGTGGTCTTCGTCTCGAAGAACGTCGCGAACGATTCGTTGAGCCACACGTTGTCCCACCAGTCGGTCGTCACGAGATCGCCGAACCACTGGTGCGCCACTTCGTGCGTCAGCACTTCGTTGCCGTAGTGCGACATCGGCTGGCCCGGCTGCGGCAGGATGTCGTCGGCGAACTCGAGGATCGAGCCCCAGTTCTCCATCCCGCCGAAGTTCAGGTCCTTCTGCTCCTTGAACGCGTCGTTCGCGGCCACCGTGTCGAACTTCGTGAGCGGCAGCGCGATGCCCGTGTAGCGGTAGTAGAAGTCGAGCGCCTGCTTGGTGCGGTCCATCGCCGGCTTCGCCCACTCGCTCATGCCCGGCGGCGTGAACACGCGCAGGTGCAGGCCGCCCTTGCCGCCCGGCAGCGGGCTCGTGAAGTCGTCCTCGTAGGTGTCGAACATGCCGCCGCCGAAGAACAGCAGGTACGACGGCATCGGCGGGGTCTTCTCGAACTGCACGAGCTTGTAGCCGCCGCCGACGTTGGTCGACGGCTTCTCGGCCGCGTTCGACACGACGCGCCAGCTTTGCGGCACTTCGGCCGTCACTTCATAGGTCGGGCGGAACGCCGGCTCGTCCCAGCCCGGGAACCACTGGCGCGACAGGTTGGTTTCGCCCTGCGTCAGGATCGCGCCGCTCGTCTTGCCGTCGGTGCCCTTCAGGTCGACGCGGAACACGCCTTCCGCGGCCGAGCAGCCCGGATACGGATCGTCGCCGCAGCTGCCGCCCGTTTGCGTGGCCGGATCGTCGTACGACTTGAAGTTGATGATGCCCGACCACTCCATGTGCAGCGAATAGTTGCCCGGCGCGATCGTGCCGGCGACGGGGCGCAACTGATAGAAGTCGCCCTTGTCCTGCGGCGTCGCGATCAGCTGGATGTTGCCCGGCTGCAGCGTGATGCGGCCGTTGGTGAACTTGATCCGGTGGCCGGCGATCACGATGTTGTTGACCGGCTTCAGCACCTTGATCTCGACGTCGGCGCGGCCGTCGAACGCGTTCAGCGCTTCGTTCGGGCGGAACCACAGCCGGTAGTTCACGGGCACCACGGTGTCCGGCAGTTCGACAGGCGGGACGCTCTTGTCGACGTTCGATGCGCTCGGCGGCGCGGTGACGGCGGGCGACGAGCCCGTGTGCGGCGCGCCGGCGGAGCTGAGCGCGGAAGCGGAGCCCGCACCGCCGTCGTCGCCGCCGCACCCGGCGAGCGCGAGTGCGGCGACGAGCGGCAGATAACGCATCTTGCGAATATGAATCGACATGACTGAATCCTCGATTGTTGAAAGAATCGTTCAGTGCTGCGAAAACGCCGGCAAAAGCAATCCCCTCGCCGTTTAATCAACAGCGAAAAAATGCCAATGACGGATTATTCGAAAAGACGGCGGCCGACTACGTGAAGGTAATCATGGTTTACTGCCCCCTCTGAATTTCCGGATGTCGGTTAACTGGCCGGTTCAAAATGGCCGCACGCGTGTTGTACTGAATTGATTTCGCGCGCACGACACGGGGCCGCACGCCCGGCGCGGGCGCGCAATCCCTTTGAACCGACGACCTACGGGGCTGGCCGGGCCAGTCCGCAGGACGGAAGGACAGCGTGTCGCCATCCCGTAAATTCGCCGTCATGCGGCTTCAAGGTTTGTCGGCTTGCTCCAAGGATGCGTAAATATACTTGATGGTTTTGGGTAAAGGAAACGAAAAATTTAGAAAGAGCATCTATTGAATTCCGAGCGCTTCATTGAATTCTGAAAGTCATTAATGTGCTTTCCGTTTAGCTGGCGATTTCGTAGTTTTAATCTATTAACAATCTTGCGCCGCCGCGAAAACTACGAAATCCGGTGAAGGGCGGCACGGTCGGTACAATGCATCGACGATCCCGTTCACCGATTGCCGCGAGGAGACTGTCCCATGCCACGAGCCCTGTTCCGTATCGCGCCGCTGCGCGCCGCGCTGCTGCTGTTTGCCGCCATGTTCGTGCTGGGTGGTTGCGCGGGGCTCACGCGCGAGCCGGTGCGCGTGTCGGTCGCCGGGCTCGACCCGCTCGTCGGGCAGGGCCTCGAGATGCGCTTCAGCCTGAAGTTGCGCGTGCAGAACCCGAACGATGCGCCGATCGACTACGACGGCATCTCGGTCGCGCTCGACCTGAACGGCACGCCGTTCGCGAGCGGCGTCAGCGATCGGGCGGGCACCGTGCCGCGGTTCGGCGAGGCCGTGCTCGACGTGCCGGTTTCGGTATCGGCCTTCGCGGCCGCGCGGCAGGCGTGGAACCTGCCCGGCGCGGCCGCGAACGGCGAGCTGCCGTATGCGCTGCGCGGCCGGCTCGCCGGCAGCGTGCTGGGCACCGTGCACTTCAGCGACGCGGGCACGCTGCGTCTGCCGACCCTGCCGGGATGGGGCGGCTAGATCGTCCGATCGAAATTCAACATCGGCCAAATGTGTCGAAATATTTACTATTTAACAGTCTTTAACGCCTATCTCCGCGGAATGTCGACTTTCGTCGACGGGCCCCCTTACACTTGCCGATGTCCGAGGGTCGGACATTCTTTTAGGGGAAATCCATGGCGGCAAAATTCGAGCTCAAGAAGGCCACGAACGGTCAGTACTACTTCCACCTGAAGTCGGCGAACGGCGAGATCATCCTCGCGAGCGAGCGGTACGAGGAGAAAAGCGGTGCGAGAAACGGGATTGCATCCGTGCGGGAAAATGCGCCGCTCGACGAGCGTTACGAGCGCAAGCTCGCCCACAACGGTGAGCCGATGTTCAATCTGAAGGCGGCCAACCACCAGGTCATCGGCACGAGCGAGACGTACAGCAGCGTGCAGGCACGCGAGAACGGCATCGCTGCCGTCAAGCGCGACGCGCCCGTTGCGGAAGCCGTCGATCTCGCCTGATCGACGGTTGCGCCGCGACGAACACTTGCGGGCGGCCGTCGCGGCGCCCGTTTTGCCGGGTCGGGCAAAGCGCGGTATGGTGTGGTCCGCGCGGCGAATTCTCGCCGCCGTTGAAGCCAACCGTACCGAGTTCGCGTGACCGATTCCCCCGTTTTCCACTGGACCGACGCCGACGGCGTCGATCATGCCGTGCGCTGGCGCTCCGAAGCCGGCGTGCCGCCGCCGAAGCGCGCGGTGCCCGCCGACGACCGTCTCACCGCCGACGCAGCCTACCGCCTCGCCTGCGAAGGCACCGCGCTCGTCTGGCAGGGTGACTTCCAGAATGCGCGCCAGCTCGTGCAGGCGATGGCGCGCCGTGTCGAACGCAAGCCGAAGAAGGCGAAAGCCGCGGCCGGCGTCGATGCGTTCAACCTGCATCGTCTCGCGCAATCGCAGCGCGCCCGCACGCTCGGCATGCTGCTGATCCCGCTCGACGCCGATTACACGATCCCGCTGCGCCGCGCGCCCGACGTGCGGGCGGCCTGCGAGGAGGCGTACGGCCCCGGCGGCGCGCCGTCGGTCGTGTCGCTGCGCGAATTGCTCGGCCTCGTCGGCGCCCATGAATGGCGCAAGAAGGGCGTGCCGATCCCGGCGCTCGGCGGCGCGCCGATCCATCCGCACTACGGCGTGTTCTCGCCGGTGCGCGGCGAATACGTGGAGCTCGTCGCGCGTGCGCCGCTGCCGGCGACGTCGCTCGCGTTCGATATCGGCACGGGCACCGGCGTGCTGGCGGCGGTGCTCGCGTCGCGCGGCGTCGAGCGCATCGTCGCGACCGACCAGGATCCGCGCGCGCTGGCTTGCGCGCGTGAGAACGTCGCGCGGCTAGGGCACGCGGGCCAGGTCGATATCGTCGAGGCCGACCTGTTTCCGCCCGGCCGCGCGCCGCTCGTGGTCTGCAACCCGCCGTGGGTGCCGGCCCGGCCGAGCGCGCCGATCGAATACGCGGTCTACGACCCGGACAGCCGCATGCTGCGCGGTTTCCTCGCAGGGCTGGCCGCGCATCTGGAGCCGGGCGGCGAGGGCTGGCTGATCCTGTCCGATTTCGCCGAGCATCTCGGCCTGCGGCCGCGCGAAACCTTGCTGCAGTGGATCGACGAAGCCGGCCTCGTCGTGCTCGGCCGCGACGACATCCGCCCCGCGCATCCGAAGTCGACGGACGCCGACGATCCGCTGCATGCGGCGCGTCGCGCCGAGGTCACGTCGCTGTGGCGGCTCGGCGCCCGGGCCTGACCGCGTATTTTCGGTAAACTACCGCCATTCCTCACGAATTCCCGCCGCCGGGCCGTGGTCGACAGACCGTGGCCCGGCGGCGCTTCACGATGTCGAACAAAACCCACGAAATCCGTCCGGAGCAGTCCGTCGAGCTGCTGAAGGAACTGCACATCCTCACCCGCGACGGGAAGCTGAATCAGGACAGCCGCCGCAAGCTGAAGCAGGTCTATCACCTGTTCCAGTTCGTCGAGCCGCTGCTCGCCGGCGTGCAGGCCGACAAAGGTCAGGTGACGCTCGTCGATCACGGCGCCGGCAAGTCGTATCTCGGCTTCATCCTGTACGACCTGTTCTTCAAGCAGCAGCCGGGGCACGGCACGCCGGCGTTCGCGTCGCACGTGTACGGCATCGAGACGCGCGAGGAGCTCGTCACGCGTTCGACCGAGCTTGCCGCGCGGCTCGGGTTCGGCGGCATGTCGTTCCTGAACCTGTCGGTCGCCGATTCGATCACGTCGCCGCAACTGCCCGAAACGGTCGACGTCGTCACCGCGCTGCACGCGTGCGACACGGCGACCGACGACGCGATCCGCTTCGCGCTCGCGAAGCGCGCGCAGCACATCGTGCTGGTGCCGTGCTGCCAGGCGGAAGTCGCGGGCGTGCTGCGCAGGAACAAGGGCAAGTCGCTCGCGAATGCGCTGACCGAGGTGTGGCGCCATCCGCTGCATACGCGCGAATTCGGCAGCCAGATCACCAACGTGCTGCGCTGCCTGCAGCTCGAGGCGCACGGCTACCAGGTCAGCGTGACCGAGCTGGTCGGCTGGGAGCATTCGATGAAGAACGAGCTGATCATCGCGCAGTACAAGAACCTGCCGCGCCGCAAGCCCGGCGAGCGGCTGAACGAAATCCTCCAAATGTTCGGGCTCGCCGAACTGAACGAGCGCTTCTTCGTCGCGCAAGCCGCCGCCGCGGGCGACGACATCGTCGAGCCGGCCGAAGGCTGACGCGCGAGCGCGTGGGCGGCGCGGGCATGGCGCCCGCGCCGCCCCGTTGCACGCCGTGTCACACGTCGTCGCCCGGCCGGCGCATCCATTCGCGCCAGCCTTCGTGGCCGAGGCGGCGTAGGGTTTCCTGATTCTTTTCGTAGATCGCGGACGCGTCCGGGAACGCGTCGACCGCGCGCGCGATGCTGTCCTCGCGCAGCAGGTGCAGGATCGGATAGGGTGCGCGGTTCGTGTAGTTCTCGATGTCGTCGGGTTCGGTGCCTTCGAATTGGTAGCGCGGATGGAAGCTCGCGATCTGCAGCACGCCGTCGAGCCGCAATTGCCGCACGAGCCGCTCGGCAAAGAACAGCGCATCGTTGTAGTCGACGAAATCGGCGAACGCGTGCGGGTAGATCACGAGCGTCGTATCGACCTGCTGCGGGTCCGCTGCTTCCAGCGCGCGCAACTCGGTTTCGAGTTCGGCGAGCGCGTCTTCCAGCGTCGTCGCTTCGCTGATCGCGTAGCGCACCTGTTCCTTCACGTAGACGCTTTTCGCGAACGGGCACAGGTTGAGCCCGATCACCGCGCGCGCGAGCCAGTGCCGCGTGGCGGCGAGGATGTCGTCGTGCGAGTCGGGGCGGGTGTCGGTCATCGTGATACCAGTCGGGCGGAAGGGCAAAAAGGGCAAAAAGGGCAAAAAGGGCGAAGAGGGCCGCATTGTAGCGGGCGCGCCGGGGACGAACGCGCGCGACCCGTCACGCGCAGGCCGCTTCGATCAACTGCGTGACGAGCGCGGGCGCAATGCCGATCGGCGTTTCGCCGTGCCGGTAGGTCTGGCTCGCCGCGTAGATGCCTTCGACCACCAGCGCGAGCGCATCGGCCAGCGCCTTCGGCTGTCGCGCACCGGCGCCTTCGCAAAGCGCGACGAGCCGTTTCATCAACTGCTCCTTGTTCTGCGCGACGCGTTCGCGCGCCGGGTGCGACGCATCCGGGAATTCGGCGGCGACGTTGACGAACGGGCAGCCGCGATAGTCCTTTTGTGTCGCACGCTCGGCGAGATCGACGAAGTACTGGATCAACTGCGCCTTCGGCTGCCCCGGATGCTTCGCGGCGCTCGTGTCGAGCCGCTCGAAGAAGCACGCGTCCATCCGTTCCAGATACGCGAGGATCAGCTCGTCCTTCGACGAGAACTGGCGATACAGGCTCATCTTGTTGACGCCCGCGCGCTCCACCACGGCCTCGACGCCGACCGCTCGCACGCCTTCCCTGTAAAACAGCTCCTCGGCGGCACGCAGCAGGTGCTCCTGCGCGGTGGCGCCGTCGATTTGCCGGCGCGTGCGTCGCGCCAGCGGTTTGGCGACCTCGATGCCCGACATGATGACCCTCGACTACGTGGTGAATTGCTTGACATGTTACCGACTGGTAACTACGATCGCAACACACTTGTGACCGACCGGTAACAATGCCGGCCGGATCGACGGAAAATGCCAAGCATCGGCCCGGGTCAGCCGATGCGGTGTGCGGCGGAGGTGGCCTGGCGGGGCGGGGCAGGCGCGATGGCGCCGGAGCCGCCAACTGGAGAACGCGAAGATGAACTGGGCAGTGACACGAATCAGCGGGCGCTTTCATTACGGATGGCTCGCGGCGGCGGTGGTATTCCTGATCCTGCTGGCGGCGGCCGGCACACGCGCGACGCCGAGCGTGCTGATGGTGCCGCTCGAACGCGAGCTCGGCTGGAGCCGGGCGGCGATTTCGCTGGCGATTTCGGTGAACATCGCGCTGTACGGCCTGACGGGCCCCTTCGCGGCCGCCGCGATGCAGCGCTTCGGGCTGCGGCCGACGATCCTCACCGCGCTCGTGACGATGAGCGCGGGCGTCGCGCTGTCGTCGATGATGACGCAGAGCTGGCAGATGGTGGCGATCTGGGGCCTGATGGTCGGCAGCTCGACGGGCGTCGTCGCGCTGACGCTGTCCGCGACCTTCGTCACGCGCTGGTTCCATGCGCGGCGCGGCCTCGTGATGGGGATCCTGACCGCGAGCACGGCCACCGGCCAGCTCGTGTTCCTGCCGATGCTCGCGGCGATCGCGCAGCGCCACGGCTGGCGGCCGGTCGTGCTGGTCGTCGCGGTGGCGGCCGCGATCGTGATTCCGCTCGTCGCGTTCCTGCTGCCCGAGCGGCCGGCCGACGTGCGGTTGCGCCCGTACGGCGAGCCGGCCGATGCGCCGTCCGCGCCCGATGCGACGAAGGAGAACCCGCTCGCGGTCGCGTTCCGCACGCTGCTGATGGCGAGCCGCTCGCGCGACTTCTGGCTGCTGTTCTTCAGCTTCTTCATCTGTGGCGCGAGCACCAACGGCTATGTCGGCACGCACCTGATCGCGATGTGCAGCGACTACGGGATGACCGAAGTACAGGGCGCGTCGCTGCTCGCGGCGATGGGCGTGTTCGACCTGTTCGGCACGACGCTGTCGGGATGGTTGTCCGACCGTTACGACAACCGCGTGCTGTTGTTCTGGTATTACGGGCTGCGCGGGCTGTCGCTGATCTATCTGCCGCATGCGTTCGGGATCGATTTCTTCGGGCTGCCGCTGTTCGCGATGTTCTACGGGCTCGACTGGATCGCGACCGTGCCGCCCACCGTACGGCTCGCGACCGACGTGTTCGGCAAGGCCGCGGCGCCGGTCGTGTTCGGCTGGATCGTCGCCGGCCACCAGCTCGGCGCGGCGTTCGCGGCGCTCGGCGCGGGGCTGCTGCGCGCGAGCCTCGGCACCTATACGATTGCGTCGATGATCTCGGGCGGCTTGTGCATCGTCGGGGCGCTGATCGTGCTGCGGATCAACCGCGGACCGTCGCGCGCGGCCGCGCAGGCAGCCTGATCGCGGCGGCCCGGCCGGCCGTACAGGCTGCGGCCGGCCATTGCACACCAGGAGATTTGCATGGCGCGGCGGGATCGGGCGCGCAATCGCTCAAGCGGGTATGCTTGCGGTTCGCCGGGCGTTCGCGCCCCTTCATCGATGTCAGCGAGGAACCGCATGTCCGTCAAACCTGCTCCCACCACTGTTTCGATTCACGATCTGATCGCGGGCCGCTGGAGCCCGCGCGCGTATTCGGACGAACCCGTCAGCGTCGGCGATCTCCACGCGGTGCTCGAAGCGGCGCGCTGGGCACCGTCCGCGTACAACGCGCAGCCGTGGCGTTTCATCGTATTCGAACGCGCCCAGGACGAAGATGCATTCAAGCGCGCGTTCGCGACGCTGGTGCCGTTCAATCAGGGCTGGAATGCGCCGGCGCCGGTGCTGATCGCGGTCACCGCGCACACGTTGACGCCGAAGGGCGAGCCGGCGCCGACCGCGCTGTACGACGCCGGCGCCGCCGCGATGTCGCTGGTGCTGCAGGCGCACGCGCTCGGCCTCGCCGCGCACCAGATGAGCGGGTTCGACGCGAAGGCGTTCCGCGACGCGTTCGCGATTCCGGCGGACGTTGCGATCGCGTCGATCATCTCGCTCGGCCACTACGGGAACGTCGACAAGCTCGATCCCGTGCTGCGCGATCGCGAGAAGGCGCCGCGTACGCGCCATGCGATCGGCGAAGTCGTCTACGCGGGTGCGTGGAAGAAGAGCTTCGACGCGGCAGCCTGACCCCGCGGGCGGGCAGGCTGCGTCGCGCGTCCTGTCCGCGCATGTTCCCGGTGCGCCACGCCGCGCGCCGTTGCCGCCGGCGCCCGTTGCGCGGCGCTGGTGGCCGGCCCCGGTTGTGATCCCGCGGGCTTCATGTTAAAAAGCCGGTCCTTTCCGTTTTCGCGCCGGCCTGCTGCGGCAATTTCCCATGACTTACTGCGCGATCGATTTCGGCACGTCCAATTCCGCCGTGGCGCTGCCCGACGGCGATGGCATGCGCCTCGCGCCCGTCGAGGGCGACCACCTGACGCTGCCCACCGCGATCTTCTTCAACAACGACGAAGAGACGGTCGAATACGGCCGGGCGGCGCTGGCCTCCTATATCGACGGTTTCGACGGCCGGCTGATGCGCTCGATGAAGAGCATTCTCGGCTCGCCGCTCGCGGAAACGACGACCGACCTGGGCGACGGCAGTGCGATCGCGTACACCGAAATCATCGCGCGCTTCCTGACGCACCTGAAGCGCAAGGCCGAAGCGCGCGCGGGCGCGCCGATCGGCCGCGCGGTGCTCGGCCGGCCGGTGTTCTTCGTCGACGACGATCCGCGCGCCGACCGCCTCGCCCAGGATCAGCTCGAGGCGGCCGCGCGATCGGTCGGCTTCGCGGACGTGCATTTCCAGTACGAACCGATCGCCGCCGCGTTCGACTACGAATCGCGCCAGCCGGCCGAGCGTCTGGTGCTCGTCGCCGACATCGGCGGCGGCACGTCCGACTTCTCGCTGGTGCGCGTCGGCCCGGAGCGGATGGCGCGGCTCGAGCGCAAGGACGACGTGCTCGCGCACCACGGCGTGCACGTCGCGGGCACCGACTACGACCGGCGTGTCGAGCTGGCGGCGATCCTGCCCGCATTCGGCTACCGTTCGCTCGACCCGGAAGGACGCGAACTGCCGAACAAGATCTACTTCGATCTCGCGACCTGGCACCTGATCAACACCGTCTACACGCCGAAGCGGGTCGGCGAGCTGAAGCTGATGAAGCACCTGTACCAGGATGTGCGGCAGTACGACCGGCTCACGAGCGTGGTCGAGCAGCGGCTCGGGCACGCGCTGATGGCGCGCGCGGAAGAAGCGAAGATCGGCGTCGCGGCGGGCGGGGAGACGATGATCGACCTGAACGACGTGGAAGAAGATCTGCTGATCGCGTTCGACGCGGATCGCCTCGTCGACGCGAGTCGGGACGATACCGCGCGCATCGTCGACGCCGCGCGCGAGACGGTGCGGCTCGCGGGCGTCGCGCCGCGCGAGGTCGGTGCGCTGTATTTCACCGGCGGTTCGACGGGGCTCGGGTTCCTGTCGAGCGCGCTCGCCGGCGCGTTTCCGGATGCGCAGCCGGTGTTCGGCGACCGCCTCGCGAGTGTCGCGACGGGGCTCGGTATTCACGCGCAGCGACTGTTCGGCTGAATGGCGGGGCGGCTATCGCTCCCCATGCCGGACGGCCGGCACCAAAAACAAAAAGCCCCGCCGAAGCGGGGCTTTTTTACACGAATGATCGCGCCAAGCTTAGACCGGACGGATGTTCGCAGCTTGCAGACCCTTCGGGCCCGTCTTCACTTCGAATTCAACCTTCTGGTTTTCTTGCAGCGTCTTGAAGCCTTCGACGCGGATTTCCGAGAAGTGCGCGAACAGATCGTCGCCGCCGCCTTCCGGGGTGATGAAGCCGAAGCCCTTTGCGTCATTGAACCACTTGACGGTACCGGTTGCCATGTTACTTGTTCCTAAAAAGATAAAACGGGGCCGAAGCCCATGGTGTGCGGAAAATCAAGGAAGGGGTAATAGGACCAACCGGAGTACCGTTGATGGGCGAACTACGAAAGAACCAATTCACTCGCCACTTGAAATCCTGCGAAGTCCTTTATACGGCTAATCCGTCTGATGGTCAACCGTATTCCCGTGCTCTCAGGGTTATTGCGGAGATCAGGTTTACAAAGCTTGCAAGCCATGCGAATTTTTTGTAGGGGCCGATCGATTTTGGCGCCACGTTCGAGGTGCAACCGTTAAACTACGCGCCGCGTGGACGGGTTGCCCCGATCGGGTGACCCTCCCCCCCAAGAATGCGTGCGCGGTGCTGTCCGAGCCGATCCCGGACCGCAGGCCGACCATGCTTTTTGAGACACAGGAGAGGATGTGAAGAGTTCTATTCAACGGAACATCGGCCCGTTTGCATTGATGCTGACGGGGCTGGGTTCGATTATCGGCTCGGGCTGGCTGTTCGGTGCCTGGAAGGCCGCGAAGATCGCCGGTCCGGCGGCGATCTGCGCATGGATCATCGGCGCGGTCGTGATTCTCGCGATTGCGCTGACGTATGCGGAACTGGGCGCGATGTTCCCCGAGTCGGGCGGCATGGTGCGCTACGCGCGCTACTCGCACGGTTCGCTGGTGGGTTTCATCAGCGCATGGGCCAACTGGATCGCGATCGTATCCGTGATCCCGATCGAGGCCGAAGCGTCGATCCAGTACATGAGCACGTGGCCGTATCCGTGGGCGCATGCGCTGTTCGTGAACGGAGAATTGCAAACCCTCGGCCTGCTGCTGTCGGCCGTGCTGGTCGTCATCTACTTCATGCTGAACTACTGGGGCGTCAAGGCCTTCGCGCGGGCGAACACCGCGATCACGATCTTCAAGTTCCTGATCCCCGGCTTGACGATCCTCGGCCTGATGCTGACGAGCTTCCACTCGGAGAACCTCGGCACCGCGTCGAATACGAGCTTCGCGCCGTACGGCTGGTCGGCCGTGCTGACCGCGGTCGCGACGAGCGGCATCGTGTTCGCGTTCAACGGCTTCCAGAGCCCGGTGAATCTGGCCGGTGAAGCGCGCAATCCGTCGCGCAGCGTGCCGTTCGCGGTGATCACGTCGATCCTGCTCGCGCTCGTGATCTACGTGCTGTTGCAAATGGCGTATATCGGTTCGGTGAATCCGGCCGACGTCGCGAAGGGCTGGGCGCACTTCAACTTCTCGTCGCCGTTCGCGGAACTCGCGATCGCGCTGAACCTGAACTGGCTCGCGATCCTGCTGTATGTCGACGCGTTCATCAGCCCGAGCGGCACCGGTACGACCTACATGGCGACGACCACCCGCATGATTTACGCGATGGAGCGCAACAACACGATGCCGAAGATGTTCGGCAACGTGCACCCGATCTACGGCGTGCCGCGCCAGGCGATGTGGTTCAACCTGCTCGTGTCGTTCGTCTTCCTGTTCTTCTTCCGCGGCTGGAGCTCGCTCGCGGCGGTGATCTCGGTCGCGACGGTGATCTCGTACCTGACCGGCCCGATCAGCCTGATGGCGCTGCGCCGTGCGGCGACCGACATCGAGCGTCCGCTGTCGATTCCGCTGATGAAGCTGATCGCACCGTTCGCGTTCGTGTGCGCATCGCTGATCCTGTACTGGGCGAAGTGGCCGCTGACGGGCGAAATCATCCTGCTGATGATCGTCGCGCTGCCGGTGTACTTCTTCTTCCAGGCGAAGTCGGGCTGGACCGGCTGGGGCGCCGACCTGAAGGCCGCATGGTGGCTGGTCGCGTACCTGCCGACGATGGCCGTGCTGTCGCTGATCGGCAGCAAGGAGTTCGGCGGTCACGGCGTGCTGCCGTACGGCTGGGACATGCTGGTCGTCGCGGCAATCGCGCTGGTGTTCTACTTCTGGGGCGTGAATACCGGTTACCGGACCCAGTATCTCGACGAGCGAGAGTCGCACGACGAGATCCTCGAAGGGGTCGGTGTCTGACGGCTGACCTGTCGCCGGATTCGGCGGCGGCAGGATGCAGTGACAAAAGCCCGCCCGAGCGATGCTCGGGCGGGCTTTTTGCTGGGCGGTTGCGCCGCGGATCAGGCGCCGGCGCTCGCGAACACGTAGTTCGTCATCGCGAGCACGCGCTGGTAGGTGCCGAGCGACTGGATGCCGAGCCGGTAGTCGTCGTCCGCCGCGCCGAGCGCCGTGAAGACCGGCAGCAGGTGCTCGTCGGCCGGATGCATCAGCGCAGCGTGCGGCGCCTGCCGACGGTAGTCGAGCAGCGCGTCGACGTCGCGCGCGGCAAGTTTCGCCTCGAACCAGTCCGTGAATTCCGCGACGCGCGGATCCGCATCCTCGGGCGCCGCGCCGAAATCGGCGGCGCGCAGGTTATGCGTGATCTGCCCCGAACCGATCACCATCACGCCGTCGTCGCGCAGCGGCCGCAGCGCGCGGCCGAGCGCGAAGTGATGCGCGGCATCCGCGCGCGGCTGGATCGACAGTTGCGCGACCGGCACGTCGGCTTCCGGAAACATCAGCAGCATCGGCACCCACGCGCCGTGATCGAGGCCGTGTTCGGCCGTCGCGGTCGCGATGCCGGCTGCGTTCAGCAGCGCGGCCGCGCGCTCGGCAACGTCGGGTGCGCCGGGCGCCGGATAGCGGATGTCGTACAGCGCCTGCGGGAAACCGTAGAAGTCGTGAATCGTGTCCGGATGCGCGGCGACGCTCGCGACCGGCTGTTGCGTGCCCCAGTGCGCGGACAGCATCAGCACCGCGCGCGGGCGCGGCAATTCGGCGCCGAGGTGCGCGAATGCGCCGGACGGCAGCGCCGGGTCGATCGGCAGCGTCGGGGCGCCGTGGGACAGGTACAGCGAAGGCAAGCGGTTCATGGGGATGACCTGCAAAAGGGTTTGCCTGTGACTATAGGCGCGCACCGTGCATTGATAAATCGGCGAACGTGAATTTGATTGGTGCTTGCTGGTTGATAATCGCTGCGGCGGCAGGCAATCGAATACCGATTCGCATCCGAAAGTGGGAAATCGAAGGAATTGCAGCGCGATTTGGCGGCGATGCGCGAAAAAGAGGCGCGGTTACTGCGCGTGCCGGATGCCGGCCCACGGCGTCGTGAGCGGCGCGCCGAGCGCGAACAGGTCGAGGACGCGCGTGACGGTCTGATCGACGAGTTCCTCGATCGTCTTCGGCATCGCATAGAACGCGGGCAGCGGCGGAAAGACGATGCCGCCCATTTCGGTGACGGCGGTCATGTTGCGCAGATGCGCGAGGTTGAACGGCGTTTCGCGCACCATCAGCACGAGACGGCGGCGTTCCTTCAGCGTGACGTCGGCCGCGCGCGTGATCAGGTTGTCGGACAGCCCGTGCGCGACGCTCGCGAGCGTCTTCATCGAGCAGGGCGCGATCACCATGCCGTCGGTCGCGAACGAGCCCGATGCGATCGTCGCGCCGACGTCGCGCACCGAATGCACGACGTCCGCGCGGCTTTCGACATCGGCCTTCGGCAGCTTCAGTTCATGCTGGATGTTGAGCCAGCCGGCGTTCGAAATCAGCAGGTGCGTTTCGACGCCGCCGGCGGCGCGCAGCAGGTCGAGCAGCCGCACGCCGTAAATCGCGCCGGTGGCGCCGGTGATCGCGACGATCAGCCGGCGTGGCGGCGCGCTGGGAGATGCCATCGAAAGGGGGACGTTACGCGGCCGCGAACAGTTGCTGCAGTTCGCCCGACTGGTACATCTCCATCATGATGTCCGAGCCGCCGACGAATTCGCCCTTCACGTAGAGCTGCGGGATGGTCGGCCAGTTCGAGAATGCCTTGATGCCCTGGCGGATTTCGTCGTCTTCCAGCACGTTGACCGTCTTGAACTGGTCGACGCCGCAGGCCTTCAGCACCTGCACGGCGCGGCCCGAGAAGCCGCACATCGGGAATTGCGCGTTGCCCTTCATGAAGAGCACGACCTGGTTTTCGTCGACGATTTGCTTGATACGTTGTTGGGTGTCCATGACTGACCTTGCTTTAGCGGGGCGTTAGATCGAAATGATAGCGGATTTCAACCGGGCGGGCCGGACATCAGCCGGGCAGGCGGCCGCCGGTCGTGCGTTCGATGGCGGCGAGATCGGCGAGCGATTCGACCGCGACGAAGCCGTGCGACGCCAGTATCGCGCGGACGGCTTCGGCTTGGTCGTAGCCGTGCTCGATCCACAGCGTGCCGCCCGGTTTCAGATAGGCGCCGGCGCCCGCGACGATCGTACGGATCGCGCTGAGGCCGTCGGCATCGTCGGTGAGGGCGCCGCGCGGCTCGAAACGCAGGTCGCCTTGCCCGAGATGCGGATCGTGCCGCGCGATGTACGGCGGGTTGCTGACGATCGTATCGAACGCGAGCGCGGGATCGAGCGCCGCGTACCAGTCGCTCCGCAGCCAGTGCAGCGGGCCGCCGGGGCGCGGCGCGCCGAGCAGCTTGTCGGCATTGCGTTGCGCGACCGCGAGCGCGTCCGGCGAACGGTCGAGCGCCCACACGCGCGCATCGGGACGCTCGGCCGCGATCGACACGGCGATCGCGCCGCTGCCGGTGCCGAGATCGAGCACGGCCGCGTGCGGCAGCCCGTCGATCGCCTCGAGCGCGGCTTCGACGAGCAGCTCGGTTTCGGGGCGCGGGATCAGCACGTCGGCCGTCACATCGAACGGGCGCCCGAAGAACTCGCGCATCCCCACCAGCTGCGCGACGGGCTCGCCGGCGACGCGCCGCGCTTCGAGCGCGCGATAGCGTTCGACCGCGGCGGCATCGAGCGGCGCGTCGCCGCGCGTGATCAGCTGCGTGCGGGTCCAGCCGAGCGCGTGCGCGAGCAGCACGCGTGCATCGACCGGGTCGAGCGGCGATGCGCGCAGCAGCGCGTCGGCGGTGGTGTCGGACATCGCGGCCTCAGTCGGCTTCGCCGAGCGACGCGAGCAGCTCGGCCTGGTGCTCGGTGACGAGCGCGCCGATCAGTTCGTCGAGATCGCCGTCCATGATCGCCTCGAGCCGGTACAGCGTCAGGTTGATCCGGTGGTCGGTCATCCGGCCCTGCGGGAAGTTGTACGTGCGGATTCGTTCGGAACGGTCGCCGGAGCCGATCAGGCTCTTGCGCGTCGCGGCTTCCTTCGCATGCTGCTCGTGATACTGCTTGTCCTTGATGCGCGCGGCGAGCACCTTCAGCGCGCGATCCTTGTTCTTGTGCTGCGAGCGGTCGTCCTGGCATTCGACGACGATCCCGGTCGGGAGGTGCGTGACGCGCACCGCCGAGTCGGTCTTGTTGATGTGCTGGCCGCCCGCGCCGGACGCGCGGAACGTATCGATGCGCAGGTCGGCCGGATTGATCTCGACCTCGCCGATCTCGTCGGCTTCCGGCATCACGGCGACCGTGCACGCGGACGTATGGATGCGCCCCTGTGTCTCGGTGGCCGGCACGCGCTGCACGCGATGGCCGCCCGATTCGAACTTCAGGCGCGAATACGCGCCCTGGCCCGCGATCCGCACGATCACTTCCTTATAGCCGCCGAGATCCGACGCGCTCTCCGACATCATCTCGACCTGCCAGCGCTGACGTTCCGCGAAGCGCAGGTACATGCGCAGCAGATCGCCCGCGAACAGCGCCGATTCGTCGCCGCCCGCGCCCGCGCGGATTTCGAGGAAGATGTTGCGGTCGTCGTTCGGATCCTTCGGCAGCAGCATCTTCTGCAGCTCGACCTCGAGGCGCGCCATGCCCTCGCGCGCGCTGCGGATTTCGTCTTCCGCGAAATCGCGCATCGACGGATCGGCGAGCAGTTCCTGCGCGGCCGTCTCGTCGCTGCGCGACTGGCGCCATAACGCGTATTGCTCGACGACCGGGCCGAGTTCCGCATGTTCGCGCGTGAGCTTGCGGTACTGGTCGAGGTCGGCCGTGACGTTTTCGCGGCTCAGCAGGTCGTTCAGTTCGGCCAGCCGGGTGGAAAGCTGGTCGAGCTTGCGTTGCATGCTCGTCTTCATGGTGTGGAGCGGCGCTCCCGGGCAAGGGGTATTCGGAAAGGATAGACCGGCGACAGCACAACGACCGGCCGGCGGCAGGGCGAGCGGCCGGCGCTAGTGGCCGGACGGGTCGTTCGAGCGCGGCGCGTGCTGGTAGAAGCCACGCATCAGGTCGATCAGCGAATCGCGATCGGCGCCGTTGACGCGGTTGAGCGCGCTCGTCGGGCCGTGGATCAGCTTGTTGGTCAGCGCTTGCGACAGCGCTTCGAGCACGGCGGCCGGATCGTCACCGCGCGCGAGCAACTTCTGCGCCTTCTCGACTTCGGCCCGGCGCAGCGCGTCGGCCTGCGTATGCATGTGACGGATCACCGGCACGACGCTGCGCGTGTCGAGCCATTGCATGAAATTCTGCACGCGCGTCTCGATGATCGCCTCGGCCTGGGCGACCGCGGCCTGGCGCGACGCGTTGCCTTCGCGCACGATCGCGCCGAGATCGTCGACGGTGTAGAGGAACACGTCCTTCAGCTTGCCGACTTCAGGCTCGATGTCGCGCGGCACCGCGAGGTCGACCATGAAGATCGGACGGTGGCGGCGCGCCTTCACCGCGCGCTCGACCGCGCCGAGGCCGATGATCGGCAACGTCGATGCGGTGCACGACACGATGATGTCGAATTCGTGCATGCGGGTGGGCAGGTCGGCCAGCGGCATCGCGCGGCCGTTGAAGCGTTCGGCGAGCCGCTGGCCGCGTTCGGCCGTGCGGTTCGCGACGACGAGTTCGCGCGGGCCTTGCGCGGCGAAGTGCGTCGCGCACAGCTCGATCATTTCGCCGGCGCCGATGAACAACACGCGCTGATCCGACACCTTCTCGAAGATCCGCTGCGCGAGGCGAACCGCGGCGGCGGCCATCGACACCGACTGCGCGCCGATTTCGGTCGTGCCGCGCACTTCCTTCGCGACCGCGAACGTGCGCTGGAACAACTGGTTCAGATAGGTGCCGAGCGCGCCGGCTTCCGTCGCGGTGCGAACGGCATCCTTCATCTGGCCCAGAATCTGGGTTTCACCGAGCACCATCGAATCGAGGCCGGAGGCAACGCGGAACGCGTGCCGGACCGCTTCCGACTGCGGCAGCGCATAGACGTGCGGCGCGAGTTCGTCGACCGGAATCCGGTGATACTCCGACAACCAGCGGAGCGCGCCTTCGCGGGCCGCGCGATCGTCGGTCGCGCAATACAGTTCGGTGCGGTTGCAGGTGGAGAGAATCGCCGCTTCGGGCGTATTGGGCGCCTGCGGGCCGAGAAACACGTTCTTGAAGGTGACGAGAGCCGGTTTGATTTGCTCGAGCGGAAACGCCACGCGTTCGCGCAGGGCGACAGGCGCAGTGTGGTGGTTGATTCCGATCGTGAGGAGTTGCATATCGAGGGCTATCGTTTAGCCCCATATTATAGCGTTTCGGCGATTTCCTCACTCGCCGCATACCGGGCATCGGCGTGGCGCGGCCGCGAATTTGGGGGCTCGATCGGCACGCGGTCGAGCTGATAGCCGAAGCCGTAGAGCGGCAACAGCCGGTAGCCGCGCTCCGGAAGCAGCTGCAATTTGCTGCGCAGCCGGGACGCGTGCGTGTCGAGCGTGCGCGACTTCATGTCGCGGCGGCGCGCCCATACCGTTTCGAGGATATGCGCGCGCGACACGGGCCGCGACAGGTTCGTGAACAGCAACTGGGCGAAACGGAACTCTTTCGGCGTGAGTGAAACGATTGCGTCGCCGAAACGCACGAGGCAATGCGTGGCGTCGAACGCGTATTCGCCATACATTTCGCGCGAGCGGGTGGGTGGCCGCCGTACGCCGGCGCGCCGGCTCAGTGCGTTGACACGCGCGAGCAGCTCGGGCCCGCTCACGGGACGCACGAGGCAATCGTCGGCGCCGGCGTGCAGGCACGACACGATTTCGCTTTCGCGCGCCGACTGCATCACGGCGATGGCCGGCAGCCCGGGCAGGACCGCCTGCGCGCGCGGAATGACTTCCTGCGCCTGCTGGTCACCGGCCCAATGACCGGTGACCAGCATGTCGCAGGTGTTGTCGGCGGCGAGCCACTCGAAGAATGCGGTGCTGGACGGAAACGCATGGCACACGTGACCGCCCGCGAAGAGCAGGCGGTTCAGGAGTGCGGTATGACGCGATTCCGGATCGATCAGAGCGATTCGCATGAGAATTTCTTCAATATGGCAGCCGGTGTGCGCTTGCCATAACGTCGAGTCGGCCCCTACACTCGAATGTTCGCGGCGCCCGGCTGGTCTCGGGTTCGATGGATGAATCGATGCTAGCCGCTGGCAGCGTTCACGCCTATGGGACGAATCTGAATTTATAGAAGGCGTTGAATGAACTGGTTTGGAATCCTTGTCCTGGGAGCGGCCGTCGGGCTGTTCGGCCGCTGGCTGCATCCGATGCGGCGCACGGGCCGGCCGGCGTGGTGGATCGCGGTGCTCGTCGGCATCGTGGGCGCGGCCGCCGCCCGCATGGTCGGCAATCTCTCGGGACTGTTTTACGATGGCGAGACGCTCGAATGGCCGGTCTGCACCGGCGTCGCGTTCCTCGCCGTAGCCGTGACGGTCGCGCTGTCGGCCCGTCGCTGAATGCTCTCAGGTGAAATCATGAATGCCCGTCTCCCCGAAGTCTCGCCGGTGCCGGCCCGTCTCGCGCTGCTGCGCGGCGCCATGGCCCGCGAGAATCTGGCCGCCTATCTCGTGCCGTCCGCCGATCCCCATCTGTCCGAATACCTGCCCGAACGCTGGCAGGCGCGCCGCTGGCTGTCCGGCTTCACGGGCTCGGTCGGCACGCTGGTCGTGACCGCAGATTTCGCGGGGCTGTGGGTCGACAGCCGCTACTGGGTGCAGGCCGATGCCGAACTGGCGGGCACGGGCGTCCAGCTGATGAAGATGACGGGCGGGCAGCAGAGCGCACCGTACGTCGACTGGCTCGCGCGCAACGTGGCGGCCGGCGCGACGGTCGGGGTCGACGGCGCCGTGCTCGGCGTCGCGGCCGCACGCGGGTTGACGGCCGCGCTGAGCGCGCGCGGCATCGCGCTGCGTACCGACGTCGACCTGCTCGACGCGATCTGGCCCGAGCGGCCGGGGCTGCCCGGCGACGCGGTATTCGAGCACGTGGCGCCGCAGGCCGACACGACGCGCGCCAGCAAGCTCGCCGACGTGCGCCGCGCGATGCACGCGCAGGGCGCGCAATGGCACTTCGTGTCGACGCTCGACGATCTCGCGTGGCTGTTCAACCTGCGCGGCGCCGACGTCAACTTCAATCCAGTGTTCGTTGCGCACGCAATGATCGGCGCCGATCGCGCGACGTTGTTCGTCGCCGACGGCAAGGTGCCGCCGGCGCTGGCCGCGTCGCTCGCGCAGGACGGCGTCGACGTCCGCGCGTACGACGCCGCGCGTGCGTCGCTCGCGGCGCTGCCCGACGGCGCGACGCTGCTGATCGACCCGCGCCGCGTGACGTTCGGCACGCTCGAGGCCGTGCCGGCCGGCGTGAAGCTCGTCGAGGCCGTGAATCCGTCGACGTTCGCGAAGTCGCGCAAGACGTCCGCCGAGATCGAGCACGTGCGCGTGACGATGGAGCACGACGGCGCCGCGCTCGCGGAATTCTTCGCGTGGTTCGAACAGGCCGTCAATCGCGAGACGATCACCGAGCTGACGATCGAGGAGAAGCTCACGGCCGCGCGCGCCCGCCGCCCCGGCTATGTGTCGGCGAGCTTCGCGACGATCGCCGGCTTCAACGCGAACGGCGCGATGCCGCACTACCACGCGACGCGCGAGTCGCACGCGACGATCGCCGGCGACGGGCTGCTGCTGATCGATTCGGGCGGCCAGTACACGACGGGCACGACCGACATCACGCGCGTCGTGCCGGTCGGCACCGTCAGCGACCTGCAGCGGCGCGATTTCACGATCGTGCTGAAGTCGATGATGGCGCTGTCGCGCGCCCGCTTCCCGCGCGGCATCCGCTCGCCGATGCTCGACGCGATCGCGCGTGCGCCGATGTGGGCGGCCGGGCTCGACTACGGCCACGGCACCGGGCATGGCGTCGGTTACTTCCTGAACGTGCACGAAGGCCCGCAGGTCATCTCGCACTACGCGCCGGCCGAGCCGTACACGGCGATGGAAGAGGGGATGATCACGTCGATCGAGCCGGGCGTGTACCGTCCGGGCCAGTGGGGCATCCGGATCGAGAACCTGGTCGTGAACCGCGCGGCAGGGCAGACGGAATTCGGCGATTTTCTCGCGTTCGAGACGCTGACGCTGTGCCCGATCGACACGCGTTGCGTGCTGATCGAGATGCTGCACGACGAAGAGCGCGCGTGGCTGAACACGTATCACGCAACGGTGCGCGAGCGCGTCGGCCGGCACCTGAGCGGCGACGCGAAGGCATGGCTCGATGTGCGCACGCAGCCGATCTGACGCAACGCGCGGTAATGGCCGGATAGCGGCCGGGTAGCGGTCGCACGACGGCCGGACAACGACGGCGAGGGCAAGCAATGGCGGACACCGCGGTGATCGTGATCGACATGCAGCGCGGGCTGGTGGAGCGGGCGCAGCCCGCGTACCGGCTCGACGACGTGGTGTCGGGCATCAACCGGTTGACGGCGGCGGCGCGCGCGGCGAATGCGCCGGTGTGCTTCGTGCAGCACGACGGCGACGCGGACGACGACATCGTGCCCGGCACGCCGGGCTGGGCACTGCACGCAGGGCTGGTCGTCGGTCGCGACGACTGGCGCGTGCGCAAGCAGGCGAGCGACGCGTTCCACGACACGCCGCTCGCGGCGCAGCTCGATCGCCACGGCATCCGTTCGGTGCTGATCTGCGGCTATGCGACCGAGTTCTGCGTCGATTCGGCCGCGCGCCGTGCCGCGCTGCTCGGCTACCGGACGACCGTCGTGTCCGATCTGCATACGACGAACGAGCGCGCCCACCTGTCGGCGGCGCAGATCGTCGCGCATCATCACTTCATCTGGCACAACAATTCGCTGTCGGGCAACGCGGTGACGCCGCGTCCGCTCGCCGACGTGCTCGCCGCGGAGTTCGCATGACGATCAAGGCAGTGGTGTTCGATTTCGGCGGCGTGCTGATCGACTGGAGCCCCGAGTATCTTTACCGTGAACTGATTCCCGACGAGGGCGAGCGCCGCTGGTTCCTCACGCACGTGTGCGCGATGGACTGGGTGGTCCGTCAGGACGGTGGGCAGACGATCGAGGAGGGCACGGCGGAACTCGTCGCGAAGTTTCCGGAGCACGAAGCACTGATCCGCGCGTTCTACGCGCGCTGGCACGAGATGATCGGCGGCGTGCTCGAAGAGGGCGCGGCCCTCGTCGATCGGCTGGAGGCGCAGGGGATGCCGCTGTTCGGGCTGACGAACTGGTCCGCGCAGACGTTTCCGTACGCATGGGACAACTTCCCGGTGCTGCGCCGGTTCAAGGACATCGTCGTGTCGGGCCGCGTGAAGCTCGTGAAACCCGATCCGGCGATCTACCGCGAGATGCATGCGCGGATCGATCCGCACCTGCCCGGCATCGCGCCGCACGAGCTCGTGTTCATCGACGACAACGCGAAGAACGCCGAGGCTGCGACGGCGCTCGGCTGGCACGGCATTCATCATACGAGCGCGGCGGCGACCGAGGCGCGGCTGCGCGAACTGGGCGCGCTCGCGTAAGGGCGGACGGGCGCCGGGCAAATAAAAAAGCGGGCCATGAGCCCGCTTTTTCGTTGTGCCGTTCCGGATGCGGCCGCCTTCGGCACCCAGCGCCGCGCGATCGCGGTGCCGGGCGCCCGGGCCGCGCCGGTCAGCGGCTGATCGGCTTGTAGCGCAGGCGCTTCGGCTTCGCGGCTTCCTCGCCGAGGCGCGCACGCTTGTCGGCTTCGTACTCCTGGTAGTTGCCGTCGAAGAACGTGACCTGCGAATCGCCTTCGAACGCGAGGATGTGCGTCGCGATCCGGTCGAGGAACCAGCGATCGTGCGAGATCACCATCACCGAGCCCGCGAATTCGAGCAGCGCGTCTTCCAGCGCACGCAGCGTTTCGACGTCGAGGTCGTTCGACGGTTCGTCCAGCAGCAGCACGTTGCCGCCCGAGATCAGCGTCTTCGCGAGGTGCAGCCGACCGCGTTCGCCGCCGGACAGGTTGCCGACGATCTTCTGCTGGTCGCCGCCCTTGAAGTTGAAGCGGCCGATGTACGCGCGCGACGGCGTTTCGTACTTGCCGACCGTCAGCACGTCGGCGCCGCCCGAGATTTCCTCGAACACCGTCTTCGAACCGTCGAGCGCGTCGCGGCTCTGGTCGACGTACGCGAGCTTCACCGTCGGGCCCATCACGACTTCGCCCGAATCCGGCTGTTCCTTGCCGGTCAGCATCTTGAACAGCGTCGACTTGCCGGCGCCGTTCGGGCCGATGATGCCGACGATCGCGCCGGCAGGGATCTTGAAGCTCAGGTTGTCGATCAGCAGGCGGTCGCCGAACGATTTGCTGACGTTCTTGAACTCGATCACTTCGTTGCCGAGGCGTTCGCCGGCCGGAATGAAGATTTCCTGCGTTTCGTTGCGCTTCTGGTATTCCTGGCTGCTCAGCTCCTCGAAGCGCGCGATACGCGCCTTCGACTTCGCCTGACGGCCCTTCGGGTTCTGGCGCACCCACTCCAGTTCCTTCTTGATCGCCTTCTGGCGCGCCGATTCCGACGCTTCTTCCTGCTTCAGGCGCTCTTCCTTCTGGTCGAGCCAGCTGCTGTAGTTGCCCTTCCACGGAATGCCGTGGCCGCGGTCGAGTTCGAGAATCCACTCGGCCGCGTTGTCGAGGAAGTAGCGATCGTGCGTGACGGCGACGACGGTGCCCGGGAAGCGCACCAGGAACTGCTCGAGCCAGTCGACCGATTCGGCGTCGAGGTGGTTGGTCGGCTCGTCGAGCAGCAGCATGTCGGGCTTTTCGAGCAGCAGCTTGCACAATGCGACGCGGCGCTTTTCACCGCCCGACAGGTGCTCGATCTTCGCGTCCCACGCCGGCAGGCGCAGCGCGTCGGCGGCCACTTCGAGCTGCTGCTCGGGGCTGCCGCCGTCGCTCGACGCGAGGATCGCTTCGTACTTCGCCTGTTCGGCCGCGAGTGCGTCGAAGTCGGCGTCCGGTTCGGCATACGCGGCGTAGATTTCTTCCAGCTTCTTGTTGGCCTGGAACAGGTCGCCGAGGCCTTCCTCGACGGCTTCGCGCACGGTCTTCGTCGGGTCGAGCTGCGGTTCCTGCGGCAGATAGCCGATGTTCAGGTTCGGCATCGGCGTGGCTTCGCCTTCGATGTCCTTGTCGACGCCCGCCATGATGCGGATCAGCGTCGACTTGCCCGAGCCGTTCAGGCCGAGCACGCCGATCTTCGCGCCGGGAAAGAACGACAGCGAGATGTCCTTCAGGATCTGGCGCTTGGGCGGCACGATCTTGCCGACCCGGTTCATCGTGAAAACGTATTGGGCCATTTCGGTGTGAAAGTCAGAAGTGGTTGAGACTGCCGCGCAGCGCGCGCGGGCGTGGCGGCGTCGGGTGATCCGGTACGGAGCGTGCCGCGCGGGGCGCGGCGGTGCGAGCGCGTATTGTACTTCGCCGCCGGCTGCCGCTGGCGCGGCGCAGGCCATTCGGCCGACCCGCGCTCACAGCCACGCGGCGACGCCCCCGTGCCCCGAGCAGGTGCCGCGCCGGTGGCGGCTGAAGCTGTACGTGCCGTCGCGGCAGCGCGCGCTCGCGCCGTCGGGTATGCGGCCCGATTTCGAATGCGCGGGCGCATGCACGGTTTCGCCGTCGCGGTTGCGATACGTGTCGTGACGGTCGAGATCGGCTTCGTTGCCGTAGCCGGGTGACGCGCGGTACGCATGCGCGGAAGGGGGCAACGCGGCGGCCGCGGCGAAGAGCGCGACGGACAGGGCCGCGACATGGGTCGCGCGGTGGAGCAGGGCACGCATGGTCTCTCTCGTTCCGTTTGTCGTTATCGATGTCGGGCCGATCGCCCGCGCCGCATGTTAGCGGATCGGCGCCGTCTACCCGCGCGACGCTACGCCGCGCCGGACATCGACGCCGCGCCGTCCGCCCGCGCGGCGTCGAGAATCCACCGGCGGAACGCGGCAACCTTCGGCCGTTCCGCGTGATGCGGCGGATAGACGAGGTAGTACGCGAAATCGTCGAGCCATGCGACGTCGGCAAGCTGCACGAGTCGGCCGCTCGCCAGCTCGGCGCGCACCATCGCGGCCGGCAGCAGCCCGGCGCCCTGGCCGGCGAGGATCGCCTGCAGCAGCAGGCCCGAGTCGTCGAACGCAGGGCCGCGCGGCGGGCCGAAATCGTCGATCCGCTGCGCGCCGAACCAGATGTGCCAGCCCTTGCGTTCGGCATCGTGCAACTGCGGCCAGCCGACGAGCGCGGCCGGCGTCTCCGGCATGCCGAGCCGCGCGACGAGTTCGGGCGACGCGAGCGCGACGATTTCGACCGTCAGCAGCCGTTCGCTGCACAGCCCGACGTAACGCCCGAGGCCGTGGCGGATCGCGACGTCGACGCCGTCGCGCGCGAAATCCGCGAGCGCGTGGCTCGTGACGACCTGCAGGTCGACGTCGGGGATCGCCTGCCGGAACTGCGCGAGGCGCGGGACGAGCCACGCGGACGCGAAGAACGGCGTGACGCTCACCGTCAGCACGCCGCTGTCGGCGGCGCCCGACACGCGCTGCGACGCGTCGGCGATCTGTCGGAACGCGTTGCGCACGGGCGGCAGGTAGTCGCGGCCGGCGGCCGTCAGCAGGATGCCGCGGTTCACGCGCTCGAACAGTTGCACGCCGAGATGGGTCTCGAGCGTGCGGATCATCTGGCTCACCGCGCCGGGCGTGACCGACAGCTCCTCGGCCGCCGACTTCACCGACAGGTGGCGGGCGGCGGCTTCGAAGGCGCGCAACGCGTTGAGCGGCGGCAGGCGGGAACGGTTCATTCAGTTTTTCTAAAGCGAAAGGCCGAGGAAATATCGTTTGAGGCGACGCATGCGCGCGCGTACCGTTGACACATCGGATCGCATGTTTCACCGCTGCTTGTAGGCGGCCGATGCGATCAACATAGTTCAACTATATCCACGGGGCAACCCGGACGCCGCCCGGCAGCCGGTGGAACCCGAAAGGAGCGTCGTCATGAACCGCCCGGGCGCGTCGCGCCTTTTCTACGGATGGTACGTGGTGGCGGCCGCGTTCGCCGTCACGTTCGTCGGGTTCGGCAGCGCGTATACGTTCAGCGCGTTCGTCGAGTCGCTGCAGCGGGATTTCGCCGCGTCGCGCGGCCAGATCTCGCTCGTGTTCTCGCTCGCCGGCTTCCTGTACTTCGGCTTCGGCATCGTCAGCGGGCCGCTGGCCGATCGTTTCGGCTCGCGGCGGCTCGCCGTCGCCGGGATGCTGCTGACCGGCGCGGGGCTCGCGGCCGCCGGCGCCGCGCATACGCTGCTGCAGGTCTATGTCGCGTACGGGCTCGGTGTCGGGGTCGGCGTCGGCTGCGCGTACGTGCCGGCCGTCGGCGCGGTGCAGCGCTGGTTCGTGCGCCGGCGCGGGTTCGCATCGGGGCTCGCGGTCGCGGGGATAGGCGTCGGCACGCTGGTGATGCCGCCGCTCGCGTCCGCGCTGATCGCGCAGGTCGGCTGGCGCGGCGCGTATTTCGCGCTGGCCGCGCTCGCGATCGTGCTGGGCGCCGGCATGTCGCTGCTGATCGAGAACGACCCGCGCAGGCGCGGATTGCTGCCGGACGGCGATGCCGCCGGCGACGACGGCCGGAATGCCGCCGTCGCATCGACCGGCGCGACGGTGCGCGAAGCCGTCACGTCGCGGCCGTTCGCGAGCCTCTACGCGGCCTGCCTCGTCTGCTCGTTCGGTGTGTTCGTCCCGTTCGTTCACCTCGTGCCGTACGCGCTCGATCACGGCGTCGCGCCGTCGACGGCCGTGCTGCTGCTCGGCGCGATCGGCGTGGGCAGCACGGCCGGCCGCTTCTTCCTCGGCGGCCTTGCCGACCGCTTCGGCCGCCGCGCGTCGCTGCTCGCGATGTTCGCCGGCATGGCCGTCGCGCTGCTCGCGTGGGCGGGCGCCGGCACCGTCGCGACGCTGGCTGCGTTCGCGCTCGTGTTCGGCGTGTTCTACGGCGGCTGGGTCGCCGTGCTGCCGGCGGTCGCAATGGACTATTTCGGCGGCCGCAACGTGAGCGCGATCATCGGCATCCTGTACACGAGCGTCGCGTTCGGCACGCTGATCGGGCCGGCCGCCGCGGGCTTCATCTACGACGCAGGCGGCGGCTATCTCGTGCCGATCCTCGCGAGCGCCGCCGCGAATGCGATCGCGTTCGCGATCGTCGCGACCACCGGGCGTGCGCCGGCCGCCGCACGCGCGGCCGGCGGATAACGCCGCTCGCCAGGCGCGTTACGCGGTTTCCGGTAGAGTGGCCGGACCGTCAACCATCGACGCATGATCGGGGAAGCATCGTGACATTCGACGAAGTCCGGCAGATCGCACTGGCGTGGCGCGGCGTCGAGGAAGGCACGTCGTACGGCACGCCCGCGCTCAAGGTGAAGGGCAAGCTGCTCGCGCGATTGCGGGAGGACGGCGACACGCTCGTCGTGAAGGGCGTCGGCCCGGACGAGCGCGCATGGCTGATCGAATCGGCGCCCGACGTGTATTACGTGACCGATCACTACGTCGGCTGGCCGATCGTGCTGGTGCGTCTGTCGGCCGCGCGTCCCGACGCCGTGAAAAACCTGCTTCTGCGAGAATGGCACGCACTCGTGCCGGCGAAGTGGCGGGACGAAGCCGCCCGCGACGCGAACTGAACGGCGCGCCCGGCGCGCGAGCCGCCGCCGAACCGGATCAATCGTTGCATTGATTCGTATCGATGCAACGAGTGGTTCCATCGAAATTCTTCAATTGGTTCTTAGTGAAGAACCGTTTGATGCTTACACTCCTTCGCTTCGAAGGCGGCTGACGACAGCCGACGGAACGGGCGTACGCGATGCGCCGGCGCCCGATGCGCCGCATCGCACCGGCAGCTTCGCAGACTGCCCGGACGACCCGACCGGAACGGCCCAGTCCGGCCTCATGCCCGCGTGCGACGCACGCGCGGCCGCAGCCGGATTCAACAACGACAACTCCCCGCGCCGCCTTCACGCGACACCGGTCGTACCGGAACCGTTTTTTGGAGAGAGACAGATGAGTGGAAGCAATACAGGCCTCGGCACCGGCCTGAAGCAGCGTCACGTAACGATGATGTCGATTGCCGGCGTCATCGGCGCGGGCTTGTTCGTCGGCTCCGGCCACGCGATCGCGGAAGCCGGGCCGGCATCGATCCTCGCGTATGCGATCGCGGGCGTGCTGGTCGTGCTGGTGATGCGCATGCTCGGCGAAATGGCCGTCGCGCATCCGGACAGCGGGTCGTTCTCGACCTATGCCGATCGCGCGATCGGCCACTGGGCCGGCTTCACGATCGGCTGGCTGTACTGGTGGTTCTGGGTGCTCGTGATCCCGATCGAGGCGACCGCCGCCGCGACCATCCTCAATGCGTGGTTCCCGGGCATCGCGACGTGGATCTTCGCGCTCGGCATCACGCTGCTGCTCACCGTCACCAACCTCTTCTCCGTGAAGAATTACGGCGAATTCGAATTCTGGTTCGCGCTGATCAAGGTCGTCGCGATCGTCGTGTTCCTGTGCATCGGCGGCGCGGCGATCGTCGGCATCATTCCGGCGCCGGCCGTGTCGGGCGTGTCGAACCTGTTCGTGCATGACGGCTTCATGCCGCACGGCGCGAGCGCGGTGCTCGCGGCGATGCTGACGACGATGTTCTCGTTCCTCGGCACCGAGATCGTGACGATCGCGGCCGCCGAATCGGACAACCCGCAACGCCAGATCGTGCGCGCGACGAACTCGGTCATCTGGCGGATCACGCTGTTCTATCTCGGCTCGATCCTCGTCGTCGCGGCCATCGTGCCGTGGAACGACCCGTTGCTGCCGAAGCACGGCTCCTATCAGCGCGCGATGGAACTGATCGGCGTGCCGAACGCGAAGGCGATCATCGACGTGATCGTGCTCGTGTCGGTCGCGAGCTGCCTGAATTCGGCGTTGTACACCGCGTCGCGGATGCTGTTCTCGCTGTCCAGGCGCAAGGACGCGCCGGCCTTCCTGCATCGCACCGATTCGACCGGCACGCCGCGCGCGGCCGTGCTGGCGTCGACCGCGTTCGGTTTCCTGACCGTGATCGCGAACTACCTGATGCCGGAACAGGTGTTCGGCTTCCTGCTGGCGACGTCGGGCGCGATCGCGCTGCTCGTGTATCTCGTGATCGCGATCTCGCAATTGCGGATGCGCAAGACGCTCGAATCGAGCGGCGCCGACCTGACGCTGCGGATGTGGCTGTTCCCGTGGCTCACATGGGCCGTGATCCTGTTCATCTGCGGCACGCTGACCGTGATGTTCGTCAGCGAGGAGCACCGGATGGAAGTCGGCGCGACGGCCGTGCTGGCGTTGATCGTGCTGCTCGCGTCGTGGCTGAACAAGCGTGGGCGCGATGCGCGGGCGGAAGCGGGGCGGCGCGTGTCGGCGACGTGATCCGATCGAATGACGTGACGGCGGGGCGCAAGCCCCGGTCATGAAAAATGGCCCGAGCGGCGTTTGCCGGTCGGGCCATTTGTCTTTCGTGCCGGAGCACGCGTGGCGCGATGCCGTGCGTATCGCACGGCATCGGCCGATGCAGGTGTCAGACGTTGAACAGGAAGTTCATCACGTCGCCGTCGTGCACGACATATTCCTTCCCTTCGGCGCGCATCTTGCCGGCTTCCTTCGCGCCTTGCTCGCCCTTGTACGCGACGAAGTCGTTGAACGCGATCGTCTGCGCGCGGATGAAGCCGCGCTCGAAGTCGGTGTGGATCACGCCGGCCGCCTGCGGCGCGGTGTCGCCGATGTGGATCGTCCACGCGCGCACTTCCTTCACGCCCGCGGTGAAGTAGGTCTGCAGGCCGAGCAGCTTGAAGCCCGCGCGGATCACGCGGTCGAGGCCCGGCTCTTCCATGCCCATGTCGGCGAGGAAGGCTTCCTTGTCCGCGTCGTCGAGATCGGCGATTTCCGCCTCGATCGCCGCGCATACGGCGACCACCGGCGCGTTTTCGCTTTCCGCGTACTTGCGCACCGCCTCGAGGTGCGGGTTGTTCTCGAAGCCGTCGTCCTTCACGTTGGCGACGTACATCGCCGGCTTCGCGGTGATCAGGCAGAACGGCTTGATCAGCGCCTGTTCGTCGTCCGACAGCGCGAGGCCGCGCACGGCCTTGCCCTGGTCGAGCTGCGCACGCACCTTTTCAAGCACCGCGACGAGCTTCGCCGCTTCCTTGTCGTTGCCCGACTTCGCCGCCTTCGAATAGCGCGTGAGCGCCTTCTCGATGGTGCCGAGATCGGCGAGCGCCAGTTCGGTGTTGATCACTTCGATGTCGTCGATCGGGCTGACCTTGCCGGCGACGTGAATGACGTTCTCGTCCTCGAAGCAGCGCACGACGTGCGTGATCGCGTCGGTTTCGCGGATGTTCGCGAGGAACTGGTTGCCGAGGCCTTCACCCTTGCTCGCGCCCGCGACGAGGCCCGCGATGTCGACGAATTCGACGACGGCCGGCACGACACGCTCCGGCTTGACGATCTCGGAGAGCGCCTTCAGGCGCGTATCCGGCACTTCGACGATGCCGACGTTCGGCTCGATCGTGCAGAACGGGTAGTTCTCGGCGGCGATGCCGGCCTTGGTCAGCGCATTGAACAGGGTGGACTTGCCGACGTTGGGCAAGCCGACGATGCCGCATTTGAGACTCATGGAATCCTTCGGACGGGTGAGGCGGCGCGGCCGGACGGGGCACGGCGGCGCGGGAAAAAAGGGCGGCCGGCGCGTGGAGCGCGGCGGGCCGACGGTCAAAGACGCTATTGTACCGTGCCGGCGCCCCGGATTCCGGGCTGGGCGCCGAACGGCCGATGCGGCGGGCCGTCGCGCCGGCGCACCGGCCTGAGGTTCTGCTGATTTCCCGCAAAGTCCGGCCGCGTAAGGGTTTGGCCCCGCGGCTATAATGCCCGCCATGACTGCCCATCACACCTTCGACGTCGCCGTGGTCGGCGGCGGGCTCGTCGGCAAGACGGCCGCGCTCGCGCTGACCCAGTCCGGCTACAAGACAGCCTTGCTCGCCCAGCCGGCCACGCCGCGCCCCGCGGATCTCGCGTTCGACACGCGCGTCTACGCGCTGTCGTCCAGTTCGCAGGCGTTGCTCGAGCGGCTGCGGGTCTGGCAGGCGCTCGACCACGGCCGGCTCGCGCCGGTGTACGACATGCGCGTGTATGGCGATGCGCATGCCGAACTGCATTTCTCCGCCTATCAGGCGTCCGTGCCGCAGCTTGCGTGGATCGCCGAATCGTCGCTGGTCGAGGCGTCGCTCGACGCCGCGCTGCGATTCCAGCCGAACCTCACGTGGTTCGACGCGCGTGCGCAGGGTTTCGACGTGCGCGACGACGCGGCCGTGCTCACGCTGTCGTCGGGGCAGGTGCTGGAAGCCGACCTCATCGTCGGCGCCGACGGCGCGCATTCGTGGGTGCGCTCCCAAATGGGGGCCAGGGTAGAGCGGCGCGACTACCGGCAGACGGGCGTCGTCGCGAACTTCAAGGCGTCGCTGCCGCACCGCGAGACGGCGTGGCAGTGGTTCCACGAAGGCGAGATCGTCGCGCTGCTGCCGCTGCCGGACGGCCACGTGTCGCTCGTGTGGTCCGCGCACACCGCGCATGCGGACGAACTGCTCGCACTCGATCCGGCGCAGCTCGCGGCCGAGGTCGAGCGCGTGTCGCACGGCCAGGTCGGCACGCTCGAATGCGTGACGCCGGCCGCCGGCTTCCCGCTGGCGCTGCAGACGGTCGACAAGCTGATCGCGCCGCGCGTCGCGCTGGTCGGCGATGCCGCGCACCTGATCCACCCGCTCGCGGGGCAGGGGATGAACCTCGGGCTGCGCGACGTCTCGGCGCTCGCCGACGCGATCGCGGGCAAGGAAAGCTTCCGCAACCTCGGCGATACCGTGCTGCTGCGCCGCTACGAGCGCTCGCGCCGTGAGGACATCCGCGCGCTGATGGTCGCGACCGACGGCCTGCAGCGGCTGTTCGCGGTGCCGGGCTCGCTCGCGAAGGCGGTGCGCAACGCGGGCATGGCGTTCGTCGGGGCCCAGCCGCTCGTGAAGCGCTGGCTCGTGTCTTCCGCGCTCGGCTGAGCGAACCTTCGGCTGCTTCGCCGGTCGGACTCGGTTCCGTTACGGCGTACACTGTGCCGTGCACTCCGATTGAGCTGAAGGAAGATTTCGATGAAAAAAACGATCCGCATCGCGTCGTTGGCGCTGGCCGTCACGATAGCGACGCTTGGCTGCACCGCGCAGGCCGACCAGACCACCGACAAGCTGAAGGCCACGCTGCAAGCCCGTCTCGGCAACGACGCGCCGATCAAGAGCGTGTCGAAATCGCCGGTTGCAGGCCTTTACGAAGTGAACCTCGGCTCGCAGATCATCTATAGCGACGCGGCCGGCGACTACGTGCTGCTCGGCGATCTCGTCGACGCCAGGACGCACAAGAACCTGACCGACGCCCGCCTGTCCGAAATCAACAAGATCGACTTCGCGAGCCTGCCGTTCGCGAATGCGATCAAGGTCGTCAAGGGCAACGGCGCCCGCAAGATCGCGGTGTTCTCCGATCCGAACTGCCCGTACTGCAAGAAGCTCGAGACGACGCTGCAGTCGATCGACAACGTGACCGTCTACACGTTCCTGTACCCGGTGCTGTCGCCGGATTCGACCGCGAAGTCGAAGGCGATCTGGTGTGCGACCGACCGCGCGAAGACGTGGGAAAGCTGGATGCTCGACCACCGCGCGCCGTCCGGCGCCGGTACTTGCGACACTACCGCGCTCGACAAGAACCTCGCGCTCGGCCGCGGGATGAACGTCACGGGCACGCCGACGATTTTCCTGCCGGACGGCCGCCGCCTGCCGGGCGCGGTATCGGCCGACCAGCTCAACCAGGCGCTCGCCTCGAGCAAGTAACCGACTGCACGCCGGGCGCATGGCCCGGCCAGCGAGGGGCGCCCGCATGATCTGCCGGCGCCTCTCTTCGTTTTCGCCGCCGTATTCGACCGATTGCCACGATGACTCAGCCGATCCGCTATTCGATTGTCCCGAAAGATCTTGCCGCGCACCTGTTCGAAGTGACGGTGACGGTTGCCGATCCCGATCCCGAAGGCCAGCGTTTCTCGCTGCCGGTGTGGATTCCGGGCAGCTACCTCGTGCGCGAGTTCGCGCGCAATATCGTGACGCTCGTCGCATTCAACGACGCGGGCCGCAAGGTGCGCATCGCGAAGACCGACAAGCACACGTGGCAAGCCGCGCCCGTGACCGGCGCGCTGACGCTGCGCTACGACGTCTATGCATGGGACCTGTCGGTGCGCTCCGCGTATCTCGACGAGTCGGGCGGCTTCTTCAACGCGACGGCCGTGTTCCTGAGCGTCGCCGGCCGCGAGGACGCGCCGTGCGAAGTCGACATCGCGAAACCGGCCGGCGCGGCGTTCCGCACGTGGCGCGTCGGCACCGCGCTGCCCGAGGCGCGCGGCACGAAGCGCTACGGCTTCGGCGCGTATCGTGCGTCGAACTACGACGAACTCTCCGACCATCCGGTGACGATCGGCGAATTCGCGCTCGCGACGTTCGACGCGCACGGCGTGCCGCACGACATCGTGATCGCCGGGCGCGTGACGCAGCTCGACCTGGAGCGGCTGCGTACCGACCTGAAACGCGTGTGCGAAGCGCAGATCGCGCTGTTCGAGCCGAAGTCGAAGAAGGCGCCGATGGACCGCTACGTGTTCATGACGCTCGCGGTCAGCGACGGCTACGGCGGCCTCGAGCATCGCGCGTCGACCGCGCTGATCTGCAACCGTACCGACCTGCCGGTGAAGGGGCGACCCGAAACGACGGAAGGCTATCGCACGTATCTCGGCCTCTGCAGCCACGAGTATTTCCACACGTGGAACGTGAAGCGCATCAAGCCGGCGGCGTTCGTGCCGTACGACCTCACGCGCGAGAACTACACGTCGCTGCTGTGGCTGTTCGAGGGCTTCACGTCGTATTACGACGACCTGATGCTGGTCCGCAGCGGGCTGATGTCGCAGGACGAATATTTCGCGGCGCTCGGCCGCACGGTCGGCGGCGTGCTGCGCGGCACGGGCCGGCTCAAGCAGAGCGTCGCGGAAAGCTCGTTCGACGCGTGGATCAAGTACTACCGTCAGGACGAGAACGCAACCAACGCGATCGTCAGCTATTACACGAAGGGTTCGCTCGTGGCGCTGGCATTCGATCTCGCGATCCGCGCGCAGACGCGCAACCGGAAGTCGCTCGACGACGTGATGCGTCTGCTGTGGCAACGCTACGGCCGCGACTTCTATCGCGGCAAGCAGGCGGGCGTGGAAGAAAACGAAGTCGAGGCGCTGATCGAAGAGGCGACGGGCGTCGCGCTCGGCCGCCTGTTCGCCGACGCCGTGCACGGCACGCGCGACCTGCCGCTCGGCGACCTGCTCGCGCCGTTCGGCGTGACGCTGGCGCCCGACGTCGCGATCGGCGCCGCCGCGAAGCCGACGCTCGGCGCGCGCTTGCGCGGCGGCGCGGACTGCACGTTCGCGGCGGTCTACGAAGGGGGCGCCGCGCATCGCGCGGGGCTGTCGGCCGGCGACACGCTGATCGCGGTGGACGGCTTGCGCGTGACGGGCACGAACCTCGATGCGCTGCTCTCGCGCTACCGGCCGGGCGACAAGGTCGAGGTTCACGCGTTCCGCCGCGACGAGCTGCGCACCGCGAAACTGAAGCTCGACGGCCCGGAAGTCACCCGCTACCGGCTGACCGCCGCCGCGAAGCCGGCTGCGGCCACGAAGGCTCGCGAAGCCTGGCTGAAGGGATAAACGTACCCGGGTGGGTATCGGGGCGCGATCGAGCATTGTTCCGCTGCTGCAACAATCCGTCGCCCTGAACCCGCTTTTTCGCGGTCATGCGGCCACGCACAATGGCGTCACTCGCGCTACCGAAGCGCAACCCTACCGGAGCCTGACATGACGACCATTCTGCAAATCAATTCCGCCGCGCGTTCGCAAGGTGCGCAATCCACGCTGCTCGCCAATGAACTAACGGCAAAGCTGCAACAATCGAACCCCGGCGCGAACGTCGTGGTGCGCGACCTGCTGGCCGATGCGCTGCCGCACCTCGACGAATCGGTGCTCGGCGCGTTCTTCACGCCGGCCGACAAGCGCACCGCGGAACAGAATGCGATCGTCGCGAAGAGCGATGCGCTGATCGCCGAGCTGCAGGCTGCCGACATCATCGTGATCGGCGCCCCGATGTACAACTTCGGCATCTCGTCGCAACTGAAGACGTACTTCGACTGGATCGCCCGCGCGGGCGTCACGTTCCGCTACACCGAGAACGGTCCGGAAGGCCTGATCAAGGGCAAGAAGGTTCACGTGGTGACGGCGCGCGGCGGCAAGTACGCCGGTACGCCGAACGACAGCCAGACGCCGTACCTGCGCACGTTCCTCGGCTTCGTCGGCATGACCGACGTGAGCTTCATCTTCGCGGAAGGCCTGAACCTCGGCCCGGATGCGCAGAGCGCCGCGCTGGCCAGCGCACGCGAAGCGATCGCCGCCGCGTAACGCGTCGGGTGGACGTGGGTGCGACGCACCCGCTGCATCGCCCGATAAAAAACGCCGCGCCCCCAAAAGGGACGCGGCGTTTTTGCATTCGTGTGGCGAACTCGGCGCCGAGACCGTTACGCGAGCGTTTCGGCCACGTCCGGCAGGCGCCAGTCGATCGGTTCGCGGCCCGCATCGACCAGATAGTCGTTCGCGAGCGCGAAATGGCGACAGCCGAGGAACCCGCGGTGCGCGGACAGCGGCGACGGATGCGGCGCCTCGAGCACGCAGTGCGCGTTCGCGTCGAACAGTGCGCGCTTCGCCTGCGCGTGCGCGCCCCACAGCATGAACACGAGCCCGCGATGGCGGCCGGCGAGCTCGCGGATCAACGTGTCCGTGCATTGCTCCCAGCCGCGCTTCGCGTGGCTCGCGGCCGCGCCGCGCTCGACCGTCAGCACGGTGTTGAGCAACAGCACGCCCTGGCGCGCCCATGTATCGAGGCAGCCGTGACGCGGCGTGTCGTGACCGAAGTTCGCGGCGATTTCCTTGAAGATGTTGCGCAGCGACGGCGGCGTGCGAACGGCAGGCGGCACCGAGAACGCGAGGCCGTGCGCCTGCGGCGTGCCGCGGTCGTCGCCGTGATACGGGTCCTGGCCGAGGATCACGACCTTCACGTCGTCCGGGCTCGTCAGGCGCAGCGCGCGGAACACGTCGGTCGGGTACACCGTCTTGCCGGCCGCGCGCTCTTCATCGACGAAGCGGCACAGCGGCGCGTACGCGTCGCTGTCGGTGAACGGTTTCAGCACGTCGCGCCAGACGGCCGGCAGCGCGTCGAATTGCGCGGCGAGATGCGGCACGTCGGCGACGACGGGCCGCGGTGCGGAGGCGGTCGGGGCCGGCGCGGGCGCCGGTGCGGCCGCCTTCTTCGCGGATTTTCGCCGGGCCGCGGGCGGCTCGGAAGCCGCGGACGGAATATCGGCCGGTGCCGTTTCCGGCACGGGATCGTCGAACAGCGACGCCTGTTGCGGCGCGCGGGAAGTCTTGCGGGTTGCCATGCGTGATGCGTGTTTATTGCGCGCGCAGCCGGTAGCCGCGCTGCGCCTTGCTGATGTTTTCGGGAACGAGGCCCGGCAGCGCCTGCTGCAGTTCGGCGGCGAGCGTCGCGAGCGCCGTTTCCGGGCCGTCGATCAGTTCGAGTTCGATTTCGCTGATCGGTTCGCGGCGCGTTTCGTGTTCCGCCTGGACGACGATCTCGCCGAGGTCCACCGCGGCCTCGACGGTCGCGCCGCCGATTGCGATGCGCCACAGCGTACGCGAAAAATCCGTGCGGAACAGCGCGTACAGTGCGCCTGCCGCATCATTCAGCGCGGCGGCGGCTTCCGGCACGTCGCAGGCCGCGACGAGCGCGTCGATGTCGAGCGCGTCGCCCGCGACCGGGAGTTCCCATTCGTGGCGGCGGTGCAGGCCGCCTTCCGCGCTGCCGACCGTCTTGAACGTCTGCAGCCAGCCGTCCGGCGTGCGGCGCACGCGCACCGCGCTCTTCGAGCGCGCCAGCGCGAGATCGGGCGTGTCGTAATAGACGTTCGCGAGCGTGATGTCGCGACCGGGTTCGCCGGTCAGCGTGTCGAAGAAGCGGCGTGCGGCATCGGCCTGACCGGCCGGCAACGCGAGCTTGATTTCCTTTTCGATCGCCATCAGAAGAACATCCGTGCGAGTTCCGCGCCCGGCTGGTCGGCGCGCATGAACGCCTCGCCGACGAGGAACGTGTTCACGTTCGCCGCGCGCATCGTGTCGACGTCGGTGCGCGACAGGATGCCCGATTCGGTCACGACGATGCGATCCGACGGAATCATGTCGAGCATGTCGAGCGTGGTCTGGATCGACGTCTCGAACGTGCGCAGGTTGCGGTTGTTGATGCCGAGCAGCGGCGTCTTGAGCGTCAGCGCCTGTTCCATCTCGTTGCGGTCGTGCACTTCGACCAGCACCGCGAGGCCGAGCGAGTGCGCATAGGCTTCCAGATCCTGCATCAGCGGCGTGTCGAGCGCGGCGGCGATCAGCAGGATCGCGTCGGCGCCCATCGCGCGGGCTTCGACGATCTGGTACGCGTCGACGATGAAGTCCTTGCGCAGCACCGGCAGCGTGCAGGCCGCGCGCGCTTCCTCGAGGTAGCGGACGCCGCCCTGGAAGAACTGCTCGTCGGTCAGCACCGACAGGCAGGCGGCGCCGTGCGCCGCATACGAGCGCGCGATGTCGGCCGGCACGAAATGCTCGCGCAGCACGCCTTTCGACGGGCTTGCCTTCTTGATTTCGGCGATCACGGCGGCGTCGCCGGCCGCGTGCTTCGTCCGCAGCGCGCCGACGAAGTCGCGCAGGTCCCGCGCGGAGGCTTCCAGTTTCAGTGCCTCGAGCGGCGCGCTGCGCATGGCCGCCGCCACTTCTTCGCGCTTGACGGCGATGATTCGGTCGAGAATGTCGCTCATATGGGTTCCTGCTTGATTCGTAAGGGGAGTCAGCGCTTGAACTGCTGCGTGAAGCGCACGAGTTCGTCGACTTTCTCGCGCGCCTTGCCGCTCGCGATCGCTTCACGGGCCAGCTGGATGCCGTCCGCGATCGACTCGGCGATATTGGCCGCGTAGAGCGCGGTACCCGCGTTCAGCGTGACGATCTCGCGTGCGACGCCCGGCTGGTTGTCCAGCGCGCCGAGCAGCATCGTGCGCGATTCGTCGGCATTTTCCACCTTCAGCGTGCGGTTCGACACCATCTGCAGACCGAAGTCCTCCGGATGGATCTCGTATTCGTGCACCTTGCCGTCGCGCAATTCGCCGACGAGCGTCGCGGCGCCGAGCGACACCTCGTCCATCCCGTCCTTGCCGTACACGACGAGCACGTGCTGCGCGCCGAGGCGCTGCATCACGCGGACCTGGATGCCGACGAGGTCGGCGTGGAACACGCCCATCAGCTGATTCGGCGCGCCGGCCGGATTGGTCAGCGGGCCGAGGATGTTGAAGATCGTGCGCACGCCGAGCTCGCGGCGCACGGCCGCGATGTTCTTCATCGCCGGGTGATGGTTCGGCGCGAACATGAAGCCCATGCCGGTTTCGGCGATCGATGCGGCCACCTGGTCCGACTGCAGGTCGATGTTCACGCCGAGCGCCTCGAGCACGTCGGCGCTGCCGGACTTGCTCGACACGCCGCGGTTGCCGTGTTTCGCGACCTTCGCGCCCGCGGCCGCCGTGACGAACATCGACGCGGTCGAGATGTTGAACGTGTGCGAGCCGTCGCCGCCGGTGCCGACGATGTCGACGAAATTCGAGTTGTCCTGCACCTCGACGTGGTTCGCGAATTCGCGCATCACGGTCGCGGCGGCGGCGATCTCGCCGATCGTTTCCTTCTTCACGCGCAGCCCGGTGATGATCGCGGCCGCCATCACGGGCGACATGTCGCCGCGCATGATCAGCCGCATCAGGTGCAGCATTTCGTCGTGGAAGATCTCGCGGTGTTCGATCGTGCGCTGCAGCGCTTCCTGCGGGGTAATCGTCATCGTGCGTCTCCCGTCAGGCAGCCGGTGCGGTCGCGCCGGCCACGGCGCGGTTCTGTTTCAGGAAATTCTCGAGTAGCGCATGGCCGTGCTCGGACAGGATCGATTCCGGGTGGAACTGCACGCCTTCGACCGGCAGCGTCTTGTGGCGCACGCCCATGATCTCGCCGTCGTCGGTCCACGCGGACACCTCGAGGCAGTCGGGCAGCGATTCGCGTTCGATCGCGAGCGAGTGATAGCGCGTGACGTCGAAATGCTTCGGCAGATCGGCGAACACGCCGCGGCAGTCGGTTTCGATCCGGCTCACCTTGCCATGCATGATGGTCTTCGCGCGTACGACGCGGCCGCCGAACGCTTCGCCGATCGCCTGGTGGCCGAGGCAGACGCCGAGGATCGGCTTCTTGCCCGCGAATTCGCGCAGCACGTCGAGCGTGATGCCCGCATGTTGCGGATTGCTCGGGCCCGGCGACAGGCAGATGGTGTCGGGATTCAGGCGCGCGATGTCGTCGAGCGTGATTTCGTCGTTGCGGTAGGTGCGCACGTCCTCGCCGAGTTCGCCGAAGTACTGGACCAGGTTGTAGGTAAACGAGTCGTAGTTGTCGATCATGAGCAGCATGGTCAGTCTCCGGTCAGAAGTCGCTATCGAGGCCGTCCTGGACCTGTTCGGCCGCCCGCAGCACCGCGCGCGCCTTGTTCTCGGTCTCTTGCCATTCGGATTCGGGCACCGAATCCGCGACGACGCCGGCCGCCGCTTGCACGTATAGGTTGCCGTTGTGGATCAGGCCCGTGCGGATCGCGATCGCGAGATCCATCTCGCCCGAGAACGACAGGTAGCCGACCGCACCGCCGTACAGCCCGCGCTTGACCGGCTCGAGCTCGTCGATCAGTTCCATCGCGCGCACCTTCGGCGCGCCGGACAGCGTGCCGGCCGGGAACGTCGCGCGCAGCACGTCGTAGTTCGTCATGCCGGGCTTCAGCGTGCCTTCGACCGAGCTGACGATGTGCTGCACGTGCGAGTACTTCTCGATCACCATCTTGTCGGTCACCTGCACCGAGCCGATCTCCGCGATGCGGCCGACGTCGTTGCGCGCGAGGTCGATCAGCATCACGTGCTCGGCGATTTCCTTCGGATCGTTCAGCAGCTCGGTCGCGAGTTCCGCGTCGCGCTCGGGCGTGTTGCCGCGCGGGCGCGTGCCGGCGAGCGGCCGGATCGTGACGATCTGGTCCTCGCCGCGTTTTTCCTGGCGCACCAGGATTTCCGGCGACGCGCCGACCACGTGGAAATCGCCGAAGTTGTAGTAATACATGTACGGCGACGGATTCAGCGAACGCAGCGCGCGATACAGCGACAGCGGATTGTCGCGGTACGGCTTCGTCAGCCGCTGGCCGACCTGAATCTGCATCAGCTCGCCGGCCGCGATGTATTCCTTTGCCTGACGCACGGCGGCCAGATAGTCGTCCTTCCTGAATTCGCGGAACGTCTCGGTGCGCACGCTCGCCGACGTGACGGGCGGCTGCACGGTCGTGCGCAGGCGCTGCTTCAGCTCGCGCAGGCGCTGTTTTGCCTTCGCGTACGCTTCGGGCTGGCCCGGGTCCGCGTAGATGATCAGGTACAGCTTGCCGGCGAGGTTGTCGATCACCGCGACTTCCTCGGTCAGCAGCAACTGAATGTCGGGCAGCCCGAGATCGTCGCGCGGCGCGGTGTTCGCGAGCTTCTTCTCGATATAGCGCACCGCGTCGTAGCCGAAGTAGCCGGCGAGGCCGCCGCAGAAGCGCGGCAGGCCCGGGCGCTGCGCGACCTTGAAGCGGGCCTGGAACGATTCGATGAACTGGAACGGGTCGCCGTCGTGCGTCTCGACGACCTGGCCGTCGCGCACGACTTCCGACACGCCGTTGCGGGTACGCACGAGCGTGCGGGCGGGCAGGCCGATGAACGAGTAGCGGCCGAAACGTTCGCCGCCGACCACCGATTCGAGCAGGAACGAGTTGGCGCCCGCGCGTTCGGGCTGGGCCAGCTTCAGGTAGAGGGACAGCGGCGTTTCGAGATCGGCGAGCGCTTCCGCGATCAGCGGGATGCGGTTGTAGCCTTCGTTCGCGAGCGATTGGAATTCGAGTTCGGTCATGTTCCGGTCCTGTTCGGGACGAGCGGCGCGTGCGCCAGGGATCACTTGACGCTGCGCGGATGGCCGTCGGCGAAAGGGCGGTCGATCGAGAAGTGCCTGTTGCCGGCCGGCACTCCGGGCGTGAACGTCGCGAGCCTGCGGCCGATCCTGAACGCAAGCGTTCGGGCGCGGTGGAACTCGAGGTGGTGCGACGATCGGCGCGCGGATGCGCAGCGAGATAAAAAACGGCGCTGAAGACGTGCTTCAGCGTACCTCATCGAAGAGGTTAGCGCGACCAGCGACGCCAGGGCCAGGCTCCCCGGTCGATGCTGCTCAGACTCCGTTTTTTATTCAGAAACATGCGGATGGAAGAAATAATCAGAAGGTTGGCCGGCCGGCGTTGTGCGCGGAAATTGCGCGAGCCGCGACCAGCAACGAATCGACTATACCATCCGAATTTATCGTTTGTATAGCTTTGCCGTGGTTGTAGCCGTACGGCACCGTCAGCGTCGCCATTCCGGCCGCGCGGCCTGCCAGCGCGTCGTTTTCCGAGTCGCCGATCGCGACCGCGGTGTCCGGCGCGACGCCGAGTGCCTCGCAGGCCGTCAGCATCGGCAGCGGGTCGGGCTTCTTGCGCGCGACGCTGTCGCCGCCCAGCACGATGCCGAAGCAGCCGGCCAGCCCGTATTGTTCGAGCAGCTCGACCGCGAAGCGGTGCGGCTTGTTCGTCACGCACGCGAGCCGGATGCCGGCCGCGCGCAGTGCGTCGAGCCCGGCTGCCACGTCCGGATAGAGACGCGTGTGGCGACCGTTGATCTTCGCGTATTCGGTCTGGTAGATCGCGAGCGCGTCGTCGAAGCGCGCGTGCGCTTCATCGGCCGCGAAGCGCGGCTTCAGCACGCTCTGGATCAGGTGTTCGGAGCCCTTGCCGACGTAGCCGATCACTTCGTCGCGCGACGTGGCCGGCGCGCCGAGCTGCGCGAGCATCCCGTTCAGGCCGGCCGTGAAATCGTCGGCCGTGTCGACCATCGTGCCGTCGAGGTCGATCAGTGCGGCATCGATGCGCGGCGCGGCGAAGCGGATCGCGGCCGCGTCCGTGGCGGCCCCGGCCGGCGCGTGGCCGGCGAACGACGAGTCGGCCACGGCGTCAGCTCCGCTCGACGGTGGCGAGCGCCGCGCGCATCTCGTCGATCACCTTGCGATAGTCGGGCTTGCCGAAGATCGCCGAACCCGCGACGAACGTGTCGGCGCCGGCCGCCGCGATTTCCGCGATGTTGTCGGTCTTCACGCCGCCGTCCACTTCGAGCAGGATCTCGCGGCCCGTGCGTTCGGTGTACGCGTCGATGCGGGCGCGCGCCTCGCGCAGCTTGTTCAGCGTTTCCGGAATGAACGACTGGCCGCCGAAGCCGGGGTTCACCGACATCAGCAGCACGAAGTCGAGGCGGTCCATCACGTGGTCGAGGTAGTTCAGCGGCGTGGCCGGATTGAACACGAGGCCGGCCTTGCAGCCGTGATCGCGGATCAGCGACAGCGTACGGTCGATGTGGTCCGAGCCTTCCGGGTGGAAGCTGATCAGGTTCGCGCCGGCCTTCGCGAAATCGGGCACGATCCGGTCGACCGGGCGCACCATCAGGTGCACGTCGATCGGCACCTGCACGTGCGGGCGGATCGCCTCGCAGACGAGCGGGCCGATCGTGAGGTTCGGCACATAATGGTTGTCCATCACGTCGAAGTGAATCCAGTCGGCGCCGGCGGCGACCACGTTGCGGACTTCTTCGCCGAGCCGTGCAAAGTCGGCCGACAGAATGCTGGGAGCGATGCGGAATTGAGTCATGACAGGGGAGCGGGGACGTTGCGGCGCAAAACCGTCATTCTACCGTCCGGCGACCCGGTGCGCGGCGGCAGGCCGTGCGGTTGCGGCCCGATTGCGCATAGAATGCCGAACCAATGCGGCGCGCCCGCGGCCCGGCCGCTCGAGTCGGCGCGCACGGTTACCTACAGCGGACACATCATGAGTCAGTATCAGTTCACCGTTTCGGTGAAAACCAGCTACTTGCCGGAACAATCCGACCCCGATCACCGTCAATACGCATTCGCGTACACGCTGACCATCCGTAACACCGGGCAGGTCGCGGCGCAGCTGATCGCGCGTCACTGGATCATCACGGACAGCGAGAGCCATGTGCAGGAAGTGAAGGGGCTCGGCGTCGTCGGGCACCAGCCGCTGCTGCAGCCGGGCGAGCATTTCGAATACACGAGCTGGGCCGTGATCGCGACGCCGGTCGGCACGATGCGCGGTGCGTACTTCTGCGTGGCGGAGGACGGCGAGCGTTTCGAGGCGCCGGTCGACGAGTTCGCCCTGCACATGCCGCGCACGCTGCATTGAGCGTGCGGCGCGCGTCAGCGCGGCTGGCGGTCGTTGCGGCGGGCCTGCTTCTTTCTGCCCGACGACGTCCACACGACGATGAAGATCAGCAAGGCAAGCGCTACGAAGGCTTCGAGCGCGAAGATGAGCATCGGATATTGGTCGAGAAAATCTGACATGGCGGTTTCCATCAAGAACGGACATTGTATGTGGTTTGGGCCCCGGCTGGCCGGGTGGATGGCCGCAGCCGCGGCGGCGGCGCTGCTCGCGGCGTGCGGCGGCGCGCCGACGCGAACCTCCGCGCTGAAGCCGCCGACCGGCGCGGCGATCGTGCCGGGGCAGGTCGCCGCGAAGCGGCTCACGCCGGTCGCGTGGCAGCAGGTGCCGGGCTGGCAGGACGATTCGCTGATCGGCGCGGCGGCCGCGCTGCGGCAGAACTGCGCGCGGCTCGCGCGCCAGCCGGCCTGGGCGCGTGCTTGCGCGGCCGCCGACCGGCTCGACGAGCTCGACGTCAGCAGCGCGCGCACCTTCTTCGAAACGTATTTCACGCCCTTCCAGTTCGCGAATACCGACGGTACGCTCGACGGGCTCGTGACCGGCTATTACGAGCCGCTGCTGCACGGGTCGCGCGTGCGCCGCGGCCCCTATCAGTACGCGCTCTATCGCTGGCCGGCCGGCTATCGCGCGGGTGCCGCGCTGCCGGCACGCGCGCAGCTCGAGCGCGCCGGCATCCTGAACGGCAACGAACTCGTGTGGGTCGACGATCCGATCGAGGCGTTCTTCCTGCAGGTGCAGGGCTCGGGTCGCGTGCTGCTCGACGACGGTTCGGTGATGCGGGTCGGCTTCGGCGGCACCAACAATCAGCCGTACCGTTCGATCGGCAAGTGGCTGCTCGATCGCGGTGAGCTGACGCCCGCACAGGCGACGATGCAGGGCATCAAGGCCTGGGCGAAGGCGAACCCGACGCGCGTCGACGCGTTGCTCGACACGAATCCGCGCTTCGTGTTCTTCCGCGACATGCCGACCAAGGAAGATGCGCCGCACGGCGGCGCGGACGGTCCGATCGGCGCGCTCGGCGTCCCGCTGACGCCGGAGCGCTCGATCGCGGTCGATCCGTCGTCGATCCCGCTCGGCACGCCGGTGTTCCTGCAGACCACGCGTCCTCTGACGAATACGCCGATGAACCGGCTCGTGTTCGCGCAGGATACGGGCTCGGCGATCAAGGGCGGCGTGCGGGCAGACTATTTCTGGGGGCTCGGCGATGACGCGGGCGACCAGGCCGGCCGGATGAAGCAGGTCGGCCGGATGTGGCTGCTGTTCCCGAACTCGTGATTTGGGGTGGCGCGGGCTGGCTGGATGGTTGCTCGCGAGCGAGACGCGGCATGGATGGCGCGCCTCGTGCGCGTGGGGCGTGCCGGCCTGATCGCCGGTGTGCCCATGTGATTTCGGTTCGCGTCATGCGGTGCGTGTCGCATCGAACGATGCTTTGGAGTAGCGCAGCCCGATCGGCGTTGGCCGGCCGGGCTGTTTCGTTTGCAGGCACGGATTCGCCGCTGCGCGACGCACGCGCGGCGAGCGACCTCAGCCCTTGCGCTTGTCGACGACGCGGCGTGCCTTGCCGACCGAGCGCTCGATGCCGTTCACGGGCAGCACGTTGATCACGGCCGTCACGCCGATCAGCGACTTGATGTCGTACGCGAGCGCCTGTTTTGCCGCATGGATCGCCGCGGTATCGGGCGCGGTCTCCGGGCACGGCTCGACGTTGAGCGTCAGCACGTCGAGCGGGCCTTCCTTCGTCAGCACGATCTGATAGTGCGGCGCGAGCGCGCGCTGCTTGAGCAACTGTTCCTCGATTTGCGTCGGGAACACGTTGACGCCGCGCACGATCATCATGTCGTCCGACCGGCCGGTGATCTTTTCCATCCGACGCATCGTCCGGGCGGTGCCCGGCAACAGGCGCGTGAGGTCGCGGGTGCGATAGCGGACGATCGGCAGCGCTTCCTTCGTCAGCGACGTGAACACGAGCTCGCCGAGTTGGCCGTCCGGCAGCACTTCGCCGGTTTCCGGATCGATGATTTCCGGATAGAAGTGGTCTTCCCAGATGGTGGGGCCGTCCTTGGTCTCGACGCATTCGGACGCGACGCCCGGGCCCATCACTTCGGATAGCCCGTAGATGTCGACCGCGTCGATGCCCATCCGCTGTTCGATCGCGACGCGCATGTCGTTGGTCCACGGCTCCGCGCCGAAGATGCCGATGCGCAGCGAACTCTGCACGGGATCGAGGCCCTGGCGCTCGATCTCGTCGGCGATCGACAGCATGTAGCTCGGCGTGACCATGATGATGTCGGGCCGGAAATCCTGGATCAGCTGGACCTGCTTTTCGGTCTGGCCGCCGCCGAACGGGATCACGGTCAACCCTGCACGTTCGGCGCCGTAGTGTGCGCCGAGCCCGCCCGTGAACAGCCCGTAGCCGTAGCTGACGTGCACCTTATCGCCGCGGCGCGCACCGGCGGCGCGGATCGAGCGTGCGACGAGATTCGCCCACGTGTCGATGTCGGCGGCCGTATAGCCGACGACCGTCGGCTTGCCGGTGGTGCCCGACGAGGCGTGGATGCGCGAGATCTGGTCGTGCGGCACCGCGAACATCCCGAACGGATAACTGTCGCGCAGGTCGCCCTTGGTCGTGAACGGAAAGCGCGACAGGTCGGCGAGCGTTTTCAGGTCGTCCGGATGCACGCCCGCTTCGTCGAACTTGCGGCGATAGACGGGCGAGTGGTCATACGCGTGCCGGAGCGACCATTTGAGGCGTTCGAGCTGCAGCGCGGTCAACTCGTCGCGTGAGGCGGTCTCGATCGGCTCGAGCGGTAGCGGGGTAGTCATGCATGTCTCCAGTGTTTGTTATGGGCGAGCCGTCGACGTCAGCGGTCTTCCGGAATGACCGTGCCCTTGATCTGGGCGGATTTGCCGCGAAACATCGCGACCGTGTCGCCTGTCTGGTTCGTGACGCGGATGTCGTAGATGCCGTGTCGTCCGGCGCGCGCCTGCTCGATTGCCTCGGCCGTCAGCACGTCACCACCGTGCACGGGGCGCAGGAATTCGATCGAGCAGCCGGCCGCGACCGCATTCAGGTTGTACGAGTTGCACGCGAACGCGAACGTCGAATCGGCGAGCGTGAAGATGATCCCGCCGTGACAGGTCTGGTGCCCGTTCAGGAATTCAGGCCGCACGCGCATCTGCAGGCGGGCGTAGCCGGCGCGTACTTCGGCGATTTCCATGCCGAACGCGCGGCTGCAGGCGTCGGCGTCGTACATGGCCTGTGCGGTGGCGCGGGCGAGCGAATCGGGGTCGAGCGTGGCGGTGGCGTTCGTCATGTCAACGCCCCTCGAAGCGCGGTGCGCGCTTCTCGATGAAGGCCTTCACACCTTCCGCATAGTCGTCCGACCGGCCGAGCTTGCGCTGCAGGTCGCGCTCCAGGTCGAGCTGCTGATCGAGCGTGTTCGTGACGCTGTCTCGCATCGACTGCTTGATCGATGCGATGGCGAGCGTCGGCTGCTGCGCGAGCTGGGTGGCAAGCTGGCGGGCCGTCGCGGCGAGCGCGTCGTCGTCGACCGCACGCCAGATCAGGCCCCACTGTTCGGCCTGTTCGGCGCCGAGCTTGTCGCCGGTCAGCGCGAGCCCCAGCGCGCGTGCCATGCCGACGCGTTGCGGCAGGAACCATGTGCCGCCCGAATCGGGTACGAGCCCGATCTTGACGAAGGCCTGGATGAAGCTGCTCGAGCGGGCGGCGAACACGAGGTCGCACGCAAGTGCGAGATTCGCGCCGGCGCCGGCCGCCGTGCCGTTGACCGCGGCGATCACCGGAATCGGCAGACGCTGGAGGCGGCGGATCAGCGGATTGAAATGCTCGTCGATCAGCGTGCCGAGGTCGGTGGGAGCGCCTGGCGTGAAGTCGAGGTCGGCCAGATCCTGGCCTGCGCAAAAGCCGCGGCCCGCACCCGTCAGAATCAGCGCGCGTGCACCGGCCGCCTCGACTTCATCGAGCGCGGACTGCAGTTCGCGATGCATCGCCCGCGTGAAGCTGTTCAGCTTGTCGGGGCGGTTGAGCGTGACCGTGGCCACGCGCGCGGCTTGATCGATATCCAGCAGGATCGCCTGATAGGACATGCAGTGTCTCCTTCAAGACTTCGTTATAGGCGCGCGGCGCGTCGGTTACACACGTTCGATCGCGAGCGCGATGCCCTGACCGACGCCGATGCACATCGTACAGAGCGCGAAGCGGCCGCCGGTACGCTCGAGTTGATGGAGCGCCGTAGTGACGAGCCGCGCGCCCGATGCGCCGAGCGGGTGGCCGAGCGCGATCGCACCGCCGTTCGGATTCACGCGCGGATCGTCGTCGGCGACGCCGAGCATGCGCAGCACCGCGAGACCTTGCGACGCGAACGCTTCGTTCAGTTCGATCACGTCGAACTGGTCGATGCGCATGCCGAGCTGGTGCAGCAGTTTCTGCGTGGCCGGCGCGGGACCGATACCCATCACGCGCGGTTCGACGCCGGCCGTCGCCATGCCGACCACGCGCGCGCGGCGGCGCAGGCCATACTGGTCGGCCGCCTGCGCATTGGCGAGCAGCAGCGCGCAGGCGCCGTCGTTGACACCCGACGCGTTGCCGGCCGTGATCGAGCCGTCCGGGCGCACAACGCCCTTCAGCTTCGCGAGCGCGTCGAGCGACGTCTCGCGTGGATGCTCGTCGCGCGACACGACGACGGCGTCGCCTTTCTTCTGCGCAATCGTGACTGCGACGATTTCCTCAGCGAGCGTGCCGTCCTGCTGTGCCCGCGCGGCCTTCTGCTGGCTGCGCAGCGCGAACAGGTCCTGATCCGCGCGGCTGATGTGGTAATCGACCGCGACGTTCTCAGCCGTCTCCGGCATCGAATCGACGCCATACAACTGCTTCATCAGCGGATTGACGAAGCGCCAGCCGATCGTCGTATCGAAGATGTCGGCCTGCCGCGCGAACGCGCTCGCGGCCTTGCCCATCACGAACGGCGCGCGCGTCATGCTCTCGACACCACCTGCGATCATCAGGCGCGCTTCACCTGCCTTGATCGCGCGCGCGGCCGTGCCCACCGCATCCATTCCGGAGCCGCACAGTCGGTTCAGCGTCGTGCCCGGCACGGCAGTGGGCAGGCCCGCCAGCAGCGCCGACATGCGCGCGACGTTGCGGTTGTCCTCGCCAGCCTGGTTCGCGCAACCGTAGATCACGTCGTCGATCGCCGCCCAGTCGACGTCGCGGTTGCGCTCGATCAGCGCCATGAGCGGCACCGCGCCGAGATCGTCGGCGCGGACATCTTTCAGGGCGCCGCCGTAGCGGCCGATGGGAGTGCGAATCGCGTCGCAGATGTAGGCGTCTGTCATGAGCGTATCGGTGAGTGACGAACCCGCCGGGTGGCGGATTCGTTCATGGTAGAGAACATGGCGGCGTTTGCACGTCGGCCATTCGGGTTATGCCATTTGGCCAGCTTCCGCAGGTACCGCTTTCGGGGCAACATGGACGCGGCTCTGGACCACGCGGAACCGGTTGGCGACGAATGCCGGGTCGGCCAGCGCGGCATTGGCGGCCGGGTTCGCGCCCGTGCCGTGGAAGTCGGAGAACGCGGCCGACTGATTGACGAATACGCCGCCCGTCAGGTTGATCGACAGCGCGACGCCGCCACGTACCGCCGCGTCGTGTGCGGCGTCGACGATCGCGTCGTCGGTGCTGTAGACGGAGAGGGTCAGGGCGCCATGCTCGGCGGCGATTTCACCAGCCAGATCGAGCGATTGCGCGGTCGAATCGGTTGCGATCACGAACGAGATCGGGCCGAACCACTCCTGCGTGAATTTCTCGCGGTCGGCCACGTCGAGTTGCAGCACGAGGGGCGTGCGCACGCGCGCATCGGGGAAGGCGGGATGCTGGAGGGTCACGCTATCCGCGAGCACGCGGCCGAGTTTGCGCGCGTCGTCGATGCGCGCGGTCACGCCGTCGTTCTGGATCGCGCCGATCAGTTCGACCGAGCGTGCCGGGTCGCCGGTGAGTTTTTGCACGGCAATCGCGATCGCTTGGGCGACTTCGTCGAAGCTCGCGTGGCCGTCGGCCGTCCGGATGCCGTCGCGTGGCACGTAGATGTTCTGCGGCGCCGTGCACATCTGGCCGGAGTACAGCGCCAGCGAGAACGCGATGTTCTTGGCGGCGGCCTTCAGGTCGTCGGTCGAGTCGATCACGATCTGGTTGACGCCGGCTTTCTCGGTGTAGACCTGCGCCTGGTGGGCATGGCGTTCGAGCCACGTGCCGTTCTGCGTGCTGCCGGTGAAGTCGATCAGCTTGATCTCGGAGCGCAGCGCGAGATCCTGGACGAGGGCGCCGTCGTTGGGTTCGGTCGCGAGGAGCGTGACGACGTTCGGATCGAACCCGGCTTCGCGCAGTACGTCGCGAGCGATCCGCACCGTGATGGCGAGCGGCAGGATCGCGCCCGGGTGCGGTTTGACGATCACGGTATTACCCGTTGCCAGATCGGCGAACAGGCCCGGGTAGCCGTTCCAGGTCGGGAACGTGCAGCAGCCGAGCACGACGCCCGTGCCGCGCGGCACGATCGTATAGCGCTTGCGCATCGCGAGCGGCGGGTTCTTGCCTTGCGGCTTTTCCCAGTGCGCATCGGCCGGGATGCGGCGCAGTTCGTCCCACGCATAGGCAACCGCCTCGAGGGCGCGATCCTGCGCGTGCGGGCCGCCCGCCTGGAACGCCATCATGAAGGCTTGCCCCGTGGTGTGCATCACGCTGTAGGCAACTTCGAAGCTTGCACGGTTCAGGCGCGCAAGGATTTCGAGGCTGACGCCGACCCACGCGCTCGGGCCGGCTTCGCGCCACGTGCGCTGCGCGGCGGCTGCGGCAGCGATCAGTGCGTCGGGCGTCGATTTCGGATACCGGATGCCCAGTGCGATGCCGTACGGCGAGCGCTCGGCGCCGACCGTTTCACCGGACGCCGGCTGGTCGAGCACGAAGGTCTTGTCGAGGTGCGACTTGAACGCGGCCTCGCCGTCCGCGCTTGCGCTTTCCCCGTACACTTTGGGGCTCGGCATTTCGGCGAACGGGCTCCAGTACCCGCGGCTCTCGATGGCGGCGAGTGCGTGTTTCAGCGTGTCTTCGTGCTTCGTGAACAGGGCATGGGTCATGGCGGCGGCCTGATGAAGTTGAGAGGGATCGGATCGATTAATTAACCGACCGGTTGGTCGGAGAATGGTAGCATCAAACTATTCGCATGTGCGAGGCGTTTCTCATTTCATTGATCGAGGAGAAAGAGATGGCTTACGAGAACATCCTGGTGGAGACCCGAGGGCGCGTCGGTCTGGTGACGCTGAATCGTCCGAAGGCGCTGAATGCGCTGAACGATGCGCTGATGGACGAGCTGGGCGCTGCGCTGAAGGCGTTCGATGCAGACGACGATATCGGCGCGATTGTCGTGACCGGGAGCGAGAAGGCGTTCGCGGCCGGAGCGGACATCGGCATGATGGCGACCTACTCCTATATGGATGCTTATCGGGGCGACTACATCACGCGTAACTGGGAGACGGTCCGCGAGATCCGCAAACCGATCATTGCCGCGGTTTCGGGCTTTGCGTTGGGCGGCGGCTGCGAGCTCGCGATGATGTGCGACATCATCTTCGCGGCGGACACGGCCAAGTTCGGCCAGCCGGAAATCAAGCTGGGCGTCATGCCGGGTGCGGGCGGCACGCAGCGTTTGCCCCGCGCGGTATCGAAGGCGAAGGCAATGGACATGTGCCTGACCGCGCGCTTCATGGACGCCGCCGAGGCCGAGCGTGCCGGGCTCGTATCGCGCGTGCTGCCGGCCGACAAGCTGCTCGACGAGGCGATTGCCGCCGCGACGACGATCGCCGAGTTTTCGCTGCCGGCTGTCATGATGGTCAAGGAGTCGGTGAACCGCGCGTACGAAACGACACTGGCTGAAGGCGTCCACTTCGAGCGCCGATTGTTCCATTCGTTGTTCGCAACGGAAGACCAGAAGGAAGGGATGGCGGCATTCGTCGAGAAGCGCAAGCCTGTGTTCAAGCACCGCTGATCGGTCGGTGCCGCGATAGGTATCCGGGACGGATTGGTATCGGTCATCGGCGTGATTGCTTCGTGCGCTCTTCAAAAGCCACCGTGCGCGGCGGCGCACGGAGGCTTTTTCAAATTTTCTTCACAAAGGGCTTGCGCGGATGGGGGTGGGTGCTTAGAATCACGCCTCTTTCGCGCTAACGGAAACACGGCGCGGGAGGAAGGGAAGCGGTGCTGGTGAGGTTCGGTGGTAACGAGCCTTGGCGGTGCAGGAAGAGAGCCCCGCAGTCGCAACGATGTAGGTAAAAAGTTGTTGACGAGCTGCGAAACACGGTTCATAATCTCGCTTCTCTGCTGCTGAAAACGCAGCGCTGCCGGGAAACTCCAGGTTTCTCGCAGAAATGCTCTTTAAAAATTAACAGCCGATAAGTGTGGGCGCTTGATGGAAGCGAGCTGATCCTCGGATCAGAAAGCGAAAGTATCAAGAGTCTCACACTAAAGTAAGTCAGGTTTATGAAGTGATTCATATT
>NZ_PREY01000011.1:0-220213 GCF_002959955.1 Burkholderia sp. BE12 | reverse complement strand
CGTTCGAATTCCACGCACCCGCGTCGTTCAACGTCGAACTGCCGACGCTCGACCTGCTCGAGCCCGCATCCGACGACGTCGAAACGATCACCGAGGAACACCTCGCGCAAACCGCGCAGGTGATCGAACAGCGGCTGCAGGAATTCAAGGTGCCGGTGACGGTGGTCGGCGCATCGGCCGGCCCCGTGATCACGCGCTTCGAGATCGAACCCGCGCTCGGCGTGCGCGGCAGCCAGATCGTCGGGCTGATGAAGGACCTGTCGCGCGGCCTCGGCCTCACGTCGATCCGCGTCGTCGAGACGATCCCCGGCAAGACCTGCATGGGCCTCGAACTGCCGAACGCGAAGCGCCAGATGATCCGCCTGTCGGAGATCCTCGAATCGCGCCAGTACCAGCATTCGCCGTCGCAACTGACGATCGCGATGGGCAAGGACATCACCGGCCACCCGGTCGTCACCGATCTCGCGAAGGCGCCGCACATGCTCGTGGCCGGCACGACGGGTTCGGGCAAGTCGGTCGCGATCAACGCGATGATCCTGTCGCTGCTGTACAAGGCGACGCCGGAAGACGTGCGGCTCATCATGATCGACCCGAAGATGCTGGAGCTGTCGGTCTACGAAGGCATCCCGCACCTGCTCGCGCCGGTCGTCACCGACATGAAGCTCGCGGCGAACGCGCTGAACTGGTGCGTCGGCGAAATGGAGAAGCGCTACCGGCTGATGTCGGCCGTCGGCGTGCGCAACCTCGCGGGCTTCAACCAGAAGATCCGCGACGCGCAAGCGAAGGAAAAGAAGATCGGCAACCCGTTCTCGCTGACGCCCCAGGACCCGGAGCCGCTGTCGAAGCTGCCGCTGATCGTCGTCGTGATCGACGAGCTGGCCGACCTGATGATGGTGGCCGGCAAGAAGATCGAGGAGCTGATCGCCCGCCTCGCGCAGAAGGCGCGCGCGGCCGGCATCCACCTGATCCTCGCGACCCAGCGGCCGTCCGTCGACGTGATCACCGGCCTCATCAAGGCGAACATTCCGACGCGCGTCGCGTTCCAGGTGTCGTCGAAGATCGATTCGCGCACGATCCTCGACCAGATGGGCGCGGAGTCGCTGCTCGGGATGGGCGACATGCTGTTCCTGCCGCCGGGCACCGGTTATCCGCAGCGCGTGCACGGCGCGTTCGTCGCCGACGAGGAAGTGCACCGGATCGTCGAGTACCTGAAGCAGTTCGGCGAGCCGCAGTACGAGGAAGGGATTCTCGACGGCCCGGCCGCCGACGGCGCGACGCAGGACCTGTTCGGCGATGCGCCGGATGCGGAAGCCGATCCGCTGTACGACGAAGCCGTCGCGTTCGTCGTGCGCACGCGGCGCGCGTCGATCTCGTCGGTGCAGCGGCAGTTGCGCATCGGCTACAACCGCGCGGCACGCCTCGTCGAGCAGATGGAAGCGGCCGGCCTCGTGTCGGCGATGGGCATCAACGGCAGCCGCGAGGTGCTCGTGCCGGCCGCGGCCGACTGACGCTAGCGGCCCGCCGGCCGCGCGATTCATCGATACGGGCGCGCCGCGCAACCGGCCGCCCGCAACATAGGCGCTGCCTCGGCAGCGCCTTTTTCATTTACTGCACCGGCACCAGCTTGAAATCGACCGGCTTGCCGACCGCGACCTTCTGCGGATTCGCGCCGAGCTGCCCCGTTTCGACATCGCGACTGAACACGTAGAACGTGTCGCTGTCCTGGTTGCCGACGATCAGCCACTTGCCGGTCGGATCGATCAGGAACTCGCGCGGCGTCTTGCCGAGGCTCGACTGGCGGCCGACGTGCTTGAGCCGGCCGTCCGCCTTGTTCACCGCGTAGATCACGAGGTCGTTCGCGTCGCCGCGGTTGCTCACGTACAGGAAGCGCCCGTCCGGCGACAGGTGGATCGCGCCGCCGCCGACCTTGCCCTTGAAGCCCGGCGCCGTCATCGGCACCGTCTCGATCGGCGTCAGCTTGCCGTCGTGATAGCCGAACACCTCGACCGACGCGTTGAGTTCGCTCGTCACGTACGCGAACCGGCCGTCGGCGCCGAACACCATGTGACGCGGGCCCGAGCCGGCCTTCACCGGCGTGTAGCGCGTGTCGGTCGGGCTGATCAGCCCGCGACTGCCGTCCACCGTGTAGCGGTAACCGTAGATCTTGTCCGCGCCGAGATCCTGCACGAACAGGTAGCGGCCATCCGGCGAAAACACCGTCGAATGCACGTGCGCGCCGTCCTGGCGGCCCTTCACCGGCCCGGTACCTTCGTGGTGGACGGTCAGCACGGCCTGCCCGACCGCGCCGTCGTCGCGCAGCGGGAACACCGCGAAGCTGCCGCCCGGATCGGCCGCGACCGAGTAGTTGGCCGTCACGAGATACTTGCCGTCCGGCGACAGCGCGAGATAGCAAGGATCGTTCCCTTCCGACGATACGCGGTCGATGAAGCTCAGCGCGCCCGTCTTCGCGTCGAAGCGAAATGCGCTGACGCCGCCGCGCTGCGTCGCCGGCCCGTCGTCGCCGGGCAGTTCGTTGACGGCGTAGACGGTGCGACCGTCGCGGCTCGGCAACAGATACGACGGATTCACGGTCTTCGCCGACGACACCGGCGCGACGCTGCCGGTCTTGGTATCGAAGCGGTAAACGTAGATCCCGTCGCTGCCGCCGCCCGTATAGGTGCCGACGAGCAGGTTGTAGACGCCGTCGGCCGGGGCGGACGATTGCTGCGCGAATGCGTGGGTCGCGGACAGGGAAAGCACGATCGCGAAACCTTTCATCCAGTGAGCGAGCCTAAGCGGGAACCCTCGTGTCGAAGCGCGTGCGTCACGCTCGCGTAAACGGTTGGGCATTGAATCCTCCTTGCGTCGAGTCGCTTCAAGTGTTGAGATAGGACGAAACGCCGGCCGTCATGCGCTCCGCCGCCCGGCCGAGTATACGGGGCGCGGCGCCCGGGCGTGAAGTCCGGGCCGCCGACGTCCGCATTGTGAACTCGAATACCCAAGGAACGCCTGCCCATGCCTGCCCTGATCGAAGACTACGCCCTCGTCGGCGACGGCCACACGGCCGCGCTGATCGCAAAAGACGGCTCCGTCGACTGGCTGTGCTGGCCCCGCTTCGATTCGGGCGCCTGCTTCGCGGCGCTGCTCGGCACGCCCGAGCACGGCCGCTGGCTGCTTGCTCCGGCCGCCGACGCCGCGATCACGCACACGACCCGCCGCTATCGCGGCGACACGCTGATTCTCGAAACCGATTACGAAAGCGCCGACGGCGCCGTCACCGTGATCGACTTCATGCCGCCCGGCAACGGCTGGTCCGAACTGGTGCGGATCGTCGTCGGCCGCCACGGCACGATGAAGATGCGCATGGAGCTCGTGTTGCGCTTCGACTACGGTTTCTCGATTCCGTGGGTCACGCAACTGACCCGCGAGGACGGCATGAAGGCCATCGCCGGCCCCGATACCGTCGTGCTGCGCACGCCGGTGCCGCTCACCGGCAAGAACCTCCATACGCTCGCGGAATTCACGGTGAGCGCCGACGAGCGCGTGCCGTTCTCGCTCGGCTACGCGGCATCGCACATGCGGCTGCCGCCGGCGCGCGACCCGCTGTCGATGCTCGCGCGCACCGAGAACTACTGGCTCGAATGGTCGGGACGCTGCCAGGTGCAGGGCCGCTACGCGGCCGCCGTGCGCCGCTCGCTGATCACGCTGAAGGCGCTCGCGTACGAACCGACCGGCGGCATCGTCGCCGCGCCGACCACGTCGCTGCCGGAAAAGATCGGCGGCAGCCGCAACTGGGACTACCGCTATTGCTGGCTGCGCGACGCGACGATCACGCTGCTCGCGCTGATGCGCGGCGGCTACTACGACGAGGCGCGCGCGTGGCGCACGTGGCTCGGCCGCGTGATGGCCGGCTCGCCCGAGCAGATCCAGATCATGTACGGGATCGCCGGCGAGCGCCGGCTGCCGGAAATGGAGCTCGACTGGCTGCCCGGCTACCAGGATTCGAAGCCGGTGCGCGTCGGCAACGGCGCCGCGAACCAGCTCCAGCTCGACGTGTTCGGCGAGGTGATGGCCGCGCTGCACCTCGCGCGCGTGGGCGGCCTGCAGGCCGACGATACGGTCTGGTCCGTGCAGTGCGCGCTGCTCGACCACCTCGAGAAGATCTGGGAGGAGCCCGACGAAGGCATCTGGGAAACGCGCGGCGGCCGCCGTCATTTCACGTTCTCGAAGGTGATGGCGTGGGTCGCGTTCGACCGAGCGATCAAGTCGGCGGAAATGTTCCGGCTGCCCGGCTCGCTCGACCGCTGGCGCGCGCTGCGCGAGCGGATCCATGCGGACGTCTGCGCCAACGCGTGGCACGAAGGCAAGCAGGCGTTCGCGCAGAGCTACGGCAGCGACGAGCTCGACGCGAGCGTGCTGCTGCTGCCGCAGCTCGGCTTCCTGCCGCCCGAAGACCCGCGCATCGTCGGCACGGTCGACGCGATCGAACGGGAATTGCTGCACGACGGGCTCGTGATGCGCTACCGCACGACCGAATACGACGACGGCCTGCCGCCGGGCGAGGGCACGTTTCTCGCGTGCAGCTTCTGGCTGGTCGACAGCTACGCGCTGCTCGGCCGGATCGACGACGCGCATCGGCTCTTCAGCCGCCTGCTCGCGCTGTCGAACGACCTGGGGCTGCTCGCGGAGGAATACGACCCGGTGGCCGGGCGGCTCGTCGGCAATTTCCCGCAGGCGTTCTCGCACGTGGCGCTCGTGCATACCGCGATGAACCTGATGCACCACGAAGACGCGATGGCGCGCGCGGCCGGCCAGCCCGCGCCGGCCGTGGCGACCGGGCGCTGAGCGGCGCCGCGCGCCGTTGTTCATAGATCGTCAAATCGCAAAATTTTGATGAAAAAACCGGGAAATGTTGCATTGCACAACCGATCGTTGTCCGATATGATCGACGAGATTGTCCGGCTGCAATGCAACGTGGCCGGCCGCCGACCCACACGGCACGCCGCGACGCCCCACGCCGCCCTTGCGCACCGTCCCCCCACGCGGGAGTAGCCTGCATGCTTTACCAACTGCACGAATTCCAGCGGGCGATGCTCAGCCCGCTCACGGCCTGGGCCCAGGCCGCCTCGAAGTCGTTCGCGAATCCGTCCAGCCCGTTCTCGCTGATTCCCGGCGCACCGCGAATGGCGGCCGCCTATGAGTTGATGTATCGGCTCGGCAAGGATTACGAAAAGCCGGAATTCAACATCCATCAGATCGTCAAGGACGGCCACAACATTCCGATCGTCGAGCAGACGATCGTCGAGAAGCCGTTCTGCCGGCTGCTGCGCTTCAAGCGCTATTCGGACGATGCCGACGCCGTCACGCAACTGAAGGACGAGCCGGTCGTGCTGGTCTGCGCGCCGCTGTCGGGCCACCACTCGACGCTGCTGCGCGACACGGTGCGCACGCTGCTGCAGGATCACAAGGTCTACATCACCGACTGGATCGACGCGCGGATGGTGCCGATCGAGACGGGCCCGTTCCATCTGCACGACTACATCGCGTACATCCAGGAATTCATCCGTCACATCGGCGCGCGCAACCTGCACGTGATCTCGGTATGCCAGCCGACGGTGCCGGTGCTCGCGGCGATTTCGCTGATGGCGAGCCGCGGCGAGGACACGCCGCTCACGATGACGATGATGGGCGGCCCGATCGACGCGCGCCGCAGCCCGACTTCCGTGAACTCGCTCGCGACGCAGCACTCGACCGCGTGGTTCGAAAACAACGTGATCCACACGGTGCCCGCGAACTATCCGGGCGAGGGCCGCCAGGTGTATCCGGGCTTCCTGCAGCACACGGGCTTCGTCGCGATGAACCCGGAGCGGCACGCGCAATCGCACTGGGATTTCTACCAGAGCCTGCTGCGCGGCGACGAGGACGATGCCGAAGCGCACCGCCGCTTCTACGACGAGTACAACGCGGTGCTCGACATGGCCGCCGAGTATTACCTCGAGACGATCCGCGTCGTGTTCCAGGAATTCCGGCTCGCGGAAGGCACGTGGGACGTCGAAGGCGAGCGCGTGCGTCCGCAGGACATCAAGCACACCGCGCTGATGACGATCGAGGGCGAACTCGACGACATCTCGGGCAGCGGCCAGACGCACGTCGCGCACGAGCTGTGCACCGGCATCCCGCAAGACGATCGCCGCAGCCTGACCGCCGAGAAGTGCGGCCACTACGGGATCTTCTCGGGCCGCCGCTGGCGCACGATCATTTATCCGCAACTGCGCGACTTCATCCGCGAGCATGCGCCGGAACCGAAGAACGGCGCGACGAAGCTGCCCGTCGATGCCCAGGATGCGACCACGATCGGCGTCGTGCCGGCCGCCAAGCCCCAGCCGGAAACGACGGCGCGGGTCACCGCCGCGAAACGCGCACGCGCGAAGGCGCCGGCCGTGACGGTCGCGCCCGCCAGGACGCCCGCCGCGAAGGCCGCGCCCGCCGCGAAACGCACGGCTGGCACCCCGCGCGCAAAAACCGTGCGGGCCCGCAAGGCCGCCTGACGCCTGACGCGCCGCGCTCCGACGCAAAAACGCCGCCGTGGCCTGCGCCCGGCGGCGTTTTTTTATCCGGCCGCGGCCGCGAGCGGGCGGCTCGTCGGCTCGTCCGTTGGTCGCGTCAGCGCCGCAGCAGATACGCGAGCAGCACCTCGGTGTTCATCCGGACCATCTCGGCGCGCTCGTCGGTGTCGGTGAAGTCCTGGCCGAGCGTCGCGGCGAGCGTGAAGCGGTTCGACACGATGTAGTAGCCGAGCCCCGACAGCGTCACGTAGAAGCGCAGCGGATCGACGTCGCCGCGGAACAGCCCGGCCTTCTGGCCGCGCATCAGCACGTTGCCGAGCTTCGCGACGATCGGCGACATCATCTCGCGGATCCGCGTCGACTTGTGCAGATAGCGCGCTTCGTGCAGGTTCTCGTTGTTGATGAGCCTGAGCAGCTCCGGATGGTCGCGGTAGTAGTCCCAAACGAAATGCGCGAGCCGCGTGACGGCTTCGACCGGCGCGACGCCGTCGAGATCCAGCACGCGCTCGGCCTCGGTCAGCGCGGAGAACGCGTGTTCGAGCACCGCCGTGAAGAGCTGCTCCTTGCTGCCGAAGTAGTAATAGAGCATGCGCTCGTTCGTTTCGGCCCGGCGCGCGATCTGATCGACGCGCGCGCCGAACAGCCCTCCATTCGCGAACTCTTCGGCTGCCGCCATCAGGATGCGGCGGCGCGTACCTTCAGGATCTCTTTTGATTTTCGGCTGATTCATGGTGGCGTTTTGCTATGTGAGCCGCTTGATCCGGACCGGCACCCCCACCGCCTCGGCGCCGGCCGCCCTGGAACGGGCGCGCCGCGGACGGCCGCCCTCCTGCTGAGCCCCTGCAAAAAAGCGGTTCGATTATGCGCATAGACGGCGTCCAGCGCAATGCGGGAAATCGGCGATAATCGAGCTTTGGCAAACCTTTCCGGCCGCACCCGACGCGGCCGAGAGCCATTCGGCGCTGCCGCGCCCGCCGTTACCGTGACCGACTCCAAAACACTCGCGGATCGCATCGAAGATCTGCTTCCCCAGACGCAATGCACGAAGTGCGGCTATGACGGCTGCCGTCCGTACGCCGAGGCGATCGCCGCCGGCGACGCGAACTACAACCAGTGCCCGCCCGGCGGCGCCGAAGGCATCGCGCGTCTCGCGAGCCTGCTCGGCAAGCCGGTGATTCCGCTGAACCCCGTCAACGGCAGCGAGCATCCGCGCGCGGTCGCGTTCATCGACGAAAACCTGTGCATCGGCTGCACGCTGTGCATGCAGGCGTGCCCGGTCGATGCGATCGTCGGCGCGCCGAAGCAGATGCACACGATCGTCGCGTCGCTGTGCACGGGCTGCGACCTGTGCGTGCCGCCGTGCCCGGTCGACTGCATCGCGATGCTGCCGGTGACCGGCGATCGCACGGGCTGGGATGCGTGGTCGCAGGAACAGGCGGACGCCGCGCGCGAACGCCACGACCTGCGGCTCGCGCGCCAGCGCCGCGAGCGCGAGGCCGCCGAAGCGCGCGCCGCTGCCCGCCGCGCGGCCAGCGCCGCAAAGCCGGCCGCGGAACCCGCCGCCGCGCGGCCGGATGCGCCGGCCGCCGCGCCGGCCGCCGACGACGCCGAAGCGAAGAAACGCGCGATCATCGCCGCCGCGCTCGAACGCGCGCGCAAGAAGAAGGAAGAACTGTCCGGGCAAGGCGCCGGGCCGAAGAACACCGAAGGCGTGAGCGCGGCCGTCCAGGCGCAGATCGACGCGGCCGAGGCCCGTCGCAAGCGGCTCGCCGAGCAGCAAGCGCAGCGCGACGCAGAGGCGGCATCGGGCAGCCGCGGCAACGACGACGACAACGACGCAGGTAACGACGATCCGGACAGCCCGTCCGCGCCGCCCGACCAGAACGCTCCATGAACGCCAGCAAACGACGCGCGATCTACGAAACGCTGCAGAGCCTCAATCCGCATCCGACCACCGAGCTCGAATACTCGACGCCGTTCGAACTGCTGATCGCCGTGATGCTGTCCGCGCAGGCGACCGACGTGTCGGTCAACAAGGCGATGCGGAAAATGTTTCCGGTCGCGAACACGCCGCGACAAATCGTCGCACTTGGCGAGGAAGGCGTCACCGAGTACATCAAGACGATCGGCCTCTATCGCACCAAGGCAAAGAACGTGGTCGCGACGTGCCGGATCCTGCTCGAGCGCTACGACGGCGAGGTGCCGGCCGATCGCGAAGCGCTCGAAGGCCTGCCGGGCGTCGGCCGCAAGACCGCGAACGTCGTGCTGAACACCGCGTTCGGCCAGCCGACGATCGCGGTCGACACGCATATCTTCCGCGTCGCGAATCGCACCGGGCTCGCGCCGGGCAAGGACGTGCGGGCCGTCGAGGCCGCCCTCGAAAAGTTCACGCCGAAGGAATTCCTGCAGGATGCGCATCACTGGCTGATCCTGCACGGGCGCTACGTGTGCAAGGCGCGGCGGCCCGAATGCTGGCACTGCGCGATCGAACCGCTGTGCGAATTCCGGCCGAAGACGCCGCCGCCCAACGAATAAGCGCACGCCGCGCAGGCGGGGCTCCGTACACGCCATCGCGACGCCCGCGCCCTTTCCCGGCTAGGCGTTGGACGTCGCCGTCGCGTCGTCGGCGGCCGCGCCGCCCGCGCGCACGAGCGCCAGCACGGCCGCCAGAATCGCGACGCCGCCCGCCCACTGCAGCGGCGACAACGCCTCCCCGAACAGCAGTGCCGCGAGCGCGACCGTCACGACCGGTTCGAGCGTCGACAGCATCGACGTGCGCGCGGCCCCGAGCCGCTCGAGCCCCGAGAAGAACGCGAGCATGGCCGCGACCGTCGATACGAGCGCGATCGCGAGCATCGACGCCCAGCCGCCGGCCGTCGCAGGCCAGCGCGGCGGCGCGCCGAACGCCGCCGTGCGCACGACGGCGATCGCGACGAGCGTCGCGGTGGCCGACAGGCAGATGATCGCGGTGGTCGCGAGCGGATCGACGCCGCGCGTCGCCTTGGTGCCGCCGACGATGTACAGCGAGTAGATCACCGCGGCCGCTAGCGCGAGCGCGATCCCGAGCGGCTCGCCGTGCCCGCCGCCGACCATCAGCGCCGAACCCGCGACGCACAACACCAGCGCGACGGCCTTCGCCCGCGTCAGGCGCTCGCCGAGCCACCACGCGGCCAGCAGCGTGACGAACGCCGGATACAGGTACAGCAGCAGCGCGACGAGGCTCGCCTGCGCGTGCTGCAGCGCGCTGAAATAGCAGAACGACTGCCCGACGTAGCCGAACGCGCCCATCGCCACCAGCGGCGCGAGCGTTCGCCCCCGTGGCCATGCGACGCGGCGGTGCCGCGCGATCGCGGCGAGCACCGCGCCGCCGATCGCGAAGCGCACGATCAGCAATCCGAGCACGTCGACGCCGGCCGCATACGCGTAGCGGCCGAAAATCGCCATCGCGCCGAACGCGGCGGCGGACAACGCGACATAGAGCGCGCCCTGCAGGGCGGCAGACGAGGAGCGGGCGGTGGCGGCCATGACGGAACGGATGAGAACGGCGCGGTGAAGGGAATCGTCGGAGTTTAGCGGCGCGACGGCGGCAAGCCTAGGGTCCGTTCACGCTTACCCGTTTCTCCGATCCGGTACGGAGCGGCCGCAACTGGCTGCGGATTCAACCGGCCATCGCCGCGCACCCGCACCGCCACGCAGTTCGCCCCTACCGCGTGCCGCCTCACCGCCAGGCCGTCTTCAGCGCCGCACGCCGCTCCGGCGTACAATGCGCGATGCGGCATGACGCCGCCCGAATCACGACGTTTCCCCACCATGTTCAATCCAAGCCGCGACGAAGTGCGTCGCTTTTTCACCGAGACCTGGCGCAAGCAGCGCGCGGGCGAAATCCTGACGCCGCTGGAAGCGATCGCAGCCGACTGGATCGTCGAGCATCCCGAATACCACGACGAACTGGCCGACGCCGACGGCGCGGCCGCGCGCGACTACACGCCCGAGGAAGGCCGCACGAACCCGTTCCTGCACCTGTCGATGCACCTCGCGATCAGCGAGCAGTTGTCGATCGACCAGCCGCCCGGCATCCGCGCCGCGCACGACAAGCTGGCCGCGAAGCTCGACTCGACCCACGACGCGCAGCACGCGATCATGGAATGCCTCGGCGAGACGATCTGGGAAGCGCAGCGCACGAACACGCCGCCCGATACCGACGCGTACCTGCAGCGCATCCTGCGCCGCGCGTCGCGCGACTGAGCGTGCGGGCCGGCACATCGACCCGCGCCGGCCCGCGGACAAAAAAATACCCCGCCGAGGCGGGGCATCCTTGCTGCGCGAGCCCGCAAGGGCCGTCGCGCTTACTTCTTGAACACGAGGTCGGTTTCCTTCAGCGACTCGATGTAGGACGCGATGTCCTTCATGTCGCTGACCGACAGGTTCTGTACCTGCGCCTGCATGATCGCGTTGTTGCGACCGAGCAGCGGGTTCGTCAGCCCCATCTGGTACTGGCGCATCGCCCACACGAGGTAGTCGGCGTGCTGGCCGGCGAGGCGCGGGTACTCCGCGTTGATCGGCTTGTTCAGCTGCGCGCCGTGGCAGGCCGCGCAGTTGTGCGATTCGACCAGTTCCTTGCCCTTCGAGATGTCCGCGGCGTGCGCGGTACCGATCGCGAGGCCGGCCGCCAGTGCCACCGCCGCCGTCTTGAATGCGTTGTTCATGAATGCTCCTGTCCCGCCGGAGAGATCGGCGGCGCGCGCTTTACTTGTAGGGGTTGTCCTTCGTGTCGGCCTTCTGGGCGGCGTAGTACGCCGACAGATCCGCGATGTCCTGATCGGTCAGCGAACCGGCGACCGCGTTCATCGACGGGAAGTGACGATCCTTCTTGCGGTAGGCCTTCAGCGCGTTCTCGAGGTATTGCTGGTTCTGGCCGCCGAGGACAGGCACCCGGTAGACCTCCGGGTACGCCGCGCGGTAGTCCTGGATGCCGTGACAACCGATGCACATGGCGGCCTTGCTCGCCCCGTCCTTCGGGTTGCCGACCACACCGGCCGCCTGCGCGCTGCCCGCGAGCGCCACGAGCGCTGCGACAACGACGTGTTTGCCGACGAATTTGTTCATAGCTCTTGTAACCTAGCTTGAGGGGAAACTGGCGCCTAAGCGGCAACGGCCCGCGCCGTTTTGCTTATCGGATCGCCACGCAGGCCAAAAAAAACGGCCAGATTGTACCGCGCCGGCGGGGAATGCGTCCACCAGGCGCCCCGGTCCGCCTCGCCACAGCCCCGCTACGATACGCGGGCGCGGCCCAACCGCACAGCCCTTCTGACTTATACTGGGTTTTTTTCCCGAGAAAGATGAGCGCCGCCATGCGTTTCGAAGGGTCCTCGCACTACGTCGCCACCGACGATCTGAAGCTCGCGGTCAATGCCGCGCTGACGCTGCAACGCCCGCTGCTGATCAAGGGCGAGCCCGGCACCGGCAAGACCATGCTCGCCGAGGAAGTGGCCGCCGCGCTCGACATGCCGCTGCTGCAGTGGCACATCAAGTCGACCACGAAAGCGCAGCAGGGCCTGTACGAATACGACGCCGTGTCGCGGCTGCGCGACTCGCAGCTCGGCGACGAGCGCGTGAAGGACATCGCGAACTACATCGTCAAGGGCGTGCTGTGGCAGGCGTTCGACGCCGAGCACCCGAGCGTGCTGCTGATCGACGAGATCGACAAGGCCGACATCGAATTCCCGAACGACCTGCTGCGCGAGCTCGACCGGATGGAGTTCCACGTGTACGAGACGCGCGAGACGGTCCGCGCGAAGCACCGCCCGCTCGTCATCATCACGTCGAACAATGAAAAGGAGCTGCCCGACGCGTTCCTGCGCCGCTGCTTCTTCCACTACATCCAGTTCCCGGACCCGGCGACGATGCAGAAGATCGTCGCGGTGCACTTCCCCGACATCCGCGAGGAGTTGCTGCGCGCGGCGCTCGAGAGTTTCTTCGAGTTGCGCGGCGTGTCGGGCCTGAAGAAGAAGCCGTCCACATCCGAACTGCTCGACTGGCTGAAGCTGCTGCTCGCCGAGAACATCCCGGCCGACGCGCTGCGCGGCGCGGACGCGAAGCAGATCGTGCCGCCGCTCGCGGGCGCGCTGCTGAAGAACGAGCAGGATCTGAGCCTGCTCGAACGGCTCGTCTACATGAACCGGCACAACCGGTAATCCTCCCTCACCCGCGAAGGCCCGGCCATGCTGCTCAATTTCTTCTACGCGCTGCGCGCAGCCAAGCTGCCCGTCTCGGTGAAGGAATACCTGACGCTGCTCGAATCGCTGAAGGCCGGGCTGATCTCGCCGTCGATCGATGCGTTCTACTTCCTCGCGCGGATGACGCTCGTCAAGGACGAGCAGTACTTCGACAAGTTCGACCAGGCGTTCGGCGCGTATTTCCACGGCGTGTCCACGCTGCCGTCCGAGGCGTTCGACATCCCGCTCGACTGGCTCGAGAAGCGCCTCGAGCGCGAGCTGTCGCCGGAGGAGAAGGCGCAGATCGACGCGATGGGCGGGCTCGACAAGCTGATGGAGCGCTTGAAGGCGCTGCTCGACGAGCAGAAGGAACGCCACGAAGGCGGCAACAAATGGATCGGCACGGGCGGCACGTCGCCGTTCGGGCACGGCGGCTACAACCCGGAAGGCGTGCGCATCGGCGGCCCGTCGAACGGCAACCGCACCGCGGTGAAGGTGTGGGAAGCGCGCGCGTACCGCGACTACGACGATTCGGTCGAGATCGGCACGCGCAACATCAAGGTCGCGCTGCGCCGGCTGCGCCGTTTCGCGCGCGAAGGCGCGGCCGAGGAGCTCGACCTGCCCGGCACGATCCGCAGCACGGCCGCGAACGCCGGCTGGCTCGATCTGCGGATGGTGCCCGAGCGCCACAACAACGTGAAGGTGCTGATGCTGCTCGACGTCGGCGGCTCGATGGACGACCACATCAAGCGCACCGAAGAGCTGTTCTCGGCCACGAAGGCCGAATTCAAGCACCTCGAATTCTTCTACTTCCACAACTGCGTGTACGACCACCTGTGGAAGAACAACCGCCGTCGCCACTCGGAACGCACCGCGACGTGGGACGTGCTGCACAAGTTCACGCCCGACTACAAGCTGATCTTCGTCGGCGACGCGACGATGAGCCCGTACGAAGTGCTGCAGCCCGGCGGCTCGGTCGAATACAACAATCCGGAAGCCGGCGCCGTGTGGCTGCGCCGCCTCGCCGACCAGTTCCCCCATCATGCATGGCTGAACCCCGAGCCCGAGCGGCTATGGGAGTACCGCCAGTCGGTCGCGGTCATCCGCGACCTGCTCGGCCAGCGCATGTATCCGCTCACGCTCGCCGGCCTCGAAACCGCGATGCGCGCACTCAGCAAGTAACGACCCCACCCGCAGATACACCGGCCGCGTCCGAGCGGCCGCCCCGGAGATAGCATGAACCCTTCGCCCACCGCGAGCGCCGGCCGCGCCCGCGGCCGCCGCTTTTTCGCCGATACGTCCGTCTCCGCGCTCGTCGCCGGCTTCGTCGCGATGATGACCGGCTACACGAGCTCGCTCGTGCTGATGTTCCAGGCCGGCCGCGCCGCCCACCTCACCGATGCGCAGATCTCGTCCTGGATCTGGGCGCTGTCGATCGGCATGGCGCTGACGACCATCGGCCTGTCGCTGCGCTTTCGCGCACCCGTCGTCGTCGCATGGTCGACGCCCGGCGCCGCGCTCTTGATCGCGTCGCTGCCGGGCGTGCCCTACCCCGAGGCGATCGGCGCGTTCGTCGTATGCGCGCTGCTGCTGACGGCCGTCGGCGTCAGCGGGCTGTTCGACACGCTGATGAAGCGCATTCCGGCCGGCATCGCGGCCGCGCTGCTCGCGGGCATCCTGTTCGAGATCGGCATCGAGATCTTCCGCGCCGCGCAATTCCAGACCGCGCTCGTGCTCGCGATGTTCTTCACCTATCTGATCGTGAAGCGGCTCGCGCCGCGCTATGCGATCGTCACGACGCTGATCGTCGGCACGGCGGCGGCCGGCGGCCTCGGCCTGCTCGACTTCAGCCATTTCCGCATCGCGCTCGCGCAGCCCGTCTTCACGATGCCCGCGTTCTCGATCGCGTCGATCGTCAGCATCGGCATTCCGCTGTTCGTCGTCGCGATGGCGTCGCAGAACGTGCCGGGCATCGCGGTGTTGCGCGCGGACGGCTATCCGACGCCGTCGTCGCCGCTGATCGCGACGACCGGCCTCGCGTCACTGCTGCTCGCGCCGTTCGGCTCGCACGGCGTGAATCTCGCGGCGATCACGGCCGCGATCTGCACCGGCCCCGAAGCGCACGAGGATCATGCGAAGCGCTACACGGCCGCCGTGTGGTGCGGCACGTTCTACCTGGTCGCCGGCATCTTCGGCGCCACGATCGCCGCGCTGTTCGCGGCGCTGCCGAAGGCGCTCGTGGTGTCGGTCGCGGCGCTCGCGCTGTTCGGCTCGATCATGAGCGGGCTCGCGAACGCGATGCAGGACGTGAAGCAGCGCGAAGCGGCGCTCGTCACGTTCATGGTCACCGCGTCGGGCCTCACGCTGCTGTCGATCGGCTCGGCGTTCTGGGGGCTCGTCGCGGGCGTCGTCACGCAGGTGATCCTGAACGCGCGGCGCCCCGCGTGACGCGGCTCGCCGCCCGCCGCGGCGCGCGCCCGACACGCCAAAACGTGCCCGACACGAATCGGGCCTAAAATGATGGATCGGAAGCGGCGCCCGGCGCCGCTTCGCTTCGCCGCCGCGCTCGCGCGCGGCCCGTGAGAACCCGGCGCCCCGCGCTCTTCTTCCGAATCGCCATGACTACCGCACTCGACCAGCTGAAGCAGTACACGACCGTCGTCGCCGACACGGGCGACTTCCAGCAGCTTGCGCAATACAAGCCGCAGGACGCGACCACGAACCCGTCGCTGATCCTGAAGGCCGTCCAGAAGGATGCGTACAAGCCGATCCTCGAGAAAACCGTCCGCGATCATCGCAACGAAAGCACCGATTTCATCATCGACCGCCTGCTGATCGCATTCGGCACCGAAATCCTGAAACTGATCCCCGGCCGCGTGTCGACCGAGGTCGACGCACGCCTGTCGTTCGACACGCAGCGCTCGATCGACAAGGGCCGCGAGCTCATCAAGCTGTACGAAGCCGCCGGCGTCGGCCGCGAGCGCATCCTGATCAAGCTCGCGTCGACGTGGGAAGGCATCCGCGCGGCCGAGGTGCTGCAGAAGGAAGGGATCAAGTGCAACATGACCCTGCTTTTCTCGCTCGTGCAGGCCGCCGCGTGCGCGGAAGCCGGCGCGCAACTGATTTCGCCGTTCGTCGGCCGCATCTACGACTGGTACAAGAAGCAGGCCGGCGCGGAATGGAATGAAGCGCGGGATGGCGGCGCGAACGATCCGGGCGTGCAATCGGTGCGCCGCATCTATACGTACTACAAGACGTTCGGCTACAAGACCGAAGTGATGGGCGCGAGCTTCCGCACGACGAGCCAGATCACCGAGCTTGCCGGCTGCGACCTGCTGACGATCAGTCCCGATTTGCTGCAGAAGCTGCAGGAGAGCAACGAGACGGTCGCACGCAAGCTGTCGCCGGAAACGCTGCAGGACAAGCCGGCCGAGCGCGTCGCGATCGACGAGGCGTCGTTCCGCTTCCAGCTGAACGACGAAGCGATGGCGACCGAAAAGCTCGCCGAAGGCATCCGCGTATTCGCCGCCGACGCAATGAAGCTCGAGAAGCTGATCGACGCGCTGCGCTGAGCCGCGTCGCGCGTCAGTTGCTGTCAGCACGACTGGCGGTAGCCGTCGGCACGCGCGCTGCAAACGGCCGCGAACGTGATGTTCGCGGCCGTTTTTATTTTTCATTCCATCGTCAAGCGCGCGCACTACAATCCACGTCACGGGTGCGGCGGCCGCCTCCCGATGTGCCCCTTTCCCAGTCAGTCTTGCACGACGCCAAGCCAGCGCCGACGCGCCGGCACGGCTCATCCCAGGAGACAACGATGCAAGTTCAACCGTACCTGACGTTCTACGGTCGTGCCGACGAAGCCCTTCAGTTCTACGAAAAGGCACTCGGCGCGAAAACGATGTTCAAGATGCACTTCAAGGACGCACCGCCGAATCCCGATTACCCGATGTCGCCGGAAATGAGCGACAAGGTGATGCACGCGAGCTTCACGATCGGCGACTCGATGATCATGTGCTCGGACGGCGATTGCAGCCAGCCTGCCGGCGCCGCGCACGCCGGCTATTCGCTGTCGCTGAACCCGGCGACGGTCGACGAAGGCCAGAAGCTGTTCAATGCGCTCGCCGACGGCGGCGAAGTGACGATGCCGTTCGGCAAGACGTTCTGGGCGCTCGGCTTCGGGATGGCGAAGGACCGTTTCGGCGTGCACTGGATGGTCAACGTCGAGGATCTGTCGCAGCGCGAGGATCTCGCGAAACGCGCGCAGGGCTGACGCAAATGAAACGCCCGCCACCTTGCGGTGGCGGGCGTTTTCGTTGCTGCCCGGCGCGTGCGCGGCACGCCGCCGCGCACGGCCCGTCTCAACCCTCGACGACGTCGAGATAATCCTCCGGCCGCGTGCGATCCTCCGCATGCGCCATGCCCATCACGCGCACCAGCACGCTCACCGCCACCGACACCACCAGGTTCACGACCAGCGACCACACGGCCGCATAGCCGGGGATCGCGAGGCCGAACAGGTGGATCGTGAAGATCGAAGTGGCCAGCTTCAGCGAGATCGCCATCCACGTACCGCAGACGATGCCGGCCGCCCAGCCGGCCAGCAAGCCGCGATGGTCGAGCACGCGCGTGTACAGGCCGAGCACGATCGCCGGCAGCGTCTGGATGATCCAGATCCCGCCGAGCAGTTGCAACTGGATCGCGTAGGTCAGCGGCAACCCGAGGATGAACGCCACCGCGCCGACCTTCACGATCAGCGACACGAGCTTCGCGACGTGCGTCTCCTGGTCGTGCGACATGTTGCGGTTCACGAATTCGCGGTGGATATTGCGCGTGTACAGGTTCGCGGCCGCGATCGACATGATCGCCGCCGGCACCAGCGCGCCGATGCCGATCGCCGCGAACGCGACGCCGACGAACCACGACGGGAAGTACTCGAGGAACAGCGCGGGCACCGCGAAGTTCGGGCCGAACGCCTTGAAGTACGGCGCGTACTGCGGCATGTCCTTCACGCCGGAGGCGAGCGCCATGTAGCCGAGCAGCGCCAGCAGGCCGAGCACGAACGAGTACGCGGGCAGCATCGCCATGTTGCGGCGGATCGAGTTGCCCGACGACGACGACAGGATCGCCGTGACCGAGTGCGGATACAGGAACAGCGCGAGCGCCGAGCCGATCGCGAGCGTCGCATACGCGCTGTAGCCGTTCAGGCTCGCCGCGTCGGGTGCCTTCAGCAGCAGCTTCGCGGGCGGCACCGCGGCGAAGATGTGCCCGAAGCCGCCGAGCTTCGCGGGGATCACGATGACCGCGGCGGCGATCGTGATGTAGATCAGCACGTCCTTCACGATCGCGATCATCGCGGGGGCGCGCAGCCCCGACGTGTACGTGTAGGCGGCGAGGATCGCGAACGCGATGATCAGCGGGAGGTCGCCGACGAAGCCGGTCGTGTCGAAACCGAGCGCGCCGATCACCACCTCGATGCCGACGAGCTGCAGCGCGATGTACGGCATCGTCGCGAGGATGCCCGTCACCGCGATCGCGAGTGCGAGCATCCGGCTGCCGTAGCGCGCGTTGACGAAATCGGCGGCCGTGACGTAGCCGTGCCGCTTCGCGATGCTCCACAGCTTCGGGAACACGACGAACGCGAACGGATAGATCAGGATCGTGTACGGCAGCGCGAAGAAGCCCATCGCGCCGGCGCCGAACACGAGCGCGGGCACCGCGACGAACGTGTAGGCCGTGTAGAGATCGCCGCCGAGCAGGAACCACGTGACGACCGTGCCGAAGCGGCGTCCGCCGAGGCCCCATTCGTCGAGATGGGCAAGATCGCCGCGCCGCCAGTTCGCGGCCAGGAAACCGATGATCGTGACGCCGATGAACAGCAGGACGAAGACGAAGGTCGCGCCGAGATTCATTGCGCACCTCCTTGCGTGCCGCTCGCCTTCCACGCGTTCTTGGTCTTGAAATACACGAACGCGGTAATCACCGCGCTGATGAAGACCCAAAGCAACTGGTACCAGTAGAAAAACGGAAAACCGAACCATTGCGGTTCGATCTTGCTGTACGACGGCACCCAGACCATCGCGATCAGCGGCAGTACCAGCAGCCAGAGCCAGCGCTTGGCGGTCCGGTTGGCGTCGGCATCGTGAGCCATGACGTCTCCTCTTCTATCCCGGTTATCGATCTTGTTGAGCGGGTACGGCAGCGAGAGGAGCAGCAAAACGGGTAGGCTGCGGCGCCCCTGGCTTCGCGCCAGTATAGGAGCCGCGAGCACGCGGTCAAGCAGGGGCGAACCCGAGGTGATCCGCCCCTTGTCGCGGGTTGCACCGGCCTGTCGCCGATGCATCCGGCGTCAGATCGCGAACGCCGCGTCGCGCGCGCCGGTCGTTGCTTTCAAAGCTTTCACCCACTTGCGCGCGGGCAGCTTCAGCGTGTCCTCGATCAGCTTCGCGCGGGCGTCGAGCTGCGCGAACGGCACGTCGAGCGCGGGGCCCGAAAACGCGATCGCGATCCGGTTGCCGTCGTGCACTTCGGGCAGCGCGATCACGCGGTGATCGAACGCCGCGTTCAGGTGCTTCATGTTGCGCACGAAGCTCGGATGATCGCCGAACAGGTTGATCGTCGCGATGCCGGCATCGGCGAGGCAGCCGCGCACCGCGCGGTAGAACGCGACACTGTCGAGCACGGGGCCGCGCGCGGTCGCGTCGTACAGGTCGATCTGAATCGCGCCGGTCGTGCCGCGGTTGGCCGGATCGTTGACGAAATCCCACGCGTCGGCTTCGTGCACGGCGAGGCGCGCGTCGTCCGGCGGCAGCGCGAACATCGTGCGCGCGGCGACGATCACGGCCGGGTTCAGCTCGACGGCCTCGACCTTCGCGTGCGGCAGGAATCGATGCGAGAACTTGGTCAGCGCGCCGGTGCCGAGGCCGAGCTGGACGATCCGCTCGGGCGTTTCGAGGAACAGCAGCCACGCCATCATCTGCTGCGCGTATTCGAGCTCGATATGCAGCGGCTTCGAGATCCGCATCGCGCCCTGCACCCATTCGGTGCCGAAATGCAGGAAACGCACGCCGCCCTCTTCGGAGAACGTGACGGGCGCGAAGCGCGGCTTGCGCGGCGCTTCGAGCACCGGCACGTCGTCGTGTTCGTCGATGTCCGGGCGGCGCTTCACGCGCGGCGGCTGGAGCTTTTCGGAGCCGTTGTAGGCGGACGCCTTGCGTTGCTTGAACGCGCGCGCCTCGGCGGACGCGCGCTTGATCAGTCGGGTCATGATGATTGAATCTCGCTGGGGTGACGCTGGATGAGCGGACGAGAGGATAGCATTGGTGGGAGGACGAACGGTCGGAGCCCGCCCGGCCGTTGTGCGCCCGCGATCCATTCGCACGCCGTGAGCGGCGTGCACGATAATGCAAGGCAACCACACGGAAGGAAGCTCGCTGACGGAGCTGGCCGCTTTTGCGAAGCGATGCGCTATCGTCAGCGCCACGCCGGCTCACGGGACCATCCTCGCCACAACCGGCAGACGATGAGGGGACACCATGAGGTCGAACGACAGGAATATCTGGTTTCCGGCGAAACGCTACGGATGGGGATGGGGTTTGCCAGTGGCATGGCAGGGCTGGGTCGTACTGCTGCTGTTCGCGATCGGAATTGTCGCGAGCGCGTCGCTGCTGCCGCCGCAACGCTCGCCGGTTGCGTTCGGCGCGTGCATCGTGGTGCTGGTCGCACTACTGACCGCGGTGTGCTGGATCAAGGGCGAGAAACCGCGGTGGCGATGGGGCAAGGACGATTGAGCGCCGCGGACGGCCGACATCGGCATCAAGCACGAATCGCCCGAGCCAAAATCCGGCTCGATCGTGCTAATTTTTGGCTCGATCGTGCTAACATCGCAACCTATGACCAAGCTCGGCGACGCCCTTTTCTCCAACGCACAGCAACCCATTCTGGCCTGCCTGTTTGGGCGGCCCGAACAGTGGTTTCACGTCAAGGAGTTGATTCGGCTGACGAATCTGGGCAGCGCCAGCGTCCAGCGCGAATTGAATCGCCTCGAAAAAGGCGGGCTCATCGAAACCCGACGCATCGCCAATCTCAAACAGGTACGGGCCTTCGCAGGCAGCCCCATTTTCAGCGAGCTGCGGCTCATCGTGCTCAAAACTTTCGGGGTCGTCGAGGTACTCCGCGAAGCGCTGTCATCGCTGGCTTCAGAGATAAAACTCGCCTTTGTGTACGGCTCGGTTGCCCAAGGCAGCGACCACGCAGGCAGTGATGTCGACATTATGTTGGTCAGTGAGACCCTCAGCTATGGACAAATCATGGCCGCACTCGAGCCGGCTGAACGGCAGCTCGGCCGGGCGATCCAGATTACCCAGTACATTCCCGGCGAGTTTCTCGAACGGAAGCGCAACAATCATCCATTTCTTGCGGAAGTGCTGCGCCAGCCGAAGCTTATGGTTATAGGAATCGAGGATGACATCGAACAGATTGGATAACCTCGTACGCATTGGAAAACTAAAACCTTTCCCGGCGAACCGCAGCGAATTCGAGCATCTGCTTGGCCTCGCTCGAACCTTGCTCGACACCGTCACAAGCAGTAGCGCAATGGCAACGGAAAGCCAGTTCATTCTCGCCTACGACGCTGCTCACGCCGCATCACGCGCCGCGTTGCGGGCTCATGGATATCGGAGTGACGACAGATACCTGGTTTTTCAGTGCCTCGAACACACGATCGGATGGCCAACCGAAAAGTGGCGCGTGCTCGATACCTGCCATCGGCGGCGTAACGCGGCCGGATACGAGGGCAACATAGATCTCCCAGCGAGTTTGACGGCCGAGTTGGTCGGGCTTACGACCGAGCTCGTTGAAACCGTATCTCGACTCAAACATCTGCTACCGCCCACCTGATACTGCTTCACCGAATACTCGAAATCCGGCGAGTCTCGGAAGCGCAGTCCGCGCCATATCACCTGCTTCTGTTCAAACGAAAGCATCGAATTTGCTGGACTTGACGAGCGGCAATGGTCCACGTCGACCTGCGGTTTCCCCGTGCCGTTTCTGCGGGAATCGATCATTCCGTTCGGTGCGTCGGAATATGTCGCGCTGTTCGAGACCGACGACCATCGGACGGTGACGAGCCTTGCGGTGCGCGATCAGCAGGAAAGCGATTGCTATGGAAGCCGGCTGGAAAGAATCTCGCGCCAACACGCCAGCTTCTGCTCGAACGACAGCATCGCATTCGCCGGGCTCGACGAAGGCAGCACGAGCGTTTCGTACCCGGCCTGGCCGATCACGTCGGCGAATCGCCCTGCCGTCTTGCCGTTGAAGCACACGCGCTTCAGCAACGGCGCATGCTCGCGCAGCGAATCGAAGTCGTTCGGCTTTGCGTTCCGGATCGCCGAATCGAGACTGCCCTGCCGGTGGCACGCATCGAGGACGTCCCAGATGCCGATGCCGTGCGACAGCACGCGCTCGAGCCGCGCGTCGTACGGCAGTTCATGCAGCGTCGGCTCGCCGAGCACCGCGCCGAGCAGTCGCCAGAACTGGTTGCGCGGATGCGCGTAGTACTGCGCGGCGTCGAGCGACGCCTCGCCCGGAAAGCTGCCGAGAATCATCGTGTGCGTATTCGGCGCGACGACCGGCGGAAAGCCTTGCAACATCACGCGCTTCCGTGCGGCCCGACCGATCGCGGCCCATCGCCGTACGCATCGAGATGGCGCCACAGCGCCGGCAGCATGCACTCGGTGACCATCAGCGGCTTGCCGTGACGCTGGAACACGGAGCGCCGCGCGGCAAACGCATGCGGCGCACGCGCGCCCTGCAATGCATGGCTCGCGAGCGCATACAGCGGATGACCGGCGATCACGCGCCGGCTCACGAGCGCCGAGCGCTCGACCTGCGGATCGCTGTACAGCAGCTCCGCGAGCGGCCGCGTACGCAGCCGCCGCATCGCCTGCCACACGCCCTTGCTGGCCGCGAGCGGCGCAATGCTGTGCGCGGCGACGTACGGCGTGCCGTCGACCGACAGGATCACCTCGCGCACCCACATCGGCGCGCGCGGCGAACTGGCGAGTGCATCCGGCTCGTCGAACCACGCACGGTCGACGGCCTCGCGCGTCACGCGCACGTTCACGCGGCCGAGCCGCGCGAGATGCGCGGTCAGCGATCCGCCGCGCGTCAGCCAGTCGCGCTGGTCGAGCGTGCAGCCAGGCCGCGGCGTCTCGCGCCAGCCGGCCCGAGCGCCGTCGAATCGCATGCGCACGTTCACGCGGCGCGCGACAGCAGCAGCGCGTTGGTCCGCTTCACGAAGCTCGCCGGATCGTCGAGCATGCCGCCTTCGGCCAAGAGCGCCTGATCGAACAGCAGATGGCACCAGTCGCCGAAATCGGCGCTGTCGGCATTCAGCTGCTTCACGAGCGCATGCTCCGGATTGATCTCGAGGATCGGCTGCATCGCAGGCGCGTTCTGGCCGGCGGCCTTCAGCATCCGCTGCAGGTAGCCGCTCATGTCGTTGTCGTCCGCGACGAGGCACGACGGCGAATCGGTCAGACGGAACGTGACGCGCACTTCCTTCACCTTGTCGCCGAGCGCTTCCTTCATCTTCTCGACGACCGGCTTGATCGCCTCGCCGGCCTGCTCCTGCGCCTTCTTCTCCTCGTCGTTCAGCTCGCCGAGATCGAGATCGCCGCGGGCCACGCTCGCGAGCGGCTTGCCGTCGAATTCGTGCAGGAACGACAGCATCCATTCGTCGACGCGGTCGGTCAGCAGCAGCACCTCGACGCCCTTCTTGCGGAACACTTCCAGATGCGGGCTGTTCTTCGCGGCCTGCCACGTATCGGCGGTCACGTAGTAGATCTTGCTCTGCTCGGGCTTCATGCGCGACACGTAGTCGGCGAGCGACACGTCCTGCGCGTCGGTGTCGCCGTGCGTCGACGCGAAGCGCAGCAGCTTCGCGATGCGTTCGCGGTTCGCGTGGTCCTCGCCGAGGCCTTCCTTCAGCACCTGGCCGAACGCGCCCCAGAACGTCTTGTACTTCTCCTTGCCGGCATCCTCTTCCGCGTTCGCGAGTTCCTCGAGCATGGACAGCGCGCGCTTGGTCACGCCTTCGCGGATCGCCTTCACGTCACGGCTTTCCTGCAGGATCTCGCGCGACACGTTCAGCGGCAGGTCGGCCGAATCGACCACGCCCTTCACGAAGCGCAGGTATTGCGGCAGCAACTGCTCGGCGTCGTCCATGATGAACACGCGCTTCACGTACAGCTTCAGGCCGCCGCGATAGTCGCGGTTCCACAGGTCGAACGGCGCGTGCGCCGGCACGAACAGCAGCTGCGTGTATTCGCTGCGGCCCTCGACGCGGTTGTGGGTCCACGTGAGCGGATCCTGATGATCGTGCGCGATGTGCTGGTAGAACTGCGTGTACTGCTCGTCGGTGACGTCGCTCTTCGAACGCGTCCACAGCGCGCTCGCCTGGTTGACGGTCTCGTCCTCGTCCTTCAGGACCATCTCGCCCTTTTCCTGATCCCACTCTTCCTTCTGCATCAGGATCGGCAGCGCGATGTGGTCGGAGTACTTCTGGACGATCGACTTCAGGCGGTGCGACGACAGCAGGTCGTCCTCGCCTTCGCGCAGGTGCAGCGTGATCGTCGTGCCGCGCTGCGCGCGCTCGATCGCGTCGATCGTGAAATCGCCCTCGCCGGCGCTTTCCCAACGCACGGCTTCGCTCGCCGGCAGGCCCGCGCGGCGCGTTTCGACGGTGATCCTGTCCGCGACGATGAAGCCCGAGTAGAAGCCCACGCCGAACTGGCCGATCAGCGCCGCGTCCTTCTGCTGGTCGCCGGACAGCTTCGTGAAGAATTCCTTGGTGCCCGAACGCGCGATCGTGCCGAGGTTCGCGATCGCCTCGTCGCGGCTCATGCCGATGCCGTTGTCGTCGATCGTGATCGTGCGCGCGGCCTTGTCGTAGCCGATGCGGATGCGCAGGTTCGGATCGTTCTCGTACAGCGCGTTGTCCGCGAGCCCTTCGAAACGCAGCTTGTCGGCTGCGTCGGACGCATTCGACACCAGTTCGCGCAGGAAGATTTCCTTGTTGCTGTAGAGCGAATGGATCATCAGGTGGAGGAGTTGCTTGACCTCTGCCTGAAAGCTCATCGTTTCATGTGCCATGGATATTGTTTCCTCTTACTTGAACTGAAAAGGGGTAACGCCGGCGCCCGGCGCGCGATGCCGGCGGCCCCACGAAGGACGACCGCCTGGCGCCGGCGGTTTGCGCGCCTATCTGGGGACGGCACGCGGCATTTCAAGAGCCCGCCGCGCCGCGTCAGGACGCGCGCCGCGCCGCCGAGTCGATATAGCGCGCCAGCAGCCCCGGCAGCGCCGGATCGCCGCAGTTCGCGACGTTGAAGCGCATCCACGTGGACGGCGACTGCTGCGGCGAGAACAGGCTGCCCGGCGTCAGCAGGAAGCCGGCTTCGTGCGCGACCGCCGCGAGCGCGTCCGAATCGACGCCCGTGTCGGCCCACAGGAACATCCCCGCCGCCGGCATCGTGAAGAGCCCGAGCCCCGTGCGCTCGAGCATCCGAGCGGTCTTGTCGCGCACGCCGTCGAGCCGCGCGCGCAGCCGCTCGACGTGGCGCCGGTAATGCCCTTCGGTCAGGATCTTGTACAGCACGCGTTCGTTGAGCTCGGGCGTCGTCATCCCGACCAGCATCTTCTGGTCGGTGACCGCCTTCGCGATCTCCGGCGCGCAGGCCACGTACCCGACCCGCAAGTTCGCCGCGAGCGTCTTCGAATAGCTGCCGAGATAGATCACGCGCTTCAACTGGTCGAGGCTCGCGAGGCGCGTGGCCGGATAGCTGGGCGGACACAGATCGCCGTACACGTCGTCCTCGACCACGAGGAAATCGTAGGCCTCCGCGAGCTTCAGGATCCGGAACGCCTGCGCGGCCGACAGCGACGTGCCGGTCGGGTTCTGCAGCACCGAGTTGATCACGAGCATCTTCGGCCGCCACATCTGCACCAGGGTTTCGAGCGCGTCGAGATCGGGGCCGTCGGGCGTATACGGCATCCCGACGAGTTGTGCGCCCTGCGCCGCGAAACGGCCGAACATCTGGAACCACGCGGGATCGCCGACGATCACCGCATCGCCCGGCCGCATGTAGATCCGCGAAATCAGGTCGATGGCCTGCGTGATGCCGGAAACCAGCACGATCTGTTCGGGCTTCGCGCCGATCTCGACTTCGGCGAGGCGCGTCTGCAGTTGCTGGCGCAGCGGCAGGAAGCCCTGCGCGGTGCCGAAGCCGAGCATCTGCGCGCCCGACTGGCGCCCGAGCGCGCGCAGCGCCCCGGTGATCAGCTCGCCGTCGAGCCAGCGGCCCGGCAGGTAGCCAAGGCCCGGCCCCTTCTCCGGGCTGACGGTGTGCAGCATGTTGCGCAGCAGCCAGACGACGTCGATCGTGTTGTGCACGGGCGCGGCCTCGGCCACGCGCGCGACGCTGTCGGCCGGCTGCGGCCCGGCGCCCGTGCGCTCGCGCACGTAGAAGCCGGAGCCGCGCCGCGAGTCGAGGTAGCCCTGCGCAACGAGGCGCTCGTAGGCCTCGACGACGGTGAAGCGCGACACGCTCTTGTCGAGCGCGAGCTTGCGGATCGACGGCATGCGCATGCCGGGACGGAACACGCGTTCGTCGATGCGCCGCCGCGCCCACTGGACCAGCTGGTCGACGAGCGTGAGCGTGGCCGTGTCGTGCGGCGCGGGAATCTGGGCGAGTGGGACGGTGGACATGGGCGGCAGCTCCAACTGTACCGAAGGCTATCGCGCCGATTGTACCGTTACTGTGCCGGTAGCGACGATTACAGTTGACCGGAATGGCGATCGTGCGGCCGCCGTTCGCGCCCCGCCGCACCAGGCGCTGGGGCGCCGGCCCGTATTACGGCTCGTACCGCGGCCGGTCCGGCCGCCGCCCGGCTCGTCGCCCGCCTACCATGACACTTTCGTTTCCCGACCCACGTTCATGCCTGCTCGCTCCCTGACACTCGACCATCTCGTGATTGCCGCGCGCACCCTCGACGAAGGCGTGCGCCATGTCGCCGACGCACTTGGCATCGAACCGGCCGGCGGCGGCCGCCACCCGCTGATGCGGACCCACAATGCGCTGTTCGGCGCGTGGGGCGGGCTCTACCTCGAAGTGATCGCGATCGATCCCGATGCGGCCGCGCCGGACGACGGGGCGAAGCCGCCGCGCGCGCGGCTGTTCGGCCTCGACGATCCGGCGATCCACGCGCGGCTCGCGCAGGGCCCGTTTCTCGCGCACTGGGTCGCGCGCGTCGACCGCCCGCGCCAGCTTGCGCTGTGGCAGCGCCAGTATCCGGCTCGTATCGCGCCCGTCGTCGCGATGCAACGCGGCGACCTGAGCTGGGGCCTCACGGTGCCCGACGACGGCAGCTTCCCCGCCTGGCAAGACGCAGGCGACGGCCTCGTGCCGTCGCTGATCCAGTGGGACAGCCCACGCCATCCGGCCGAATCGCTGCCCGGCGACGGCATCGCGCTGAAAGCGCTCAAGGGCACCCACCCGCGCGCGGATACGATCCGCGAGCAGCTCGACTGGCTCGGCGCCGCTCACCTGCTCGACGTCGAACCGACCGACGGTCCGCCGGCGCTCGTCGCCGAATTCGACACGCCGCAGGGCCCGCGCACGCTGCGCTGAACGCCCGCCCGATCACGACCACCCTGCAAGACGGAGACACCCACGACATGAATTCGCGCGAAACCCGGGGCATGCTGCTCGGCCTCATCGGCGTGATGATTTTCAGCCTGACGCTGCCGATGACGCGGATCGTCGTATCCGAACTCAACCCGCTGCTCAACGGGCTCGGCCGCGCGCTCGCCGCCGCCGTGCCGGCAGCCCTGCTGCTGTGGTGGCGCCGCGAGGCGCTGCCGACGCGCGCGCAACTGAAAAGCCTCGCGATCACGTCGGCCGGCGTGATCATCGCGTATCCGGTGTTCTCGGCCTGGGCGATGAAATCGGTGCCGGCGTCGCACGGCGCGGTGGTCAACGGGTTGCAGCCGTTGTTCGTCGCGCTGTATGCGGCATGGCTGTCGCACGAACGGCCGTCGAAGGCGTTCTGGGTCAGCGCGGTGGCCGGCAGCGCGCTCGTGATCGCGTTCGCGCTGCGCGACGGCGGCGGCACCGTGCAGGCCGGCGACGCGCTGATGCTCGTCGCGGTCGGCATCGGCGCGCTCGGCTATGCGGAAGGCGCGCGCCTCGCGCGCCAGATCGGCGGCTGGCAGGTGATCTGCTGGGCGCTCGTCGTGTCGGCGCCGTTCCTCGTGCTGCCGGTCGGCTGGCTCGCGTGGATGCAGCACGCCGCGCATCCGGGCCCGCTCGCGCTGCGCACGTGGCTCGCGTTCGGCTACGTGACCCTCTTTTCGCAATTCATCGGCTTTTTCGCGTGGTATGCGGGACTCGCGATGGGCGGCACCGCGCGCGTCGGCCAGGTGCAACTGCTGCAGATTTTCTTCACGATCGCCTTTTCCGCGCTGCTGTTCGGCGAAACGGTCACGTCGTCGACGTGGCTGTTCGCGGCCGCCGTGATCGCGACCGTGGTACTCGGGCGCCGCTCGGCGGTCGCCACGACCGCGCAACCGGCTCGCGCCGGCTGAACAGGTGCGCCATAATGACCGTTTTGCCTGATCGGTTTTGCCCACCCAGCCGCGAAGGCTCGATCGCACTCGCGTTCGCCCACCCGGCAGCGTCGAAGCGATCCGCCCGAACGACCTTTCTTGACTGACCACGATATCCGAACGAGGAGACTATGAATCCGAGCGACCTGCACCCGCCGCACTGGCAGCTTTCCGAACGCGCCCGCAAGCTGACGAGCTCTGCGATCCGCGAGATCCTGAAGGTCACGGAGCGCCCCGAGGTCATCTCGTTCGCCGGCGGCCTGCCCGCCCCCGCGACGTTCCCGGCGGAACGCATGCGCGCCGCCGCCGACCGCGTGCTGCGCGATGCGCCGGCCGCCGCGCTCCAGTACAGCGCGACCGAAGGCTACCTGCCGCTGCGCGAGTGGATCGCCGAACGCTACGGCGTGCGCGTGTCGCAGGTGCTGATCACGACCGGCTCGCAGCAGGCACTCGACCTGCTCGGCAAGGCGCTGATCGACCCGAACAGCCCGATCCTCGTCGAAACGCCGACCTACCTCGGCGCGCTGCAATCGTTCTCGCTGTACGAGCCGCGCTACGTGCAGGTGCCCACCGACGAGCAGGGCCTGCTGCCGGAAGGTCTCACGCCCGAACTCACGCAAGGCGCGCGCCTGCTGTACGCGCAGCCGAACTTCCAGAACCCGACCGGCCGCCGCCTGCCCGTCGAGCGCCGCCGCGCGCTCGCCGCGTTCGCGCAGTCGAGCCCGTTCCCGGTGCTGGAAGACGATCCGTACGGCGCGCTGAACTACCAGGGCGAGCCGCTGCCGACGATGCTGTCGATGGCGCCCGACCACGTCGTGCACCTCGGCACGTTCTCGAAGGTGCTCGCGCCGGGCCTGCGGATCGGCTACATCATCGCGCCCGAGGAACTCCACTTCAAGCTCGTGCAGGCCAAGCAGGCCACCGACCTGCACACGCCGACGATCACGCAGCGCATCGCGCACGAAGTGATCAAGGACGGCTTCCTCGACGAGCACATCCCGACGATCCGCGAGCTGTACAGCGCGCAGTGCGACGCGATGCTCGGCGCGCTCACGCGCCACATGCCGGAAGGCGTCACCTGGAACCGCCCGGAAGGCGGGATGTTCATCTGGGTAAACCTGCCCGCGCAGATCGACAGCATGAAGCTGCTCGCCGCGGCCGTCGACAACCACGTCGCCTTCGTGCCGGGCGCGCCGTTCTTCGCGGAGAACGCGCAGCAGAACACGCTGCGCCTGTCGTTCGTGACGGTGCCGCCCGAGAAGATCGAGGAAGGCGTCGCGCGTCTCGGCAAGCTGCTGCGCGAGCGCCTCTGATCCCCTTTTTCCCTGTCACGACTCTCTACGAGGAATCGAACGCATGGCTAACGTCTACGACAAACTGAAGTCGCTCGGCATCGAGCTCCCGAACGCCGGCGCACCGGCTGCCGCCTACGTGATGAGCGCGCAAAGCGGCAACACGGTCTACCTGTCGGGCCACATCGCGAAGAAGGACGGCAAGGTCTGGGTCGGCAAGCTCGGTGCGGATCTGCAAACGGAAGACGGCAAGGCGGCCGCCCGCTCGATCGCGATCGACCTGCTCGCGACGCTGCACGCGCACACCGGCGACCTGAACAAGGTCACGCGCATCGTCAAGCTGATGAGCCTCGTCAACTCGACGCTCGACTTCACCGAACAGCACGTCGTGACGAACGGCGCATCGGAGCTGATCGCCGAAGTGTTCGGCGACGCGGGCAAGCATGCGCGCTCGGCGTTCGGCGTCGCGCAGATCCCGCTCGGCGCGTGCGTCGAGATCGAACTGATCGCCGAAGTCGCGTAACGGGGCACATCGCGATGCCTGGCCGTCTCGTTCGTTTCAAGCAGGTCGACGTGTTCACGTCGGTGCCGTTCAAGGGCAATCCGCTTGCCGTGGTGTTCGACGCCGATGCGCTCGGCGACGACGCCATGCTCGAGATCGCCCGCTGGACGAACCTGTCGGAAACGACGTTCCTCTGCACGCCGACCGATCCGCAAGCCGACTATCGCGTGCGGATCTTCACGACGGGCGGCGAACTGCCGTTCGCCGGCCACCCGACGCTCGGCACCGCGCATGCGTTCCTGGAAAGCGGCGCGCGGCCGCGCACGCCGGGCCGGCTGATCCAGCAGTGCGGGGTCGGCCGGGTCGCGCTGCGCGAGCAGGCCGGCGGCTGGGCGTTCGCCGCGCCGCCGGCGCGCGTCACGCCGCTCGACCGTTCGGACTACGCGGTACTGGCCGCCGCGCTGCGCAGCGACGCGCTCGACCTGGACGCCGAGCCGTGCGCGGTGGACAACGGCGCGCCGTGGCTCGTCGTGCGGCTGAAGTCGGCCGACGCGTGCATCGGCCTGTCGCCCGATCCGGCCGCGCTCGCGGCGCTTACCCACCGCTACGGCGTGCACGGCGTGGCCGCCTACGCGCCGCACGCCGAAGGCGGCCCCGCGACGTTCGAGATTCGCTGCCTGATGACGGGCGACAAGTTCGGCACCCCCGGCGAGGATCCCGTCACCGGCAGCGCGAACGCCGCGCTCGCCGGGTTGCTGACGCGCCAGGATCGCCGCCCCGGCCCGTCGTACACGGCCCGCCAGGGCACGGCGATCGGCCGCGACGGCCGCATTTTCGTCAGCTACGACGAAGACGGCACGACCTGGATCGGCGGCCACGTCGTCACGGTCGTCGACGGCACGTTCCGGTCGCCCGCCTGACATTTCGCGATGTGCGATGGCGCCGGCTCGTCCGGCGCCCTACGCTTTGCCCAACTATCGCAAAAACGTTCCAGCCAGTAATATCGGGCCTAATCCGTTGTTTCGGAGGTCTGTCCATGGTTGCGCGTCCCGCGAACGAACAGACGTCGGGACAATCCGAACCATAGCCGGCCATCCAGACGGATGGCGCACGCGAGCAGGACGCCGCCCTCTTCGATGAGCTCCGCCCGGTCCAACCACACGCCGCCGAACCGGCCGCTGCGCGCGCCGCGCAAATCGCGCCGGCGTGCGCTGTTTGCCATCCCGCTGCTCGGGATGCTGGCGCTCGCGCTGCTGTGGGCCGTGATCATCGCGCGTCTGTCCGTTGAAAAGGACAGCGCCTACAAGGAAGCGGCGGCCTCCGCGGCGATCCTGTCGTCCGCGCTCGAGCAGCATACGGTCAAGGCGATCCACCAGGTCGACCAGATCACCCGCTTCGTCAAGTTCGAATTCGAGAAATCGCCGGCGCGCTTCAATCTCGCGAGCGCCGTCGAGAAAGGCGTCGTGCCGAGCGACACGCTGATCCAGGTGTCGCTCGTCAACGCGAAGGGCATCCTGTTCGCGAACACCGCCGAGCTCCATCCGCAGCCGATCAACCTCTCCGACCGCGAGCACTTCAAGGTTCACCTCGCGCACAACGACGACCGCCTCTTCATCAGCAAGCCCGTGCTCGGCCGCGTGTCGAGCCACTGGACGCTGCAGATGACGCGGCGCCTGAACAACCCGGACGGCAGCTTCGCGGGCATCGTCGTGGTGTCGGAAGACCCGAGCTACTTCACGAACGATTTCTACAACAACGCGGCCATCGGCAAGGAAGGCGTGATCTCGGTCGTATCCGACACGGGCGCGGTGCTCGCACGGCGCACGGGTTCGGTGAGCAACGCTCCGGGCGCGTTTTCGGCCTCGGGCGTCTACCCGATCGCGGAGCGCGTGACGGGCACGATCATCGATCCGATCGACGGCGTGACGCGCATCGTGTCGTACCGCCACCTCGACGGCTACCCGCTCGCGGTGATGGTCGGGCTGTCGCAGACGGAGGAGTTCGCGGACTACTACCACACGCGCAACGTCTACCTGCTGATGACGAGCTTCATCACGCTCGCGATGCTCGCGTTCTTCGGCGTCGCGACGGGGCTGATCGGCAAGCTGCTCGGCCGCGAGCGCGAAATGACGCAGCTCGCCGAATACGACCTGCTCACCGGCCTCGCGAACCGCTATGCGACGCTGCGCGGGCTGCGCAACGACGTGTCGATGCCCGCGAGCCTGTCGCGGCTCGGCCTGCTGTTCATCGATCTCGACAACTTCAAGACCGTCAACGACACGCTCGGCCACAACGCCGGCGACATCGTGCTGCAGATGACCGCGTCGCGCCTGGCCGATGCGGTCGACGACGAAGGCTCGCTCGCGCGCATCGGCGGCGACGAGTTCGTGGTCGTGATGAAGGGCGACGACGTCGAGCGGCGCGCGGTGCGGCTCGCGGAAGCGATCATCCGGATGTTCAGCGAGCCGTTCGACGTACGCGGCAGTTCGTTCGTGCTGCATGCGAGCATCGGCATCGCGCTGCACACCGTCGCGAACGAAAGCGAGATCGACCTGCTGAAAAAGGCCGACCTCGCGATGTACAGCGCGAAGGACGCCGGCAAGAACTGCTACCAGTTCTATGCGCCGCATCTGTCGCACCGCGCCGACCACCTGATGCGCTGGGAACAGCAATTGCGCGTCGCGCTCGCCGAGGGGCAGCTGTTCCTCGCGTACCAGCCGAAGATCGACCTCACGCACCGCACCATCACCGGCTTCGAGGCGCTCGCGCGCTGGGATCATCCCGAACACGGCGTCATCTCCGCGAACGAATTCATTTCGATCGCCGAATCGACCGGCCTGATCGTGCCGATCGGCGACTTCGTGATCCGCACCGCGTGCGAGCAGATCGCGCACTGGCGCGACGAAGGCCACGACACGCTGACGCTCGCGGTCAACATCTCGCCCGTGCAGTTCTGGCGCGGCGACCTGATCGAGACGATTTCTCAGGCGCTGCAGGACACCGGCATCGACGCGAACCGGCTCGAGCTCGAGATCACCGAAACCGCGATGATGGAATATCCGGAACTCGTATCCGAGAAGATCGTCGCGCTGAAAAAGCTCGGCATCCGGATCGCGCTCGACGATTTCGGCACCGGCTATTCGTCGCTGTCCTACCTGCACCGCTTCTCCGTCGACACGCTGAAGGTCGACCGCTCGTTCGTGCAGGCGATTCCGACCGATCGCAGCGTGTGCGTGATGGTGTCGTCGATCGTGCATCTCGCGCGCTCGCTCGGGTTGACCGTCGTCGTCGAAGGCACGGAGACCGAGGAGCAGATCACGTGGCTGTCCGCACTCGGCGAAATCGAGGCGCAGGGCTTCCTGTTCTCGCGCCCGGTGCCGGCCGATGCGATTCCCGCGCTGATCGCACGCTTCGGCGTGCGCGGCGATCATCCGAACGTCGTCGCGCATCGCGCGACCGGCAGCACGGGCGCCTGAGCGCCGCGCCGCTGCCGCCGTGGCGCGCGTTGCGCGCTGCCGCAATTGTTCCGTTTTCCGATCCTATCGCTTAGTTCATTAACTAGCGTTTTCGCGCATGGCAGTGTCATGACGCGCGGCGGACAATCGGGAGGGCCTACGTGTCGGCGGGCCGCCGGCATGACCATACGCGAGAGATCCGGCCCCGCGCCAACCACACGATCATGACCACCGTCGAAGTCGAAGCGACCGCTCGTGTCGAAGAGGCACCGGCATCCCTATGGGCCTTGTTCAAGGTCGTCGCCGGTATTTCGGCCGTCTCGTGGGGCGGGCTTTCGATGATGGCGCAACTCGAACGCCATTACGTGGAGCGGCTGCAGCGCATCGAGCCGCACGTCTTCGGCGATCTCGTCGCGCTCGCGTGGCTCGTACCGGGCCCCGTCGGCTGCAATGTCGCCGTGCAGGTCGGCCAGGTGCTGCATGGCCGGGCGGGCGCATGGGTCGCCGGCATGGCGAGCGTGCTGCCGTTCTCGATCCTGATGACGCTGTTCGCGATCTTCTATCAGACGCCGCTCGTGCGCTCGCTTGCGGCGCCGATGCTGATCAATCACTTCGGGATGGTGCTCGCCGCGTTGATCGGCGTCACGTGGGTCAAGCAGTTGCGCTCGCTCGCGCGCACGCGGCTCGAACAGTCGATCGCCGCGCTATCGACGATTCTGCTCGCTTTCGCGCATAGTCCGGCCGCTTTCGTCGGGATTCTGTTCGCCGCATTTGCAGCGGGCTGGCTGACGGGGCCGTCGCAACGCGACGCGGTCGATTTCACGCTGTCGAAACGCGACCGCGGCCTGCTCGTGCTGCTCGGCGTGCTCGTCCTGCTGTTCGCGGTGCCGCTGCCCGGCGATTACCAGGACGAGTTACTGTGGCCGCGCCTCGCGGGCGCCGGCATGACGCTGTTCGGCGGCGGCTTCTCCGCGCTGCCGGTGCTCAAGACGCTGTTCGTCTCGCCGGCAACCGGCATCTCCGATCACGACTTCACGCTGGCGTTCGCGCTGTCGCCGGTCGCGCCGGGGCCGTTGCTGAATGTGGTGCCGTTTCTCGGCTACCTGACCGACGGCTGGGTCGGCGCGCTGCTCGCCACCGCCGCGCTGTTCATCCCGTCGGGATGCCTCGTCGTGTTCGCGCAGAACCACCTGTTCCGGCTCAAGCGCCATTCGCGCTTCGAGCACGGGATGCGCCTGCTGCGCGCGGCGACGACGGGCTTTCTCGTGGTCGCCGTCGTGAAGATCCTGCATCGCGAGCCGGCCGACCCGATTTACTGGCTGACGGGCGCCTTCGCGACGCTGTGCTTCACGCGCTTCAAGGTGCCCGTCTATGCCGTGTACGGCGCGGTCGCCGTTGCATGCAGCGTGTGGCTGTGGGCCGCCGCGCGTTGACGGGCGGCGGCCTTCCCTGCGAGGCCTGGCGTACCCGGCTCCGTCAACCGGCCTGCACCGCGAGCCGGCGCGCCATCCAGCGGGCGCGCAGCGCGTCGTATGCGAGGTTGAAGCAGAACGTGTAAGGCAGGAAGAACAGCACGATGCCGAGGTCGAGCAGCAGCGCCTCGACGAGGCTCACGTTCAGCCACCACGCGGCAACCGGCACCACCATCGCGACGAGCCCGAGCTCGAACGTCACCGCATGCGCGACCCGCATGCCGAGCGTGCGCGTCAACCCGGCCCGCCGCTCGAAGCGGTCGAACAGCGTGTTGAAGGTCATGTTCCACGCCATCGCGATCAGCGACACCATCACCGTCAGCACACCGACGTGCGACACCGGCATGTCGAGCAGCCACGCGCCGATCGGCGCGCACAACGCGATCGCCACCAGTTCGAACGTCAGCGCGTGCAGCAGGCGTTCCGTCACCGTTTTATTCGTCTGTTTCATGATGCTCTCCAATGCATGACTTGATCCATGTCGGTCATTCTGATCGGTGAGACCGCGTGAATCCAGTTTGGTATCATCGGTTTTACCGATATGACGCCGCCAGGAGCATTGCATGCATCACGCCCCGGAAGCCCTGCTCGCATTCGCCGAAGCGGCGCTGCTCGGCTCGTTTACGGCCGCCGCACGCAAGCTCGGCAAGCGTCAGTCGACCGTGTCGGAGGCGATCGCGAACCTCGAAATCGATCTCGGCGTGCAGTTGTTCGATCGCTCGACGCGCACGCCGACGCTCACCGATGCCGGGCGCGCACTGCTGCCGCAGGTGCAGCGCGCGCTCGAAGCCAGCGCGGCGATCGACCGCACGGCCGCCCGGCTCGCGCACGGCGAGGAAGCGCGGCTCACGCTCGTCGTGTCCGATACGTACCAGTCGAAGCGCTACGAAGAGACGTTGATGGCGCTCGAACGGCGCTTTCCGGCACTCGAGCTCGAATGCCAGATCGCCGAGCACGACGATGTGCTCGACCTGATCCAGCAAGGCCGTGCGCAACTCGGGCTGATGGCCGCGCGCGCGACCTACCCGGCCGATATCGGCGCGGCGACGGTGGCGGAGGAATCGGAGATCGGACTGTTCGTCGGCCGCACGCACGCGCTCGCCGAATACGGTGACGCCGAGGTGCCGCACGCGGCGCTGCGCGACGTGCGCGAACTGCGCCTCAATACGTACGTGAAGACCGAAGGCCGCGGCACCGACGACCGGATCGTCGTCGGCACGCAGCACTGGCTGGCGCCGAGCTACCTGATGCTGCTGGAGATGGCCGTACTGGGGTTCGGCTGGGCGGAACTGCCGCGCTGGATGGTCGAGCACTTCGCACGCGACCGCCTGTGCGAGCTGCGCTCGCGCGGCTGGCCGCGCCGCGTACGGGTGGATGCGGTCTGGTCGCGCAACCGGCCGCTCGGGCCGGCCGGTTCATGGCTGCTCGACGCGATGCTGGCCGCGTAGCGGCGCGTGCCGCCGCGCTTCGGCCTGTGGCCGAGAGCTGGCGCCGGCCCGTCAGAAACCGCGCGACAGCACGGCCGCGCCGATCGTGACGACGCCGAGCACGAGGTTCACGACGACGAGCATGCGCACCGCGTTCACCGCGCGCGCGCCGTCCGGCCAGTTCTGCGCTTGCACCGCACGGCGAATGCGCGGGAACAGCGCGAAGCGGATGTGCCCGAAGATCAGCATCATCACGACGCCGAGCCCGGCCATCGCATGCAGCGACCAGGTCGCGTGCGCCCCGCCGAAGCTCATCAGCAGGAACCCGCCGGACAGCAGGATCACGATCACGGCCCCGGACACCCAGTTGAAGAAGCGACCGAACACGCCTTCGATCAGCGGCAACCGGAGCTGCGGCGACAGGTCGGACAGCGCCGGGCGCAGGCAGAAGTTCGCGAAGACCATCCCGCCCACCCACACGGCGACGGCCAGCAGGTGAAGAAACAGCGCGACGGCAACGGCATGGGACATGGGGACGATCCTGTGATGAGTGGGGTGCAGCGAACGGCCGCGTCGCACGCGGCATCAAGCGACGTTCGACCCGCCAGCCGCGTCGCGGTTCAGGCCCTCGGCGCGATTTCACATTATTTTGCAAGTTCCGCGTGTCAACGCCACGCTTGCTTACCCGAATCCCGCGCCGGAAAGAAAAAGCCGCACGCCCGCCGAAGCGGACGTGCGGCCTTCGATCGCGGCTGAACCGTGCGACCGCGCAGCGTCAGCCGAGCAGCGGCCGCAGCTCGTTGACGACCTTGAGCTTCGTCTCCGGCGCGCGGCCCTTGCGTGCGCGCTTGCCGATGTGCGGCGCGAGCCCGGCATACGACAGCGTGTCGTCCTGCGCCTTGCCGCCGCGGCCGGTGCCGATCAGCACGACGCCCGCCGGATCGATCGCCAGCGCCTGCACGAGCGTTTCCTTGTCGTCGAGCGCCATCAGGATCACGCCGCGTCCGCCGCCGGACAGCGTCTTCATCTCGTCCATCCCGAACACGAGCAAGCGCCCGCCGCTCGACAGACACGCGACCTGCGTCGCATTCGGCAGCACCGGCATCGGCGCGAGCGGCACCGCGCCCGCATCGATGGTCATGAACGACTTGCCGGCCTTCACGCGGCTCACCATGTCGCCGACCTTCGCGAGGAAGCCGAAGCCGTTGCTCGACGCGAGCAGCAGTTGCTGGTCGGCCGGCGCCGCGTAGTAGTGCATCAGGTGCGAGCCCGATTCGAGCTCGATCAGCGACGTGACCGGCACGCCGTCGCCGCGCCCGCCCGGCAGCACCGACACGTCGACCGAATACACGCGGCCGCTGCTGCCCCACGCGATCAGGCGATCCGGCGTGCGGCACTGGAATGCCGCGTACAGGTGGTCGCCCGCCTTGAACGTGAAGCCGGCCGGGTCGAGCCCGTGGCCCTTCAGCGCACGCACCCAGCCCTTCTGCGATACGACCACCGTCACCGGCTCGTCGACCACCTTCGCCTCGAACGTCGCGCGCTTTTCCTGCTGGATCAGCGTGCGGCGATCGTCGCCGTACTGCTTCGCATCGGCCTCGATCTCCTTGATCATCAGCCGCTTCATCGCGCTTTCGTTCGCGAGCAGCTCCTCGAGCTTCGCCTTCTCGTCGCGCAGCGTCTCGAGTTCCTTCTCGATCTTGATCTTCTCGAGCCGCGCCAATTGACGCAGGCGGATTTCGAGGATGTCCTCGGCCTGCCGCTCGCTGAGGCCGAACGCGCTCATCAGTGCGGCCTTCGGCTCGTCCGACTCGCGGATGATGCGGATCACCTCGTCGATGTTCAGGAAGACGATCATCCGCCCTTCGAGGATGTGGATGCGGTCGTCGACCTTGCCGAGACGGTGGCGCGTGCGTCGCGTCATCGTCAGCTGGCGGAACTTCACCCATTCGTCGAGAATCGTCAGCAGGCCCTTCTGGCCCGGCCGGCCGTCGGCGCCGATCATCACGAGGTTCAGCGTCGCGTTCGATTCGAGGCTCGTGTACGCGAGCAGCGTGTTCACGAATTCCGTCTGGTCGATCGTGCGCGACTTCGGCTCGAACACGAGCCGCACCGCCGCTTCCTTGCCCGACTCGTCGCGCACCGCGTCGAGCAGGTCGAGCATCGCCTTCTTCGTGTTGAGCTGCTCGGGCGTCAGCGTCTTCTTGCCGAGCTTGAGCTTCGGGTTGGTCAGTTCCTCGATTTCCTCGAGCACCTTCTGGCCCGACGTGCTCGGCGGCAGCTCGGTCACGACGAGCTGCCACTGGCCGCGCGCGAGATCCTCGATCTTCCACTTCGCACGCACCTTCAGGCTGCCGCGGCCCGTTTCGTACGCCGCCGAGATTTCGGTGTCGCTCGAGATGATCTGGCCGCCGCCGGGGAAATCCGGTCCGGGAATCAGGTTCATCAGCTCCGCGTGCGTGAGCTTCGGATTGCGGATCAGCGCGACCGCCGCGGCCGCGACCTCGCGCAGGTTGTGCGACGGGATTTCGGTGGCCAGGCCGACCGCGATGCCCGACGCGCCGTTCAGCAGCACGAACGGCATGCGGCTCGGCAGCGTCTTCGGCTCCTCGAACGAGCCGTCGTAGTTCGGCATGAAGTCGACCGTGCCCTGGTCGATCTCGTCGAGCAGCAGCTTCGCGATCGGCGTGAGGCGCGCTTCCGTGTAACGCATCGCCGCCGCGCCGTCGCCGTCGCGCGAGCCGAAGTTGCCCTGCCCGTCGATCAGCGGATAGCGCAGCGAGAAATTCTGTGCGAGACGCACGAGCGCGTCGTACGCCGACTGGTCGCCGTGCGGATGGTATTTACCGAGCACGTCGCCGACCACGCGCGCCGACTTCACCGGCTTCGCGTCGGGCCCGAGGCCCATTTCGTTCATCGCGAACAGGATCCGGCGCTGCACCGGCTTCTGGCCGTCGCACACGTCGGGCAGCGCGCGGCTTTTCACGACGCTGACCGCGTAGCTGAGATACGCCTGTTCCGCGTAGTTGCCGAGCGTCAACGCGTCGCTCTCGGGCGCGTCGGGGCTGGCAAAGAGATCGGAAGTATTGTCGTCCATCTGAATTCCGTATTCGTAAGTGGCGTGAGGCCGGGCCGGGCGTCATGCCCGGCCGCGCGGAAGCGGCGGTGCAGTGTTCGATGTCAAGCGGTGCTGATGCGCCAGCGGATTCGCGTTCGTGGCAAGAAGCAAACCGCAGCGATGCCAGACGCATCGCGAGGATTTGCGACGCCGCCACGGGCGCGAAGGCGCAGCGCATCAGTGCCGATTGGCGTCGAACACTGCACTAAATGTCCGCTTCGACGTCGTTGCCCTTTTCCTCGAGCCAGCCGCGCCGCGCGGCTGCCTCGCCCTTGCCCATCAGCATCGTCATCCGCGCGACGGTCGCGTCGTAGTCGAGCTCGCCAAGCTTCACCGGCATCAGGCGGCGCGTGTCGGGATTCATCGTCGTGTCCCACAGCTGCTCGGCGCTCATTTCGCCGAGGCCCTTGAAGCGGCTGATGCTCCACTGCGTGTCGCGCACGCCGTCCTTGCGCAGCTTGTCGAGCGTCGCCTCGAGTTCGCCGTCGTCGAGCGCATAGAGCTTCTGCGCGGGCTTCTTGCCGCGCGCGGGCGCGTCGACGCGGAACAGCGGCGGGCGCGCCACATAGACATGGCCGCGCTCGATCAATTGCGGGAAATGCTTGAAGAACAGCGTGAGCAGCAGCACCTGGATGTGCGAGCCGTCGACGTCCGCGTCCGACAGGATGCAGATCTTGCCGTAGCGCAGATTCGACAGGTCGACGGTGTCGTCCGGGCTGTGCGGATCGACGCCGATCGCGACCGAGATGTCGTGCACCTCGTTGTTCGCGAACAGGCGGTCGCGCTCGGTTTCCCACGTGTTCAGCACCTTGCCGCGCAGCGGCAGGATCGCCTGGTATTCCTTGTCGCGGCCCATCTTCGCGGAGCCGCCCGCCGAGTCGCCCTCGACGAGGAACAGTTCGTTGCGCGCGATATCTTCCGTCTCGCAGTCGGTCAGCTTGCCGGGCAGCACCGCGACGCCCGAGCTCTTGCGCTTCTCGACCTTCTGGCCCGCGCGCGTACGCGCCTGCGCCTGCTTGATCACGAGTTCCGCGAGCTTCTTGCCGTGCTCGACGTGCTGGTTCAGCCACAGTTCGAGCGCCGGACGCGAGAACGACGACACGAGCTTCACCGCATCGCGGCTGTTCAGCCGTTCCTTGATCTGCCCCTGGAACTGCGGATCGAGCACCTTCGCGGACAGCACGAACGACACGCGCGCGAACACGTCTTCCGCGAGCAGCTTCACGCCCTTCGGCTGCAGGTTGTGCAGTTCGACGAAGCTCTTCACCGCCTGATAGAGACCGTCGCGCAGGCCCGACTCGTGCGTGCCGCCGGCCGGCGTGGGGATCAGGTTCACGTACGACTCGCGCACGAGCGAGCCTTCCTCGCTCCATGCGACGACCCACGACGCGCCTTCGCCCTCGGCGAAGGTTTCGTCGATCGAACGCGAATCGGCGAAACGCTCGCCTTCGAACAGCGGGATCAGCAGCTCGCTGCCGTTCATTTCGTCGAGCAGGTAGCCGCGCAGGCCGTCTTCGTACTTCCACGTCTGGCGCTCGCCCGTTTTCTCGTTGACGAACACGACCTCGACGCCCGGCAGCAGCACGGCCTTCGAGCGCAGCAGGCGCTGCAGCTCGCCGAGCGGCAGGTTCGGCGAATCGAAGTACTTCGGATTCGGCCACACCTGCACGCGCGTGCCGGATTTCTTCTCGCCTCGGCCTGCGCCTTGCGTCGCGAGCGGCTTCACGACGTCGCCGTCGGCGAAGCCGAGCTCGGCGATCTTGCCGTCGCGCCAGACCGTCACGTCGAGACGCGTCGCAAGTGCGTTCGTCACCGACACGCCGACCCCGTGCAGGCCGCCCGAGAACGTATAGGCGCCGCCCGCGGCCTTGTCGAACTTGCCGCCCGCATGCAGGCGCGTGAACACGATCTCGACGACCGGCACGCCTTCTTCGGGGTGCATGCCGAACGGGATGCCGCGGCCGTCGTCGTCGACCGACACCGACTGGTCGGCGTGCAGCGTGACCGTGATCTGCTTGCCGTAACCGCCGAGCGCCTCGTCGGACGCGTTGTCGATGACTTCCTGGATGATGTGCAGCGGATTTTCGGTACGGGTGTACATGCCGGGCCGCTGCTTGACCGGCTCGAGACCCTTGAGCACCTTGATCGATGCTTCGCTATAGGCCGCGCTGGGTTTCTTCGTTGACATAGGCGCTGAATTTCGTCATTCATCGGGACGTTGTCCACACCTCGTGTGGATAACGTCGTGGACAAAACGTTGAGTTCTGTAAAAAAGCGAATCGAAACAACGGTGTGCTTGGACTGCTCCGAAAGCGGGCGCGCGGCGTGCGCGGCGCGCCCCTGAACGCGCGGTATTTTACTGGTTCCGCGTGACGCGCCAATCGCGGGATCGGCGCGCGCCGCACGCGTCACGCCGGCTTGCGCTTCGCCTCGAGCGTTTCCCACCGTTCGAGCGCGGCGAGCAGTTCGTCGTCGATCGCCGCGAACCGCTCGGTCAGGCGCGTGCCTTCCTGCGGATCCTTCGCGAAAATCGAGCCGTCGTCGAGCTGCGCATTGATCGTCTTCTGCTCCGCTTCGAGCGCGGCGATCTTCTCCGGCAGCGAATCGAGTTCGCGCTGCTCGTTGAACGACAGCTTCACCGTGCGCTGCGCGTTGCGGCCCGCCGCGCTCTTCGCCGGCTCGTCCTTCGCGGGCGCCGCTTCCTTGACCGTGCGCTTCGCCGCCTCCTGCTGCGCGAGCTGCTCAGAGCGTTCGCTCTGGATCTGCCAGTCGGTGAAGCCGCCGACGTATTCGCGCCACTTGCCGTCGCCCTCGGCCGCGATCACCGACGTCACGACGTTGTCGAGGAACGCGCGATCGTGGCTGACGAGCAGCACCGTGCCGTCGTAGTCGGCCAGCAGCTCTTCGAGCAGTTCGAGCGTCGGGATATCGAGATCGTTGGTCGGTTCGTCGAGCACCAGCACGTTGGCCGGCCGCGCGAACAGGCGCGCGAGCAGCAGCCGGTTGCGCTCGCCGCCCGACAGCGACTTCACCGGCGAACGCGCGCGTTCCGGTGCGAACAGGAAATCGCCGAGATAGCTCATCACGTGCTTGCGCACGCCGCCGATCTCGACCCATTCGCTGCCGGGGCTGATCGTATCCGCGAGGCTCTTCTCCTGGTCGAGCTGCGCGCGCATCTGGTCGAAATACGCGACCTGCAGGTTCGTGCCGGTGCGCACCGTGCCTTCGTCTGGCTTCAGGTCGCCGAGGATCAGCTTCAGCAGCGTGGTCTTGCCGGCGCCGTTCGGGCCGACGAAGCCGATCTTGTCGCCGCGCATGACCGTCGTCGAGAAACGGTCGACCACCGTGCGGCCGCCGTAACGCTTCGTCACGTCGGTCAGCTCCGCGACGATCTTGCCGGACTTCTCGCCCTGCGCGACGTCGAGCTTCACGTTGCCCTGCGCATTGCGGCGCTCGGCATGCTCGTTGCGCATTTGCACGAGCCGCGCGATGCGGCCGACGCTGCGCGTACGGCGCGCTTCGACGCCCTTGCGGATCCACACCTCTTCCTGCGCGAGCAGCTTGTCGAATTTCTCGTTCTCCACGCGCTCGACTTCGAGCTGCTGCGCCTTGCGCGTCTGGTACGCGGAGAAATTGCCCGGATACGACAGCAGCCGGCCGCGATCGAGCTCGACGATGCGCGTCGCGACGCGATCGAGGAACGCGCGATCGTGGGTGATGAACAGCAGCCCCGCGCGCTGCGCGACGAGCAGCTCCTCGAGCCAGCGGATGCCGTCGAAGTCGAGGTGGTTGGTCGGTTCGTCGAGCAGCAGCACGTCGGGTTGCAGCACCAGCGCGCGCGCCAGCGCGACGCGCTTCTGCATCCCGCCCGACAGTGCGTCGACGCTGGCGTCGCCGTCTTGCAGGCCGATCTGCGCGAGCGTCATCGATACGCGCGTGCGCCAGTTCCACGCGTCGTGGGTGTCCAGCGACGACTGCAGTGCGTTCATCCGCGCGAGCAGCGCATCGTGCTCGGCGCCTTCCGGTATCTCCGCGAGACGGTGTGCGATCGAATCGTATTCTTCGAGCAGTTCGCGCGTGTGCGCCAGCCCCGACGCGACCGCGTCGAATACCGTCGCGCCCGGCTCGAATTCGGGCTCCTGCGGCACGTAGACGGTCACCAGCTCCTGCTGGCGCGTGATCAGCCCGTCGTCGGCCTTCGCGAGGCCGGCCACGATCTTCAGCAGCGACGACTTGCCCGCGCCGTTGCGGCCGATCAGGCCGACGCGCTCGCCGGCTTCCAGCGAGAAATCCGCGTGATCGAGCAACGCGACGTGACCGAACGCGAGCTGCGCGCCGGTAATGGAATAGAGCGACATGGGGAGACGGCGAAGAGAGGAATCGGAAGCGCCCATTGTACCGGTCGCGGAGGCCGGTATCGGCTCGGCCGGATGGACGAACGCCGCAGGTCGCGCTTGAAGCGCATCGGCGCGGTGCCGTGAGCGGGTTGCGGCCGGTTTCCGGTACGGATGCCGGCCGCGGTTTGCGTACCCGCGAAAACGGCCGAATGCCGGCCGGATGCCAGAGCCGGCCGATCGGCAGATCCCGCGCGCGGCGCATCCGCCTGCGCGGGATGCACGGTTATTTCACGTTGACCGTGATCGTCGAGCTCATTTCGGGGCCGTACGAACGGTGCGCACCGTCACCGAGCTGCAGCGTCAGCGTGTGCTGGCCGGGCGGCAGCTTCACGTCGGTTTCGGTCTGGGCCTTGCCGAAATGCAGCGAACGGTCGGTCGCCGGGATCACATCGCCCTTCGGCACCGGCTTGCCGTCGATCAGCAGATGATGGTGACCGGTATCCGGGGTCATGTCGCCGGCCGGCTTGAGCGCCATGCCGTCGAGACCGAACTTCACGTGCACGGGGCTCGACACCGTCGCGCCGTCCTGCGGCTCGACGAAGAACACACGCGCTTCGGCGCGCGCGAGTGTCGACACGGCCAGCGCCGCGACACAGACTGCACCCGCGATCCACTTTCTGTTGAGCATCGTTACCTCCTTCAGATTGACAGGCTCACGAAGCATACACTGCATGCGCGGCCGACGCGTCGGCGTCGAAGCGTTACGGTCGGATAGATGCCCAAGGCGAGCGTCTTCTGCTTGCCAAGGAAGCGGTAAGACGAGCGCCGGTACTTCGCGGCGCTCGGTTGGACGAGCAAGAACATCCCGCCACCGTCCGTGAGTTTGTACCGTGCCGCGCTGGCCTTCGCGTTCCGTACCTGTACGTCAGTGAGAGGCATTGTTGGTATCTGCCGATACCAACACTTTCTCCGGCTGTCACTGAGCAACCTTGGGTAACGATGTGAGGAGAGCGTCGCCAGACGGGCCTGAACGGGGCGATGTCTTGTGAATCTTGGGGATGGTTTGGAGCTTGACTGGTCCCCCCGACAGGAATCGAACCTGTATCTAGCGCTTAGGAGGCGCTTGTTCTATCCATTGAACTACGGGGAGGGCCATGTCCGCAGTCGCGTAAAAAACGCGAACCGGACGGCGGCATGGACAGCGCGCAGAGTATAGCAAACGCGCGGCGCGTCGGCGGGGCGGAATGCACACCGACGTGCGTGTCAATTAATCAACCGCGATCGGAACGGAAAATCAGAAATCGACGACGACGAAATCGTCCTTACCCACGTCGCACAGCGGGCAGCGCCAGTCGGCGGGAATGTCGGCGAAACGGGTGCCGGCCGCGATGCCTTCGTCGGGCAGTCCTTCAGCTTCGTTGTAGACCCACCCGCAAATCAGGCAGACCCAGCTCTGGTATTCGGTTACTTCGCTCATGTTGCGCTCGGGATAATGAAATTCGGCGATACCGTCCGCAGCCTCGCCGGCGGACGAAAGGCGCAATGGTACCGGAATTTCGCCGAACACCTGCGCAACGTCGTTTTAAACGTACGCATCGCGAACAACGCGACAGCACGGAAGAAGCGCGACGAGGCCGGCGAGCAGACCGCGGCTGACATCAATCCGGGCAGAAGGACGCGAAACGGGCTGCCGAAATCGCGGCGGCGACCGGTCAATGTCATCCACGCCATTTGCCCACCTTCCCTTGCTGCGACTCCGGATGCGGGGGCCTCACTCGTGCTAGCGTTAGCCGCAGTGCCGCATGTTTCAACCTAGCGGCCGACGAATGGAGATACTGCAACCGCCCACATTCCAAGAAGAACCAGACACTCGATGGCGAACATTACTTGGTCGTATGTATTGCGAAGCGCTGATCGCATCGCATAAACGACGTAAATCAATGTAAAGAGCGGGGTGACGACCCACGTGGCAGCGGTCAACAAAACGAAGCCCGTTGTGCCGGCTGTAAAAATTCCGCTATGAAATCCGCCGACCTCGACATAGCAGTATGCAAAGCCGATCCACGGAATCCACAATCCGATGAAGGTAGCGATAGCGAGCGTGATCGCACCTGATGAAGGCCCAGATTCAGCGCTCTCGATGTCTTGTGATTCGTTCATAGTGTCGTTCCTCTCAGGAACGGACTCTACACCGCCACCGCACCAAACGCGGAGAACAGATCAACAAATCTCAGGAACGCTCACCATCTACTTGTCCAACCTAGAAATATGAATTCTGTCAGGGGGATCAGCCAAGCTCCAAACTTCCCCCAAGATTCAAGCCCCCGCTCAAGCCACGACCACCGTAAACTCGACCCCCGACTCAAAATCCAGCGTCGTGGTCGAAAACCGCGGATCCTCGTCGAGGTAATGCTTGTACGGTCGGACGGCGTCTTCGGCCGTGTACATGTTGTCAGCCAGCACGACCGATCCCGGCCGCAGCAGGCGCTCGATCTGCTTGAACAGCTTCAGATAGGCGTCAGCCCATACGTCGATAAACACCATGTCGACGGTCCCGTCCAGTTCGGCAACCGTCTCGAACACATCGCCCTCCCGCAAGTCGACATAGGCGTCCAGCCCTGCTGTTTCGACGTGAGCCCGCAAACGCGCGCATTTGAGCGCATCACGTTCGGTCGCGATGACCACGCCACGGCCCAACATACGCAGCGCGTCGGCGAAATACAGAGTCGACACGCCACAGGAACTGCCAAGTTCAAGAATTCTGCCCGACCGTTGCGACAACACGGTGTTGCGCAAGAATCGTCCCGTTTCCGCCGACACGGCCAACGATAGCGCACCGCTTTCCGACGATTCGAAATCGTCGCTGAAGAGGCCGAACGTTTCGAGAAAGCGCCCTCGCAGCCGGGGTGCGAGCGCTTCGTATTCGTCGACGAGCGTCGGAAACGCCGCATTCGGCCCCTGGAACTGCGCGCGGGCCCGGGCGATGATTTCGCTCCGGCTTTCTTCATGAAGCCGTTGCAGAAGAACGTCGATGGTTGAAGCCAAGTGCATTCCTTGACGAGATTGATCACATGAACGGCGTATCCAGCGGCTGCCATCCGCCCGACTGCCGCGATACCGCTCCATCATCTGCGAGCACGGCCGACGCTACGCCCTTCTGGCGAGCGTGATCGCGCGTTCGGGACACGCCGTCACGCAAAGCCCGCATGATCGGCAGGCTTGCGCATTCGGCGTGTAGGCGACTTTCATTCCATGCACGCGCAGTTTCAAGCGATGCATCAGACCGAGGTCGACGTAATCGGCCTGATCGATGCGCCGCACCTCGAACACGTTTTCCGGGCAAACGGTGACGCAATCCCCCTTGCCTTCGCAACGTTTCAGATCGACGACCGGCGCAATCACACCCGCCTTCTGTTTGCAGTCGTCCGATGATTTTTCGCGCATGTTCACTCCTCCGTGCGCCGGGTGCCGCGCGATCGCCATGCGGCCCGGAACTGCTCGCGCTCTTCGGGCGTCATGGCTTCCCACTTGCGCCAGTGGCGCCGGCCGTGCCAGCCGCGGTGTCCGCGAAATCCACCGAACAGGATGCGGCTCAACACGAGGAGGCCCAGCGCATGGGCGAAGTCGATCGTCCGGGCGCCGACGAATAGCGCCGGAACCACCCAGTTCCACAGCATCATGACGACCCATCCGAGCACGCCTATGGCGACCACCACGAGCAGCGCCTTGCCCGCACATCTGATTCGAAAATTCATCCGTCGACTCCTCTAGCTATCCAGTTCGTCATAAATGGGTTGCAGCCGAGCACGCAGATGCAAGACCGCGTAGCGTTTGCGCGCAAGCAGCGTATTGAGCGTGACGCCGCTTTGCGCGGCCATCTCCTTGAAGGACAGCCCCTCCAGTTCGTGTGCGATAAAAACCTCGCGCTGATTCGCCGGCAACTCGTCGAGCGCATCCTGCAACGCCTTGAGCAACAGCGTGCGAGCGTAGAGCGCTTCAGGGCCGGCATCGTGCGCCGGTAACGCGAGATCCAGCCGATATTCGCTGTCCGCTTCGTCGTCGGCATCGACCAGATCGGTCAGCGGCTGCTCCTTCCTTTTGCGAAAACGATCGATGATGCGGTTGCGCGCGGCACGGAACAGCCACGCACTCGCCTGTTCGATCGGCGCGGGAAGTCGATAAGCCTGGACGAATTCGTGGAGCACATCCTGCAGAACGTCCTCGGCATCGTCCGGGTCGCGTATCCGGCGCCGAATGAAGTTCCCTAGCCTCGTTCGTTCACGCATCACCGTCGCAGTGATGTCGCGGTCTGGGTCGGTCATCGTTTGCGAAGTGGGTGGCGGTTCCATGCGTCTGAAGACGTTTCAGGCCCGCGAATATTGTGGCGAGTATGAAAAATTTCCGGCCGTACGCGTCGGCTTCACTGCGTCGCAGCCGTTTCAAGGAACAGGCCCGATATGTCATCGGACCGTCTTCGCACGAATCGTTTGACTCTGCGCACCGACCCAAGTACACTTCGCGCCGCGGGGTGGAGCAGTCTGGCAGCTCGTCGGGCTCATAACCCGAAGGTCGTAGGTTCAAATCCTACCCCCGCAACCAAATGCCGAAGCCCGCTTTGCGAAAGCAAGCGGGCTTTTTGCTGTTGGACGGTCCGGGAATGTTGATTGCGCGCGCAGATAGCACACGAATGATGTGTGCAATCGAGCATTCGCCACGATATGCAACACGCGAGCGCACCTCGTCCGTTCGCCGCAGAGATGCGCCGAACGTTGCGTAGAATTCCGAACCTTCTTCGGTTCAGCACACGGACTTCACCCATGCTTCGGACGATCGCGGCGCTCGCCGCGCTTTCAGCGATGATCGGCACGGCCAACGCCGCCGACACCGGCACGGCCTCCGCCAAACAGCGCTACGTCAGCCCGGGCATCGCCAACGTAACTGCCTCGGCAGCCCCGCGTGCGGATAATACTTCCCCCGACGCCCGCTGCCGGGAACTGGCCGCCGGCATCGACGCGGTCACGCACTCGCCCGATCGCGGCCAGAAGGTCGTGCGCGGGATGGGCCCGGACGGCAAGCCGCGCAACGAACTGCGGGCCTACGACAAACGGGCCGACCTGGAAGCCGAGCACCAGCGGCTCGGCTGCTGATAACGCCTCCCACCGATACCCGGCCCGCTCACGCCCGGCATCGGCCTTTACGCATTCGCCCCGCCGTCGATCGTCAAGCCGGTCCCGTTGATCGATCGTCCTTCCGGCCCGACGACGAACGCCACGAGCGCGGCCACGTCGTCGGCCTTGCCGTATTCCTGAATCGCCATTCGCGAACGTTGCGCATCGGCATGTTCGCCGTCGGCCGGGTTCATATCGGTATCGGTCGACCCCGGATGCACGATGTTGACCGTGATGCCGCGCGAGCCGAGATCACGCGCGAGCCCTTGCGTCCAGCCGATCAACGCAGCCTTGCTCGCCGCATAGAGGCTCATCCCGGCATCGGGCACGCGCGTCGCGAGGCAACTGCCGGTCGACACGATGCGCCCGCCCTCCCCGAGATGACGCGCCGCCGCCTGCGATGCGACGATCACCGCACGCACGTTCACGTTCAGCGTCGCGTCGATATCGTCGAGCGTGAGGTCGTCCAGCGCGCCGGCCCGGAAAATCCCTGCGTTGTTGACGAGAACGTCGAGGCCGCCGAACGCCTCCGCGGCACGATCGACCGCGTCGCGCACGGCAACCGGATCGGCGCTGTCGGCCTGGATCGCAATGGCGCGACGGCCCAGCGCTTCGATGCCGGCGACGACGGCCTGCGCCCGCTCGGCCGATTTTTCATACGTGATCGCCACGTCGGCGCCATCGGCCGCCAGCCGCTTTGCGATCGCCGCGCCGATGCCGCGGCTACCGCCCGTGATGAGTGCACGCTTGCCCTGAAGTCGGTTCATGTCGGTTCCTTTCCTCATTTATGTAACAACCAACACAGAATGTGACAAGTTGCGTCGCACAGTCAATTGATTTATTGTGTCGATCGATACAGATATCAACGAAGGGACGGACGCAATGGCTGAACGAGGCCGACCGAGAAGCTTCGACAAGGAAGCGGCGCTGGATCGCGCGATGGAGGTGTTCTGGCGTCTCGGCTACGAAGGGGCGTCGATGACGGATCTGACGGCCGCGATGGGCATCGCGTCGCCGAGCCTGTATGCGGCCTTCGGCAGCAAGGAAGCGTTGTTCCGGCAAGCCCTCGATCATTACCGCACAACCGAGGGACGGGAAATCTGGGGGGGTGTCGAACGGGCGGCCAGCGCGTACGACGCCGTGCGGAACTACCTGATGGAGACCGCACGCGTGTTCACGCGGCGCTCGAAGCCGGCCGGCTGCCTGATCGTGTTGTCGGCGCTGCATCCGGCCGAACGTTCCGACATGGTCCGGCAAACGTTGATCGCGATGCGCGAGGGCACGGTCGATGCGCTGCGGGAGCGGCTCGCGCAAGGCGTCGCGACCGGCGAAATATCGGCGCACGCGAACCTCGATGCGATCGCGCGCTACTACGTGACGGTTCAGCAGGGCATGTCGATCCAGGCGCGCGACGGCGCGAGCCGCCGCGATCTGGAGGCCGTCGCGCAGGCCGCGCTGGCCGCATGGCCGGCGCTCGTCGGCACGCGCAGCGCGGCCGGTGTGTAGCGGCAGGACGCCGCCGGGAGATTACTGCTTCGCGGCTTGCTGCACGTCCTTCGACGCATGCCACACGCGATAGCGTACGTCGAAGCCATCCGGTACATACACGACGAGCGGCAGGCGGCTGTTGTAGCGCAGCAGCTGACCGTCGCCGCGCACCTGCACGAACCGTTGCTGCGGCGCCTGGCCCGGGCACGCCATCAGCGTCGACGCCGGCCCCTTCACGTCGGTGAGCCGGTAATACGTGTAGCCCCAGCCCTTCACGTCCTCGGCGGTCAGCTCGCCGCCGAACCACTGCTGATTGCAGTCGGTCTGCAGCGTCTTGCCGATCATCAGCTCGACGCGCGCATCGCCCTCGTTCTCGAGCGCGGGCAGCGCGATCACGGCGCGCTGCTGACCGGCTTCGGCCTGCGGAAACATCTTGATCGACTCGGCGGGCACGGCGGGCGCGGATGCCGGCGCGGCCACGCATGCGGCGGCCGTCGTCACGCAGAAGGCGGCCAGCGCGGCCCGGATCGCAAATTTCATCGATGTGCTCCTGAAAAACAAATGAGCCCCGGATGCTAACACTTTCGTCGCAAGACCTTACGAGGCTGTAATTTGGCGACACAATTGCAAACAGCCGGCAATCCGCGGGCGCGGTACTTATAGCGTAACCAACGGAGAACATCATGCTGAAGCTCATTGCTGCCGCCGGCGTCGCCACCCTGCTGGCCGGCTGCGTCGTCGCCCCGGACGCCGGATACGGCTACGGGCAGCCCTACTATTCCGATCCCGGCTATGCGTATGCCCCGTCTCCCGTGTACGGGACGGTCAACATCTGGGGCGGTGGCGGCGGACGCGACTGGGATCGCGGCCGGCGCGACTACCATCGCTGGGACGGCGATCGCGGCAACCGCGGCAACGGCTGGGGGCGCGGCGGCGGACGCCGCGGCGACTGGAACGAAGGCGGCGGTGGCGGCCGCGGCGACGGCGGCGGTCATCGCCACTGACACCCAATTGCAACCGTTTGTATCCACGCACGGGCCGCCGATAGCCGGCGGCGCATCACACCGGCGAACGGACGGCCACGCCCAAGACAAAGGCCCTCGCATCGAGCGAGGGCCTTTCGTCGTCCGGCCCGGCGAAGCGATCGATCGTCGGCGGGTGCGCGGCCGTCCGGCCCGAACCCGCTCGCGCGCCGCCGCTTACCAGCCGGCCGGTTGCGCGTAGCCGCCCTGCTGCACCGGCGCCCCACACACGTACGCACGCTGGTAGCGGTCGTAGCAATAGTTCGGGCCGTCGTCCTGGTACTGCGCCTGCTGATAGGTCGGGTAGGCAGGCTGCTGGTACGCGGGCGCCTGATAGTAGGTCGGCGGCTGATAGGCCGGCGCCTGGTACGCGGGTGCCTGATAGGCGACGGGCGGATTCATCGCCGACGTCACGATCGCGCCCAGCACCGCGCCGCCGATCAATGCGCCGATGACGGCGCCGCCGTCGCGGCCATGCGCGGACGCCGGGCCCGCGACCGCGAGCGAACCGGCAAGGACACATACTGCGGCAATCTTTTTCATGATGGACTCCCACGCGAAGTGGTACTGGATGCGATGCATTGTGGCGGCACGCGACCGTAATAGATGCAGCAAGTGGTAACGCGCGATTACCGGTATCGCACCCATCGAAACGCGTCGTCGCCGTGCTACGATTTTCGGCATACAGGAGACGCCGTCATGCAGCCCGAAACCGCCCGCCGTTTCGATACCGAATTCGCACCGCGCATCGCGCAGGCGATCGCCGCGTTCTTCGCCGAGCACGTGCAAGCCGATGTCGTCCCCTATGGCGGGCACGGGCACCCGACGCGCGTGCGGATCCGCAGCGCGCCGCACGAGCACGTGAGCGGCTTCGTGCATCCGCTGAATCTCGAACTGACGTGGGACACCGACGAGATCGAGCGGCTGATGGAACCGGACGGCCCGCAGCGCTTCGAGCACTATCTGGCCGCGCTGCCGAGAAAGCTGGGCGCGTGGCAGGCCGCGCGCGACATCGATCTCGCGTCGCGCACGCAGGCCGACCCGCTCGTGCGGCTCGGCGGTCTGGATTTCGAAGGCTGAATGCGCGCGCCGGCCGGCCACCGCGCGGCGCGGCGTCGCGCGATGCGGGCCGGTGATACACTCGACCGGCCCCGTTCCGGTGCAGCCGCGCCGGCCGGGCCGTTCATCGCCGCCGCCTCCCTTGCACGTGGTTGCGCACGCAACCGGCAAGCGGGCGCGCGGACAACCACGCTCTCGCTCCCGTCATGAACGCCGATACCGGCCTGCCGCTTCCGCAACGCTACTGGGCGATCGTCTGCGTCGCCCTGGGCATCACGCTCGCCGTGCTCGACGGCGCCATCGCGAACGTCGCATTGCCGACCATCGCGCGCGACCTGCACGCGTCCGACGCCGCGTCGATCTGGATCGTCAACGCGTACCAGCTCGCGGTCACGATCACGCTACTGCCGCTCGCGTCGCTTGGCGAACGCATCGGCTATCGCCGCATCTACATCGCCGGGCTCGCGCTGTTCACCGCCGCGTCGCTCGGCTGCGCGCTCGCCGGCTCGCTGCCGATGCTGGCCGTGATGCGCGTGATCCAGGGGTTCGGCGCGGCCGGCATCATGAGCGTCAACGCGGCGCTCGTGCGGATGATCTACCCGTCGTCGATGCTCGGGCGCGGGCTGTCGATCAATGCGATGGTGGTCGCGCTGTCGTCGGCGATCGGGCCGACGGTCGCATCGGCGATCCTGTCGTTCGCATCGTGGCCGTGGCTCTTCGCGGTCAACGTACCGATCGGCATCGCGGCCGTGCTCGGCAGCCTGCGCGCGCTGCCGGCCAACCCGCTGCACGATGCGCCGTACGACTTCGCGAGCGCGCTGATGAACGCGTGCGTGTTCGGCCTGCTGATCACGGCCGTCGACGGGCTCGGTCACGGCGAGGGTCATGCGTACGTCGCGGCCGAACTGGCCATCGCATTCGTGGTCGGCTACTTCTTCGTGAAGCGTCAGTTGTCGCAGCCGGCGCCGCTCCTGCCGGTCGACCTGATGCGCATCCCGATGTTCGCGCTGTCGGTCTATACGTCGACGGCGTCGTTCACGTCGCAGATGCTCGCGTTCGTCGCGCTGCCGTTCTGGCTGCAGAATTCGCTCGGTTTCTCGCAGGTCGAGACAGGCCTCTACATGACGCCGTGGCCGCTCGTGATCGTGTTCGCCGCGCCGCTCGCGGGCGTGCTGTCGGACCGCTATTCGGCCGGCGTTCTCGGCGGGATCGGGCTTGCACTGTTTGCGGCCGGGCTGCTGTCGCTCGCGACGATCGGCGCGCACCCGGGCACGGTCGACATCGTCTGGCGGATGGCGCTGTGCGGCGCAGGTTTCGGGCTGTTCCAGTCGCCGAACAACCGCGCGATGCTGTCGTCGGCGCCGCGCGAGCGCAGCGGCGGCGCCGGCGGCATGCTGAGCACCGCACGCCTGACGGGCCAGACGCTCGGCGCTGCACTCGTCGCGCTGATTTTCGGGCTCGTGCCCGACCGCGGGCCGACGATCGCACTCTATGTCGCCACGGGGTTCGCGGCAGTGGCCGCGGTCGTCAGCCTGCTGCGCATCGCGTCGCCGCGACCGGACACGGCGGCCTGACATCCCTCGCGCGCCGCACGCGCGGCGGGCGTCAGGCGGCGTCGAGCGTATCCATCACGAAGCGCACGCGCGCCTTCACGCTCACGCGCGGCAACTCGATCAGCCGATAGCCATACGACGTATAGCATTCGACCATCGCGTCATGGGTCCGCACCGCTTCCGCGAAATCCTGCCGGCGCTCGCTGTCCTGCGCATAGATGTCGGGCCACGGCGGCGCGATGAACACGCGCCGGTGATAGCGGAAACGCCGCGCCGCGGCTTCCGCGTGCGCGGGTACGGCCAACCCGGCCAGCATCAGATAGCCGATCACGTCGGGCACGCCGCGGTCGAAGAACACGGGCCCGCGCGCCTGCCGCGCGAGATGGTGGGACCGCATCTCCCAGCTCAGCATCAGCTCGGCGAACGCCGCGGGGTCGCGCCACGGCAGCGCAGGACCGTCGACCGCCATCTGGTCGCGGATCACGCCGCGCCCGGCTTCCTGCGAGCGCGCGAACCCGGCGCGCTCGAGCGCATCGAGCAACGTGCTCTTGCCCGAACCCGGGCCGCCCGTCACGACGAAAAAGCGGCCGCTCGTGTCGTCGGCCACTTCTTCGTCGCGACCGGCGGCGGCCGGCGCGGCGGCGCCCGGCGCGAACTCACGCATGCGCGACCCGCCGGCCCGCGCGCTGCGTGACCGACGCCGCCGCCGCGACACTGCGCAAGTCGGCGACGAACGTATCGCGCCAGACCGACAGGTCGTTCTCGCGCAGCCGCGCGAGGTTCTCCTTGTGACGCGCCTGCCGCTCCGCGAGCGGCATCGACAGCGCGCGTTCGAGCGCCTCGGCCATCTGCGACAGGTCGTACGGATTGACGAGGAGCGCGCCGGTGAGCTCGGCCGCCGCGCCCGCGAACTCCGACAGCACGAGCACGCCCGGATCGGCCGGATCCTGCGACGCGACGTATTCCTTCGCGACGAGATTCATCCCGTCGCGCAGCGGCGTCACGTAGCCGACCTGCGACATCCGGAAGAACGCCATCAGCAGGTTGCGCTCGTACTTGCGGTTCAGGTACTGGATCGGCGTCCAGTCGAGCTGCGAGAAGCGGCCGTTGATGCGGCCGGCCTCGCCTTCGAGCGTTTCGCGGATGTGCTGATAGGTCTGCACGTCGGAACGCGTCGGCGGCGCGATCTGCAGGAGCGACACGCGCCCCTGCCAGCCCGGCGCATTCGCGAGCATCCGCTCGAACGACTGGAAGCGCTCGACGAGCCCCTTCGAATAGTCGAGACGGTCGACGCTCATCACCAGCTTGCGGTCGCCCAGTGCCTCGCGCAGCATCTTCACCGGCTTGCGCGTGCCGTACTGGACGGCCGCCTGCGCGATCGCGTCGGGATGCACGCCGATCGGATAGGCGGCGACCTTCACGACGCGGCCATGCGCGTGCAGCATCCCGTCGTCGCTCGCCGCGCCGATGCCGCGCCGCTCGATGTAGTCGGTGAAGGCCTGCTTGTCGGCCTCGGTCTGGAACCCCGCGACGTCGTATGCGCACATGAACTTCACGAGTTCCTCGTGCGGCGGCACGAGGCGCAGCATGTCGGGCGACGGAAACGGGATGTGCAGGAAGAAGCCGATCGGGTTCTTCACGCCGAGCTCGCGCAGGCAGTGCGCGAACGGCAGCAGATGGTAGTCGTGCACCCAGATCAGGTCGTCGGGACGCAGCAGCGCGGCGAGTTGCTTCGCGAGCATCGCGTTCACGCGCAGGTAACCGGCGTACTCCTGCCGATCGAAGCGCGCGAGATCGCCGCGGTAATGGAACACCGGCCACAGCGTCGCGTTCGAGAAGCCGCGGTAGTACTGGTCGTAGTCGCGCCGGGTCAGCCCGACCGTCGCGTAGGTCACGTTGCCGTCCCGCTGGATCGCGGGCTCGGCATCCGGCGCACCGACGATCTCGCCGTTCCAGCCGAACCAGACGCCGCCCGTTTCCTTCAGCGCGTCCATCACGCCGACGGCCAGGCCGCCCGCGCTCGGGCGCGTATCCTCGCCGGCGGCGACACGATTCGATACCACGATCAATCTGCTCATGCGACTTCCCCTCCTCGATTCGATTGGCCGGCGCGCGACGCGCGCCGAAGCAGGCGCGGCGGCCCGAAGGCGGCCGCGCGGCGATTCAGTTCCGAGAATTGCAATGAAATACGGCGGTGGAATGCGGCGACGACCGTATCAGGCGTCCTGCTCCTGCCCGAGGTCGCGTTGATAGTCGAGCCCTTCCGGGCGAGCACCACCCTGGTTGTGATCGCCGTCCAACGGCGTCTCGTCCGGCGCGCCCGCGGGCGGTGCCGATGGCGCGTCGGTCTGCGGACGCGGGCGGTCTTCCGGATGGCCGGCCGCCGCGTCAGACGGCCGGTGTGACAACCGTTTTGAACGGCGCATGGCTGGGTGTCTCATATGCGGCGCGGCTCGAGGCCGTCGTAGAAACATTCCATAACAAAACAGTCTAGGTCGCTTCCTCGCGGACGAAGGTAACAATTACCTTCAATTTGTAACGTTTCGACCCCTCGTCGATCATCTATCCGACAATAACGCCGCCCGCGTGCACGCGGCCTGCCGCGCGGCGATTTGTCAAAGCTTTGCAGTTTTCCCATGACAATTGCGAAACAATGACGCGGCATCAGGGCGTGCACGCGTTGCCGCTCACCCAGACAGGACTGCACTCAGGGATGAACATTCGTTTCGAATCGCCGCGCCGGGCCACGCCGGCGCGCGTCGTGCTGGCCGTGATCGCCACGGCCGCATTGCTGTCCGGCTGCAATTCGTTGTACAGCGAAGGCGCGACAGCCGGCGCCGGTATCGCGGGCGCCGCGATCGCCTCCAAGGTCACCAACAACGCCGCCGTCGCGACGGGCATCGGCCTCGGCGCCGTCGCCGGCGCGCGGGCTGGCGTCCAGTACTCGCAACGCGTCGCGCACCGCTACACGCAGGAGCAGATCGCGAAGGCGGCCGGCCCGCTCGACGTCGGCGGCGTCGCGCCGTGGTCGACGCACCATTCGTTCCCGATCGAGGACGACGAGCAGGGCCGCGTGACGGTCAGCCGAATGATCAGCGTCGGTCCGCTCGACTGCAAGGAAATCGTGTTCGCGGTCGACACGCCGGCGAAGGCCGACAAGGCCGCGCAATCGGCGTTCTACGTCGCCACCCTCTGCCGCGACGGGCCCACATGGAAATGGGCGTCGGCCGAACCGGCGACCGAACGCTGGGGCGCGCTGCAATGAGCGTCGCGATCCGTATCGCGGCGATCGGCGCGCTGTGCGCGGCGACGCTCGCGCTGTCGGGCTGCGGGTCGGTCGGCGCGGCGAGCGGCGCGCTGGCCGGCGCGGCGACGGGCCTCGTCACCGCGAACCCGGCGGTCGGCGTCGGCGTCGGGATTGCCGTGCAGGCCGCGACCGACGAAGCCGTCAACCGCACGATGAAGCAGCTCCATCAGAACCAGCAGGACGCGATCGCGAAGACGGCCGGCACTCTCGCCGTCGGCGAAGTGAAGCCGTGGAAGGTGAAGAACACGCTGCCGCTGGAAAACGGCGAAGGCGAGGTGCGCGTCACGCGCGCGTACTCGTCGGCGCTCGCGCTGTGCAAGGAATTCGCGTTCTCGGTGAAGGACGGCGACAAGGCCGACTGGTACTTCGCGAATGCGTGCCAGCAAGGCACGCACTGGAAGTGGGCGTCGGCGGAACCAGCCGTCGATCGGTGGGGGAATTTGCAGTAACGGGGCGATGCGCGGCGCGTGATGTTCGGCGCACGCGAATACCGGGCCGCACGGCCCGGCCCGGCGCGATCAGGACTCGACGTCCTCGAGGCTGAAAATCTCGGTCTGGTCGTTGTACGAGAAGATCTCGCCGTACCGCCCCCAGTCGATCACCGCGTCGAGCGTTTCCTCGGCCGCGCCGTCCGACAGGAAATCCTCCAGCTCCTGCTCGAAGCGCACGCGCGGCGCACGGTGGCCCGGACGCTCGTTCAGCACCTTCTTGATCCGCGCGGCGAGCGGCACGTGCTTCAGCAGGTGATCGGCGAACATCAGCTTGCGCTCCTGCGTGCCGAATTCCGCGAACACGCGCCCCGGCGGCGTCAGGAACACGTCGCCTTCGCGCACGTCCGCGAAGCCGAGGTACTGCAGCACTTCCGCGATCGGGAACAGGTCGTCGACCTCGAGGTGCAGCGTGCGCGCGATTTCCGGCATGTCCGCGCGGCCATGGTACGGCGCCATCGCGAGCGTCTCGATCAGGCCGGCCATCAGGTTGGTCGACACCTGCGGCAGCCAGCTTCCGAGCTCGAGCCCCTTCTTCGTCGCCTCGCCGGTCTGACGCGCGGTCATCTTCGCGTAGATGTCGTCGACCAGCTTGCGGAACGCCGGATCGAGACGATTGCGCGGGTGCTTGAACGGCACCTTGATCTCGGCGATCACGCGGCCCGGGTTCGACGACAGCACGAGGATCCGGTCGCACATGAACACCGCTTCCTCGATGTTGTGCGTGACGATCAGCACCGACTTGATCGGCATGCGGCCCTGCGTCCACAGATCGAGCAGGTCGGTACGCAGCGTTTCGGCGGTCAGCACGTCGAGCGCGGAGAACGGCTCGTCCATCAGCAGGATGGTCGGATCGACGACGAGCGCGCGCGCAAAGCCGACGCGCTGACGCATCCCGCCCGACAGCTCGCGCGGATACGCGTTCTCGAAGCCGTCGAGACCGATCAGGTCGATCGCGGCCAGCGCACGCTCGCGCCGCTCGCGCGCGCCGACGCCGAGCGCCTCCAGCCCGGCTTCCACGTTCTGCAGCACGGTGAGCCACGGAAATAGCGCGAAGGTCTGAAACACCATCGCGACGCCCTCGGCCGGGCCGCGCAGCGGCTGGCCGAGGTACGTCACTTCGCCGCCGGTCGGCTCGATCAGCCCGGCGATGATGCGCAGCAGCGTCGACTTGCCCGAGCCCGACCGGCCGAGCAGCCCGACGATCTCGCCTTCGCGCAGCGACAGGTTCGCGTCGTCGAGCACGAGCAGCTCGCCCTGGGTCTTGTTGAAGCCGCGGCAGACGTGATCGACGCGCAGGATCTCTTCACCGAGCCGGGGCGGCTGCAGCGGCTGGGACGTCTGGACGGGGGCGTTTACAGCATTCGGATTGTGCATCGCGTTTCGCTCTCAATCGGTCTCAGTCGAGCCGCAGCTTCGCTTCGGCAAAGGCATACAGCGGGCGCCACAGCAGGCGGTTGAACAGGGTGACGAACAGGGACATCACGGCGATGCCCAGGATGATCTTCGGAAAATCGCCGTCGGCGGTGGTCTGCGCGATGTAGGCGCCGAGGCCGTGCGCCTCGATCCTGGTGTTGCCCCACTGCACGGCTTCCGACACGATGCTCGCGTTCCACGCGCCGCCCGATGCGGTGATCGCACCCGTCACGTAGTACGGGAAGATGCCGGGCAGGATCGCCTGACGCCACCACTGCCAGCCGCGGATGCGGAAGTTGGTCGCCGCTTCGCGATAGTCGTTCGGGTAGGACGTTGCGCCGGCGATCACGTTGAACAGGATATACCACTGCGTGCCGAGCACGATCAGCGGCGACAGCCAGATGTCCGCGTTCAGGTGGAAGCGCGCGATCACGATCACGAATACCGGGAACAGCAGGTTCGCCGGGAACGCGGCGAGAAACTGCGCGAGCGGCTGCAGCTTTTCGGCCAGCTTCGGGCGCAACCCGACCCACACGCCGATCGGCACCCAGATCACGGAGGCGATCGAGATCAGCACGACCACGCGCAGCAGCGTGATGAGCCCGAGCACGAGCACGTGGCCGACCTCGGGCATCGTCACGCCGGTCGCGACGAAGCTGACGACGCGCCATACGATATAGGCCGTGCCGATCAGCAAGAGCCCCGCCCACGCGATGTCGACCGTGCGCGACGCCTTCTTCTCGACTTTCGGCAGCGCGAAGCGCATCGCACCCGACAGCGGCAGGCGCAGCGGGATCCGCGCGGCCTTCGCGAAGAGCCAGCCGGCCGGCACGAGCAGCTGATGGATCAGCCGCGTGCGGCGCACGAGGTCGAGCAGCCACGATTGCGGCGCATCGCCCGACGCGGTGTTCTCCATCCGGAACTTGTCGGCCCACGCGATGAGCGGGCGGAACAGCAACTGGTCATACGCGAGGATCACGACCGTCATCGTCAGAATCACCCAGCCGATCGCGCCGAAGTTCTTGTCCGAGATCGCCTGCGCGAGATACGCGCCGATGCCCGGCAGCGTGATCGTCTGGTTGCCGACGGTGATCGCCTCCGACGCGACGACGAAGAACCAGCCGCCCGACATCGACATCATCATGTTCCAGATCAGGCCCGGCATCGAGAACGGCACCTCGAGCTTCCAGAAGCGCTGCCAGGACGTCAGGTGGAAGCCGCGCGACACTTCGTCCAGGTCGCGCGGCACCGTGCGCAGCGACTGGTAGAAGCTGAACGTCATGTTCCACGCCTGGCTCGTGAAGATCGCGAAGATCGCGGCCAGCTCGGCGCCGAGCACGCGGCTCGGGAACAGCGCGAGGAAGAACGTGACCGTAAACGAGATGAAGCCGAGCACCGGCACCGACTGCAGGATGTCGAGGATCGGGATCAGCACCATGCCCGCGCGGCGGCTCTTGGCCGCGAGCGTGCCGTAGACGAGCGTGAACGTGAGCGACGCGACCATCGCGGCGAGCATCCGCAGCGTGGTGCGCAGCGCGTATTCGGGCAGGTTCGACGGATCGAGCGAGATCTTCTGCGTCTGCAGCACGCCGATCGGCGCCATCGTTTCGTGAAAGCCGACCACCGCCATCGCGATCAGGCAGATGATCAGCGGAAATGCGATGAAATCCCACCGGTTCGGCAGCACGCGCCACGCGGATGCGTTGGCGATCCGGTTCGGATTGAAGAATCCGACGTTCATCAGGCGCCCTCCCCGGTAAGGCCGAACGAAGCCGGCAGTCGATGTTGATTCATGGCAAAGCGCACGGGCGCGGTAATTCGATTGGCTGGCGATTTCGCGCACGCGCGGCGCGGGCGCATGCGCTGCCGCGGCCGGCCCAGCCGGGCCGCGACGGCACGACACTACACCAACCTGTATTTCAGGTACAACCGTCCCCGGACGGCGCGGGCAGCGCATGGATCGTGCCCGGCGCGTGGGCGGATGGCGGGCGCGCGGTACGGAACAGCCCGGCCGCAGTCCCGCGGCCGGCACGCAGGCCCGAATTATGCCGTGATCCGGCCCGGCCGGGAACCCGCCATCCGCACGCGGGCACAAACCGTGTCCGGCATCAGCAGCCGGACACGGCGAAGCAGGTATGATCGGGGCTAGCCCCCGGATCCGTTTCGGCCGTGCCGCGGCAATGCGCACGCGGCATCTGCGTCGACAGGCCCCGGGGATCGACCGACGAGCGGGAGGAAGGGAATGGCAGGAAACTTGGTGATCGTCTGCCGCGATCAGGATGCCGACGCGTTCTATGAACTCATGCAGGAGTACGGGTCGTTCCAGACGCGGCTGTCGTCCACGGCGTGGTACCTGAACATGAACGTCGTGCCGGAATCGCTGCAGGAGGAAATCCTGGAGCGTCTTGGCCGGTATACGACCGTCTATATCTTCGAGGCCACCACGGTGACCTACAACACGATCGACAGCAACGCGGCCGAGACGCTCGGCACGCTGTTCGGCGAGTGACGCCGCGCGGCGCCCGCCCGGCCGGGCAGGCGCCGCAGCCGCTCAAGCGGCCTGTGCGTGAGGCTCGTCCTTCGGCACGGCCTCGAACGGGAACGTCATCGATACACGCAAGCCGCCTTCGGGGCGATTGCCGATGTCGCACGCGCCCCCCAGCCTGAGCACGAGCCGCTCGACGATCGCGAGCCCGAGCCCGCTGTGGCCGTTCCCGCCGCGCGCGGGATCGAGCCGCACGAACGGCCGCGTGGCGGCCGCGAGGTCGCGCGGCGCGATGCCGCCGCCGCTGTCGCTGACCGACAGCACGTAGCCGGTCGGCGTGCGCGCCGTCTCGATGAGCACGGGCGGTGCGCCATACGCATGCGCGTTGTCCAGCAGGTTCGACAGGATCCGGTCGAGCGTCGCCGTCGGCAGCCGGAAGCCGGGATCGGCCTCCAGCCGCGTCTGGACCGTCGGCGCGTTCGGCGCGACCGCACGATAGCTGCGCGCGATCCGCTCGCACGCGTGGTCGACCGGCACCGGCTCGCTGCGATCGGCCCCGCCATGTGCAAACACCAGGAACTGGTCGACGATGTGCGACATCGAGTCGACGTCGCGCACGACGCCGTCGCGCAGCCGTGCGTCGTCCATCATTTCCGCCCGCAGGCGCATCCGGGCGAGCGGCGTGCGCAAGTCGTGCGCGACGCCTGCCAGCATCACCGCGCGATCGCTCTCGGCCTGCGACACCTGCTCCACCATCTGGTTGAAGCCGTGCGTGAGCTGGCGCAGCTCGCGCGGCCCGCGTTCGCGCAGCGGCGGCACCGGCTGCCCGCGGCCGAAACGCGCGACCGCGCGCGCGAGCGAACGCAGCGGCTGCTGCAACTGCCAGGCCGCGAACAGCGCGGCGATCACGCCGGCCGAGAAGATCGTGCCGAGCCACAGCAGCATCCGGTCGAGCGAGCGCGGCGGCCGCAGCGGCTGCACGGGCACCACGATCCAGTTGCGATCGGCCGGCTCCTTCACCCACAGCACCGGCGGATGGCCGGGCGTGCCGATCTCGACCTGCGTGCCGGGCGGCATGCGCTCGCTCACGTCGTCGCGGAACCGCTTCAGCGGCGGCGGCAGCCCGGAATCGCCGCCCTTCGGCACATCGGCACTGTCCGGCGACACGAGCCGCACGCGCGACGGCAGCGGCTGGTCGGGCGTGCGCGCCACGTGCTGGCGCACCGCGTCGACGAGGAACGCGGCCTCCTCGACCGCATAACGCGTCTGCATCTGGTTGCGCTCGAGCCGCATCGCGAAGAACCACGCGAAGTGCGACAGGAGCAGGACGCCGACGACGAGCAGCGCCAGCCGCCCGAACAGCGAATCAATGGGTTTGCGCATGGGCCTCGCCGTCGGGCACGAACACGTAGCCGCGCCCGCGGACCGTCTGGATGAAGCGCGGCGTCGACGGATCCGTTTCGAGGATGCGGCGCAGGCGCCACACCTGGACGTCGATGCCGCGGTCGGTGCCGTCGTACTCGGGCCCGTGCAGCAGCTCGAGCAGTCGCTCGCGCGTGAGCGTGCGCAGCGCGTGGTTGACGAAGATCTTCAGCAGCGCGAATTCGCTGCTCGACAGCGTGGCCGGCTTGCCGTCGACCGACAGCGTGCGCGCCTGGAAGTCGAGCAGGAAGCGGCCGAACGCGAACGGCTCGCGCTGCTCGGGCGCGGCCGCCGACGGCGTCGCGCGGCGGCGCCGCAGCACGGCCTGCACGCGCGCGAGCAGCTCGCGCGGGTTGAACGGCTTGCCGAGGTAGTCGTCCGCGCCGAGCTCGAGCCCGACGATGCGGTCGACGTCGTCGGCCCGCGCGGTCAGCATGATCACGGGGATGTCGTCGCCGGCCGCGCGCAACTGGCGCAGCGCGGTCAGGCCGTCCACGCCCGGCATCATCAGGTCCAGCACGATCAGGTCGGGCCGTTCGCGCTCGAGGCGTTTCTCGAGCGTCGCCGCGTCGTGCAGCACGGACACTTCCATCCCCTGGCGCACGAGGTAGTCGCGCAGCAGGTCTCGGAGTTCTTGGTCGTCGTCGACGATGAGGATCTGGGTAGTCATGGCTTGAAGTTTACCGCGCGAGGGTGGAGTCGAAGAACGAAACAATGGGACGAAAGGGTTACTGCGGGTTACCGCGCAAGGGAACTGTAATGCACGGTAACCGGGCCGCCGCCCCGCGTAACACCCGCCGGGGCCCGTATCGCTAACCTGCGTCTTACCGGATGCGGTAACCGGCTTTCCCGGCACCGCATCGCCGGACCCTTTGGATACAAGGAGTTTCTGAAATGTATAAGAAGACTTCCCGCGTGGCCATCGCGGCCGCCACCGTGCTCGCTCTCGCATTCGGCACCGCGCATGCCGCGCAGCCCAACGACATGCCGCCGCCGGGCGGCCCCGGCATGCAGCGGATGCACGACGGGCACGAAGGCGGCCCGTTCGGCGCGATCATGAAACTGCACGACCAGTTGAAGCTCAACGCGTCGCAGGAACAGCAATGGCAGGCGGCCGTCAACACGATGAAGCAGAACCGTGACGCGATGCGCAAGAGCCACGAGCAGATGCGCGAGCAGTTCAAGGCGCAGCAGAATCAGCCGATCCTCGACCTGAGCGCGATGCATTCGACCCGCCAGCAGGCGGAGGCGCAGAACGCGCAACTGCGCGAGCAGACGTCCGCCGCGTGGCTCACGTTCTACAACGGGCTGAACGACCAGCAGAAGACGATGGTCAGCACGGCGCTCAAGCAGCAGTTCGCGAAGATGGAGCAGCGCCACGAGAAGATGAAGGAGCGCTGGGAGCAACATCGCGCGGCCGCCAAGGGCGCGTCGGCGCCGGCGCAGTAAGCCGGCGGGCCGCTCCCGCGGCGGCGCCGAAGGGGGACGCAAGCACCGCCTGCGTCCCCCTTTTTGTTTCAGGCGACGTCGAACAGCAGCACCTCCGCCGTGCGGCCGCGCGCGAACGCCACCGCGTCCACGCCGCCGATCCGCGCGCCGTCGCCGGCAGCCAGCGCGCGGCCGTTGACGTCGACGTCGCCGCGCGCCACGTGCACGTAGATGCTGCGCCCGGCCGGCACGTCGAACGCGATCGTCTCGTCGCCGTCGATCAGCCCCGCGAAGATGCGGGCGTCCGCCCGCATCGACAGCGCGCCGTCGCCGCCGTCGGGCGCCGCGACGAGCCTCAGCCGGCCGCGCTTCTCGTCGTCGGCGAAACGCCGTTGCTCGTAGCCGGGCCGCCCGCCCGGCTCGGCCGGCTGCAGCCAGATCTGCAACAGGTGCAGCGGCCGATCGCGCGACGCGTTGGTTACGCTGTGCACGAGCCCCGTGCCGGCGCTCATCCGCTGGATGCCGCCGGCCCGGACGATCGCGCCGCTGCCGAGGCTGTCGCGGTGCGCGAGCGCGCCATCCAGCACGTAAGTCACGATCTCCACGTCGCGGCGCGGCAGCATCCCGAACCCGCGCGTCGGCGCGATCAGGTCCTCGCTCAGCACGTACAGCCCGCCGACGGGCGGACGCACCGGCGCGTGCGCATGCGCGGCGCGGCAGGCAGACGAAAAACTGTGACTCGATTCAAGCCAGCCGTGGTGCGTGTGGCAGCGGTCTTCGGCGCGCAGGATCTGAAACATGGGGTGGACGCTCAGGACGCGGATGGTCTGTTCGGGTTTACCTCCACTGTAGAGGGCGCTCGCACGCGCCACAATCCGCCGCCCGCGCACCGCATCGTTGCATCCGCGCGATCAATTGCCAAAATATTCATTGCGACTACAACGATTACCGCAACAGCCGAATCGAGGAATCGGTCGACCGTGCCGGATTGCCGTTTTCCGGATATCGCGTTCGGGTAAAATACCGCCCTTTTGGCGTTCGCCCTTCCGGCGGCCGCCAACGCCAGAGCGCCGATCGGCGATTTTTGGCCGTCTAGAATACGCCGCGGCGCCCGGTCCGACCGGCCGCGAGCGCCCCCGGAAAGTCTGCAACAGAAGGATGGAAATGAAGAAGGCCGCCCTGTGCGCCGCCCTCGCCCTCGTGGCGGGCAGCGCCTTCGCGAAGGAGTGGAAGACCGTGCGGATCGGTGTCGACGCCAGCTACCCGCCGTTCGAGTCGACCGCGCCGAGCGGCGAGATCGTCGGTTTCGACGTGGATCTCACCAAGGAAATCTGCAAGCGGATCAACGTGAAATGCGTGTGGGTCGCGCAGGATCTCGACGGGATCATTCCGGCGCTGAAGGCGAAGAAATACGACGTCATCGTGTCGTCGCTGACCGTCACGGACAAGCGCCGCGAGCAGATCGACTTCTCCGACAAGGTGTACGACGCGCCCGCGCGGATGATCGCGAAGACCGGCTCGCCGCTGCTGCCGACGGTCGCGTCGCTGAAAGGCAAGCGCGTTGGCGTCGAGCAGGGCTCGACGCAGGAAACCTACGCGAAGGCGTACTGGGAACCGCAGGGCGTGACGATCGTTCCTTACCAGAACCAGGACCAGGTCTATACCGATCTCGGCTCGGGCCGCCTCGACGCGACGCTGCAGGACGAGCTGCAGGCCGACTACGGCTTCCTGCGCACGCCGCGCGGCAAGGGCTTCGCGTTCGCCGGGCCGGAAGTGAAGGATCCGAAGACGATCGGCGACGGCACCGCGATCGGCCTGCGCAAGGAAGATACGGACCTGAAGCTCAAGATCAACCGCGCGCTGGCCGACATGCACAAGGACGGCACGTACGACCGGCTGTCGCACAAGTACTTCTCGTTCAGCGTCTATTCGGCGCCGGCCCGCTGAACGCCGACAAGAAGAAGCAGCGGATGCGGGGGCGGCCCCGCGTCCGGGCAGTACAGGCAGTCAACCACGCGCCGCCCGCTCCCTTGCCCGCCGCTCGCGCGACGGGCGGGCCCGGCACCGTTGCCGGGGCGGACGGTCATGATACGCACGGGGCGTTCCGCGCAGCTTGGCGGACGCGTCTTTCGCGGCGCACTGCGTGCGCCCTCAGGGACCACACCAGGGACCCCATATGTTTCTACAAGGCTACGGCCCGCTGATCCTCGCCGGCACCTGGCAAACCGTCAAACTGGCGGTGCTTTCGCTTGCGCTGTCGTTCCTGCTGGGGCTGCTCGGCGCCGGCGCGAAACTGTCACGCAATCGCGTGACGAACGGCGTCGGCACCGTCTATACGACGCTGATCCGCGGCGTACCCGACCTCGTGCTGATGCTGCTGCTGTTCTACAGCCTGCAGATCTGGCTGAACATGGCGACCGACGCGCTCGGCTGGGACCAGATCGACATCGACCCGTTCCTCGCCGGCGTGCTCGTGCTCGGCTTCATCTACGGCGCGTACTTCACCGAGACGTTCCGTGGCGCGTTCCTGTCGGTGCCGCGCGGCCAGCTCGAGGCCGGCAGCGCCTACGGGATGACGAACTGGCAGGTGTTCACGCGCATCATGTTCCCGCAGATGATGCGCTTCGCGCTGCCGGGTATCGGCAACAACTGGCAGGTGCTCGTGAAGTCGACCGCGCTCGTGTCGATCATCGGCCTGGCCGACGTCGTGAAGGCGTCGCAGGACGCCGGCAAGGGCACGCTGCGGTTCTTCTTCTTCACGCTGATCGCGGGAGCGGTCTACCTCGCCATCACGACGATCTCGAACTTCGTGCTGATGTGGCTCGAAAAGCGTTACTCGACCGGTGTCCGCAAGGCTGACCTATGATCGAACTCATCCAAGAATACTGGCGCAACTATCTCTACACCGACGGCTATCGCATCACCGGTGTCGCGATCACGCTGTGGCTGCTGGTCGTGTCGATCGGCCTCGGCTTCTGCCTGTCGGTGCCGCTCGCCGTGGCGCGCGTGTCGAAGAGGAAGTGGCTGTCGAGCGCCGTGTGGCTGTACACGTACGTGTTTCGCGGCACGCCGCTCTACGTGCAACTGCTGCTCTGCTACACGGGCCTCTACAGCCTGCAGGCCGTGCGCGGCACGCCGATGCTCGATGCGTTCTTCCGCGACGGGATGCACTGCACGCTGCTCGCGTTCACGCTGAACACCTGCGCGTACACCACCGAGATCTTCGCGGGTGCGATCAAGGCGACGTCGTACGGCGAGATCGAAGCCGCGCGCGCATACGGGATGACGCCGTTCACGATGTATCGCCGCGTGATCCTGCCCTCGGCGCTGCGCCGCGCGTTGCCGCTGTACAGCAACGAAGTGATCCTGATGCTTCACGCGACGACGGTGGCCTTCACCGCGACCGTGCCGGACATCCTGAAGATCGCCCGCGACGTGAACTCGGCGACCTACATGTCGTTCCACGCGTTCGGCATCGCCGCCCTGCTCTACCTCGCGATCTCGTTCACGCTCGTGTGGCTGTTCCGCCAGGCCGAGCGCCGCTGGCTCGCCTATCTGCGCCCGCAAGGCAAGTAAGTTTCCGCAGGAATACTGATGAATTCCCAGACTCAAAAGCTTTTCGTCGACGATCTCCACAAGCGGTACGGCGACAACGAGGTGCTCAAGGGCGTGTCGCTGAAGGCGAACTCGGGCGACGTGATCAGCGTGATCGGCTCGTCCGGTTCCGGCAAGAGCACGATGCTGCGCTGTATCAACTTCCTCGAGCAGCCGAACGCGGGCCGCATCTTCGTCGACGGCGAGGAAGTGCGCACCGCGCTCGACAAGACGGGCGCGCTGCGCGCGGCCGATTCGAAGCAGCTTCAGCGCGTACGCACCAAGCTGTCGATGGTGTTCCAGCACTTCAACCTCTGGTCGCACATGAACGTGATCGAGAACGTGATGGAAGCGCCGGTGAACGTGCTCGGCATCCCGAAGAAGGAAGCCGAGGACCGTGCGCGCGAATACCTCGAGAAGGTCGGCCTCGCGCCGCGCGTCGAGAAGCAGTATCCGTCGCATCTGTCCGGCGGCCAGCAGCAGCGCGTGGCGATCGCGCGTGCGCTCGCGATGCATCCGGACGTGATGCTGTTCGACGAACCGACCTCCGCGCTCGACCCGGAACTCGTCGGCGAAGTGCTGAAGGTGATGCAGAAGCTGGCCGAGGAAGGCCGCACGATGATCGTCGTCACGCACGAGATGGGCTTCGCGCGCAACGTGTCGAATCACGTGATGTTCCTGCACCAGGGCCGCGTCGAGGAAGAAGGCGTGCCGGCCGAGGTGTTCGCGAACCCGAAGAGCGAACGCCTGCGCGGCTTCCTGTCGGGTAGCCTCAAGTAACGCGCGTCACCCGCCATACCCGCCACGCTCGAACGGGCGCCCCGCGGTTCGCCGCGCGGCGCCCGTCTTGCGTTTACGCGGCGCTCACCGGCGCGCCGTCGGCGAACGCGCGCAGTTCGTCGCCCGCCAGCCGGTAACGCACCCATTCGCTCTGCGGCGCCGCGCCGACGCTCTCGTAGAAGCGGATCGCCGGCTCGTTCCAGTCGAGCACGCTCCATTCGAAACGTCCGCAGCCCGACTCGACCGCGATGCGCGCGAGCGCCTTCAGCAGCCGCAGCCCCGCGCCCGCGCCGCGAAAACGCGGCGACACGTACAGATCCTCGAGATACAGCCCCTGCCGCGCGAGCCACGTCGAATACGAGAAGAAATACACGGCGAAGCCGGCCGGCTCGCCGTCGATCTCGCACATCAGCGCACGCGCCGGCGAGCCTTCGCCGAACAGGCTGCGCTCGAGCGATTCGGGCGTCGCGACGACTTCGTGCTCGGCCTTCTCGTAGACGGCCAGTTCGGTGATGAAGCGCAGGATCAGCGGCACGTCGGCGACGGTGGCGCAACGGATATCGATTTGCACGGTGGGGAGCCCTCCTTCGGCCCGGACGGAAAAATGGAATACGGCGCCCCCGCGCGCACTTGGCGCGGGTCGGATCGACATGCTACGTTCACGGCGCAACTGCAGAAAGTGCAGTTTTTTCATCCAGACCTGAACATGATGCATCCCGACCTGCGCCGCCTCGACCTGAACCTGCTGCTCGTATTCGACGCGTTGTACCGCCAGCGGTCGGTCGCGGCGGCCGCGCATGAACTCGCGCTGAGCCCGTCGGCGTTGAGCCACGCGCTCGCCCGCCTGCGAGACGCGATCGGCGATGCGCTGTTCGTGCGCCTCGGCAACGAGATGCAGCCGACCGTACGCGCCGACGACATCGCCACGTGGGCCGGTGACTCGCTCGACGCGATGTCGAAGGGGCTCGCCCGCGCGCGCCGCTTCGATCCCGCACAAAGCGACCGTACGTTCGTGTTCGCGGCGACCGACTACACGGCGTTCGCGGTGCTGCCGGCGTTCCTGGCGCGCATTCAACACGTGGCGCCGCACCTGCGGATCCGCGTCGTCCATTCGGACCGCAAGATTTCCGTCGATGCGCTCGCGGCCGGCCGCATCGACTTCGCCCTCGGCTACCACGAAGAATCGGCGGCCGACGCGCCCGGCATCGAGGATTTCGACTGGTTCTCCGACGACTATGTCGTGATCGCGAGCGCCACGCATCCGGACATCCGCCGGCGGCTGACGCTCGACCAGTATCTGGCGGCCCGCCACGTGGTCGTCACGCCGTGGAATGAGTCGCGCGGCGTCGTCGACCACGTGCTCGACCGGCTCGGCCTTGCGCGGCATGTGGCCGTGCAGTTGCCGACCGTGCTGGCCGCGCCGTTCGTGATCGCCGAATCGGCTCTCGTGATGACCGTGCCGAACCGCGCCGCGCAGGCGCTGCGGCACGCGGCGCCGATCCGCATCTTCCCCGCGCCGTTCGAGATCCCGCGCTACACGGTGAAGGTCTACTCGCATGCGAAGCACGCGCGCACCGATGCGCATCGCTGGATTCGCGCCCAGTTGCTCGACGCACGACCGAGCCCGGACTAAGCGCGGCGCGTTGCAGGACGGGCGTTTCAGGCGTCGATCGGCGATGGCGGCAATCGCCCGAATCATTACGAAATACTTACCAATTTTGCAACTTTCGCGCCTACGCCGGCGCCCCGGCAACGTCAATAGTGGCAATCCTTGACCCATGCCCATGGAATCCATGTCTCCCTTGCGGGACAAGGGTTTTCCGGTAATCGAGAACCCTTGGGCACCGTGTTGCATGGCAAATTGGCGACAGCGGTTAGTCAAACAACGATTTCCGTCGCCACAAAATTGTATTTTTGCTAAATTAGTAACCAAAGTAGCAAAACGAAGTTCGTGAAATGTAGTTTAGCTTCACGACACTACAAGGAGACCCGCAGGCCGACCCGGCTGCGCGGGACCGCTCAACGGTATTTCCGTCTGCTTGCCCGCGTGCCGCGCTTACCGGCCCTGCACGAGGTCTCCCTGGTTATCCCGCTTTTGCCCGGTGCGTGCCGCGCCGGGCATCTCGTGCAGTTCTGGGTTGACTTTTTGACAGGGTATGGAGGAGACGATGAAGAAAGCTTTGGTCGCGGCCGCGCTGATGGCTGCTGGGGTGGTGACGGCGCACGCGCAGAGCAGCGTCACGCTGTATGGCCGCCTGGATGCAGGCATCGAGTACATGAACGGCCTCCAAAACGGCCACCAAGTGCGCGCGGAAAGCGGCGACTGGGGCACGAGCCTGTGGGGCTTGAAGGGTAGCGAGGACATCGGCGGCGGCAACAAGATCCTGTTCCACCTCGAAGGCGCGTTCAACACGATGACGGGCGGCTTCAGCGGCTCGATCTGGGATCGTTTCGCGACCGTCGGTATCTCCAACGACCGCTACGGTACGCTGCTGTTGGGTCGCGAACTCGCGATCGCCAACGGCGTGTGGGACTTCGACCCGTTCGGCCAGTCGTCCTGGTCGACGGCCTCGCTGGTGCGCGGCCGTAACTGGAACAAGACCAGCAACAACGTGTCGTACCAGTCGCCGTCGCTCTATGGTCTCGACTTCTACGGCCAGTTCTCCTTCTCGAACTCGACCAGCTTCAACGGCAACACGACGGCCGGCCAACCGGGCCGTGCAATGGGCGGTCAGGTCACCTACACGAACTCGCTGTTCCAGTTGCGCGGCATCTACGACGAAACGCGCGACAGCAACGGCCGCTTCTCGGACGTGTTCAACTACTCGCGCGAATACTTCGCGGGCGTGAACGTGTTCCTCGGCCAGTTCAAGGTTCAGGCGGCCTACCAGGCATCGCGCGCCGACGGCAGCGGTGGCCCGGCAGTGAACGCCGGCGTGACGGGTACGCAGCAGGTGTGGGGCGGCGTGACGTGGCAAGCCACGCCGGCAGCGGCGCTGATCGCAGCCGTGTATCACGTGAACGCGAACCACGGCGGCGGCAACGCGAACATCTACACGGTCGGCGGTTCGTACAACATCTCGAAGCGCACGCTGTTCGACCTGCAGGTCGCGACGGTGCGCAACAGCTCGTCGGCCAACTTCGGCCTGAACGCGAACGGCGCCGGTACGGCCGTGTCGACGGGCAACCCGCATCAGGGCGGCAGCCAGACCGGCGTCTACGCCGGCATCCAGCACCTGTTCTGATCGGGCGCCGTCAAACAACGATTCGACAACACTTTCCACGCTGCTGCGAGAGGCGCGTATCGGTGCGGTACCCAAACGGGTATCCGCACCGTTTTTTCTTGGCGGGCCGGGTTCGTGCGACCCGTGGCCCGATCGGCGGACGCGGCCGAAGCGGCCGCGATTGATCGAATGGCGCGGACGCGGCGCTCAGACGGCCGCTTCGTTCTCTTCGCCGGTGCGAATGCGGATCACGCGCTCGACGTCGGACACGAAGATCTTGCCGTCGCCGATCTTGCCGGTGCGCGCCGCACCGATCACCGCGTCGATCACCTGATCGACCTGCGCTTCCGCGACGACCACCTCGATCTTCATCTTCGGCAGGAAGTCGACGACGTATTCGGCGCCGCGATACAGCTCGGTATGGCCCTTCTGGCGGCCGAAGCCCTTCACTTCCGTCACGGTCAGGCCCGTGAGACCCACTTCGGCGAGCGCTTCGCGGACTTCGTCCAGCTTGAACGGCTTGATGATGGCAGTGATGCGTTTCATGGTGGTTGTCCCCCAATGCTCGTTTGGATGAAAAATCGCGATCCCGATTGTAAGCCGGCGAGCCGCATCCGGCCCAGCACCGCTCAATCGAGCCGTTCGGTAAAGCACGACGTGATCGGGTAGCGCCAGTCGCGCCCGAATGCGCGATGCGTGACGCGGATGCCGATCGGCGCCTGGCGGCGCTTGTATTCGTTGATCTTGATGAGCCGCGTCACGCGCTCGACGTCGGCCCGCGCGTAGCCGGCCTCGACGATCTCGGCGAGCGGCCGGTCTTCTTCCATGTACATCCGCATGATCGCGTCGAGCACGTCGTACGGCGGCAGGCTGTCCTGGTCGGTCTGGTTCTCGCGCAGCTCGGCCGACGGCGCGCGCGTCAGGATCCGTTCGGGAATCACGTCTCGCGGCCCGTAGTCGGCCGTTTCGTTGCGATAGCGGCACAGCCGGTACACGAGCGTCTTCGCGATGTCCTTGATCACCGCGAAACCGCCAGCCATGTCGCCGTACAGCGTGCAGTAGCCGACCGCCATCTCGCTCTTGTTGCCGGTCGTCAGCACGATCGAACCGAACTTGTTCGACAGCGCCATCAGCAGCGTGCCGCGGATGCGCGCCTGGATGTTCTCCTCCGTCGCGTCTTCCGCGCGGCCCGCGAATTCGCCCGCGAGCGCGGCGCGGAATGCATCGAACATCGGCGCGATCGCGATCTCGTCGTAGCGTACGCCGACGCGCCGCGCCATCTCCGCCGCATCGGTGGTCGAGATGTCGGCCGTGAAGCGCGACGGCATCATCACCGCGCGCACGCGCTCAGGCCCGAGCGCATCGCACGCGACGGCCAGCACCAGCGCCGAATCGACGCCGCCCGACAGCCCGATCAGCACGCCGGGAAAGCCGTTCTTGCCGATGTAGTCGCGCACGCCGGTCACGAGCGCGCGGTACACCTGCGCGTGAGTCGACAGCTCGGGCGCGATCGCGCCGGGCAGCGGCCGCGGGCCGTCGAATTCGACGATCGCGTGCCCTTCGTCGAACTGCGGCATCTTCGCGGCGAGCGCGCCCTGCGCGTCGAGCACGAAGGAACCGCCGTCGAACACGAGTTCGTCCTGGCCGCCGACGAGGTTCACGTACACCATCGGCAGCCCGGTCTCGCGAATCCGCGCGCGCAGGATGTCGATGCGCACCGCTTCCTTGTTCATGTGATACGGCGAGCCGTTCGGGATCAGCAGTACCTGCGCGCCGGCCGCCTTCGCGATCTGCGCGGCCGACGCATGCCACGCGTCCTCGCAGATGATCACGCCGTATTTCACGCCGTTCAGCTCGAACACGAGCGGCTCGGTGTCGGTCGCGAAATAGCGCTTCTCGTCGAACACCTCGGCGTTCGGCAGATCCTGCTTGCGGTAGGTGCCGACGATCTCGCCGCCGACGATCAGCGACGCCGCGTTGAAGGTGTCGGTGGGCGGCACGCCGCGCTCGATCGGGCGGTTTGCATTACCATCGACGGCTGACGCGCTGTCCGCACCGCTGCCCGCACCCCTGCCCGGCCCCCTGCCCGGACCGCGCAACGGATGGCCGACCAGCACCGCGAGCCCGTCGAACGCCTTCAGCGCGTCGGCGAGCGCATCGAGTGCGGCGGCCGCCGCCGCGTAGAACGCGGGCCGCAGCAACAGGTCTTCGGGCGGATAGCCGGACAGCGCGAGTTCGGGTGCGACCATCAGTTGCGCACCATCGTTGTGCGCGGCACGCGCGGCGGCGACGATACGCGCGACGTTGCCGGCGAAATCGCCGACGGTGACGTTGATCTGGGCGAGAGCGAGTCGGGTCTTCATGGCGGGATCGGCGCAACCCGGCGGCGCGCCTTGAACGGCTGACGAAATCGATCCGGGCGCGGGCCACGGCGGCCCGCACCCGGCAACATCCAACGGTACGGATTCACGCTTGAAACACGAACGCATCGATTATCGCACGGGCATCCTGTCGTCCCCCGCCGAGGTGCCGGCCGACGAATGGAACGCGCTGCTCGCGCGCGACGCGCAGCCCACGCCGTTCCTGCGCCACGAATTCCTCGACGCACTGCACGTCGCGCGCTGCGCGGTGGACGACACCGGCTGGTCGCCGCACTTCGTCACGCTGACCGACGCGCGCACCGGCCGCCTCGCGGCCGCCGCCCCCGTCTACGCGAAACAGCATTCGTACGGCGAATACGTGTTCGACTGGGCGTGGGCCGACGCGTACCAGCGCAACGACCTGCCCTATTACCCGAAGCTGCTGTGCGCGGTGCCGTTCACGCCGGTGCAGGGCACGCGCCTCCTCGCGGCCGACGACGACGCACGCCGCCGGCTCGCGGCCACGCTGCTCGCGTTCGCCGAGCAGAGCGACGTGTCGTCACTGCACGTGCTGTTCCCGACCGGCGACGAAGCGCGGCTCCTCGAATCGATGGGGATGATGCTGCGCGAAGGCGTGCAGTTCCACTGGATCAACGACGGCTACCGCCACTTCGACGATTTCCTCGGCACGCTCGAACAGAAGAAGCGCAAGAACATCCGCGCGGAGCGGCGCAAGGTGCACGATGCGGGCGTGACCTTCCGGCGGCTCACCGGCGATCGGATCACCGACGCCGACTGGCGCTTCTTCTCGCGCTGCTATCGGCAGACTTACCGCGAGCACTATTCGAGCCCGTACCTGAACCTCGACTTCTTCCGCACGATCGGCGCGACGATGCCCGAGAACCTGCTGCTCGTGATCGCGGAAGCCGACGGCCGGCCGATCGCGAGCGCGCTCGCCGTTTACCGGCGCGGCGAGCACGGCGGCGGCACGCTGTACGGCCGCTACTGGGGGGCGATCGAGCACGTGCCCTGCCTGCATTTCGAAACGGCCTACTACCAGTTGCTCGAATTCTGCATCGAAGCCGGGCTCGACACGTTCGAGGGCGGCGCGCAGGGCGAGCACAAGCTCGCGCGCGGTTTTCTGCCGACGGTCACGCACTCCGCGCACTGGCTCGCGCATCCGGCTTTTTCCGATGCGGTCGCGCGCTTTCTCGAACGCGAGACCGAGCATATCCACGCGTACGTCGACGAACTGCGCGAGCACGATCCTTTTCGGCGCGACGCCGGCTAGCGGCATCCCGCGCACCGGCATGCGGCGAAGCCATGCATGGGCTCGCCGCATGCCGCACGGCCGCCGCCGGTTCAGTGCGCGGCGAGCGTCACCGTCTGCGACAGCGCCTGCGGGTCGCGCGACGACGCGGCCGCCGACAGCCCGTAGCTGCCCGCGCCGATCCGCCATGCGTGCGCGCTCGCATCCCACACCGCGAAGCGCTGCGCCGGCACCGCGACGCTGACCGTGCGCGCCTCGCCCGGCTGCAGCGCGACCTTGGTCCAGCCGACGAGCCGCTTCGGCGGCTCGCCGAGCGACGCGGGCAGCGCCGCGTAGATCTGCACCGTATGCGTACCGGCGCGCGCACCGGTATTCGTCACCGTCACGCCGACCGTCACGTTGCCCGCGGCGTCAGCCTGCGCGGACATCGCCGACAACGCATACGTCGTGTACGACAGCCCGTAGCCGAACGGGAACAGCGGCTCGATCGCCTTGGCGTCGAACCAGCGATAGCCGTACGCGAGCCCTTCCGCATAAACGTTCCGCAGGTTCGACGGATCGATCGTCGGCTGCGGCAGGTCGGCCTCCTGCTTCGGGAACGTCAGCGGCAGCCGGCCCGACGGATTCGCATCGCCGAACAGCAGGTCGGCGATCGCCTGGCCGCCTTGCGCGCCCGGATACCACGCGTCCAGCACGCCATGCACGTTCGCGAGCCACGGCATCAACACCGGGCTGCCGTTCTCGAGCACGACGATCACGCGCTTGGCCTTCGCGGCGACCGCGGCGATCAGCGCGTTCTGGTCGTATTGCTGGTTGTACGGGTCCGCCTTCGCATCGGGCAGCGACAGGCTCGCGAGGTCGAGCCCTTCCGTCTGCCACTGCGTGGCGAACACGATCGCGACATCGGCCTGTGCGGCCGCGCTCGCCGCGGCATTCGCGTCGGTCCCGTCGAGATAGCTGACCGACGCGTTCGGCGCCTTCGCGCGAATCGCCGCGAGCGGCGCGGACTTGTACCAGGTCGCGCACCCGCCGAACAGCATATTGGCCGGTTGCTGGCAGGACGTCACCGCGTTGCCGTCGATCGCCGGCACCGCACCCGAGCCGCCGCCCGACAGCACGCCCGCGTCCGCGTGGCCGCCGATCACGACGACCGACTTGAGCGTGCCGGCGGCGAGCGGCAGCACCGGCTGCGTGTCGCCCGGCGCGGCCGCGTTCTTCAGCAGTACCGCCGCTTGCCGTGCGATCGCGAGCGCGTCGGCGTTGCCGGCGACTTCGTCGATCGCGCCGCCCGGCTTCGGCGGCGCGTCCATCACGCCGATGCGGATCAGCGTGCGCAGCTTGCGCTGCACCATGTCGTTCAGCCGAGCGACCGACACGCTGCCGGCCTGCAGCGCCGCGCGCAGCTTCGAATTGAAGTACGAGCCGAGCGGCGCGTTGCCGTCGTCGGCCGCGCCCGGCTGTTCCTCGTCGAGCCCGGCCTGCACGGCCGCGACCGTCGAGTGCGTCGCGCCCCAGTCGGACTGCACGACGCCCTTGAAACCCCACTCGTTCTTCAGCACCGTCGTCAGCAGATACGGGTTCTCGCACGCATACACCCCGTTCAGCTTGTTGTACGAGCACATCACGTTGCCCGGCTGGCCGCCCTTCACGCCGATCTCGAACGCGAGCAGTTCTGCCTCGCGCATGGTCCGCTCGTCGACGACCGAATCGACCGTCATCCGGTTGGTTTCCTGGTCGTTGAACGCGAAATGCTTGATTGTCGCGATCACCTTCTGCGCCTGCGTGGCCTGCGTGCGCGCGGCGCTCAGCGTGCCCGCGAGCACCGGGTCCTCGCCCATGTATTCGAAGGTGCGGCCGTTGCGCGGCTCGCGCGCGAGGTTCACGCCCCCGCCGAGACCTTCCGCGAAGCCGAGCGCACGCAATTCGAGCGCGATGCGCGTGCCGTAGGTGCCCGCGAGCGCCGGGTCCCACGTCGCCGCGAGTGCGACCGGCGCGGGCAGCGCGGTCACGCGTGCATTCTTCACGTTCACGCCGCCCGCCGAATCGGCGCTGCTGACCGCCGGAATGCCGAGCCGGGGCACGCCCGGGATGTAGCTTGCGCCGTTCAGCGCGTCGGGCGGAAACGGGCCACCCAGGCTGAGCGCGGGCATGCCGGTGCCATGCACGAGCTGCAGCTTCTCGTCGGTCGTCAGTTGCCCGACGAGCGCGGCCGCGCGCTGGTCGGCGGCCGCGTCGGGGTCGGCCGGCGCATGGATGTCGTCGCCGCCGCACGACGCAAGCAGCACCGTGAGCGCACATGCGGACGCAATCGTCGAACACCGGAACAGCGAAGTTTTCATTGATCCTCCAGAATCGTTCTGTTGTACTTGTCGCCTCACTCCAGCGTCCAAGTCTAAGAATCGACCGGTCACCACGCTTGACCGGCAGGAGCATGCGTTGACCTCTCGCAGCGGGGACAAACCCGAACGGCATGACGACAGGGAGACAGACATGGAGTTGCAACAGAAATCGGTATCCGTCCGGATCTACCGCTGGCTGTGCGAAGACGCGCGTGCGAACGGCATCGATCCCGCACCGCTTTACGCGACGCTCGGCATCGGGCCAGCCGAGCTCGCCGACGACACGCGCCGCATCGCGGGCGACCGGCACGTGGCCGCGATGCAACTGACGAGCGGCTGGCCGCTGTCATGGCATCGCCCGCCGCCGCAGGTCGTGCCGTGGCTCGTGCCGTTTCCCGAACTCGCGGGTATCACGTGCAATGCGGCGACGCTGCGCGACGCGCTGCACGGCTACCTGCACTACCGCGAGCTGATCGGCAACGTCGACTGGGTGTTCGCGCACGAGAACGGCGACGCGATCGCGCTCGAGTACGTGAACGAAGGAGACGGCCGGCACGCGGGCAGCGCGTTCGCGAATCTCGCGATCCTCGTGGCGCTCGCGCGCCTGTACGATCCGCACGTGCGCATCGACGACGCCGCATTCGCCGGCCGCGCGTTCGCGCCCGTTGCCGCGCTGCGCGACATGCTCGGCGCGCCGGTGTCGTTCGATGCCCCGCACAACCGCATCGTGCTGCGCTCCGCGCACGTCGACACGCCGTTCGAGTGCTACAACGCACCGCTCGCCGCCATCCAGCGTCATGCGGCCGACGCCGCACGCGAACGCGTGCGCGCACGTTCGACGTTCGGCTCGTCGGTGGAGCAATGCGTGCGCGACTGGCTGCGCACCGCCGACGACACCGACGTGCCGACCGATACGCTGATGCAGCACGTATGCACGCGCTTCGCGATGTCGCGCTGGACGCTGCGCCGGCGCCTGCATCGCGAAGCGGTCGGTTTCCATGCGCTCGTCGCGCAGGCGCGGCTCGGCGAGGCGCGCGACCTGCTGCTCAATACGCAGTTGCCGATCGGCGAGATCGGCGTGCGCGTCGGCTTCCGTTCGACGAGTGCGTTCACGCGCTTCTTCACGCGCGAACTCGGCGCGGCGCCCAGCCGCTTTCGCGACGGGCACGGCGACCGGCGGCGTTGACGCCCGTTTTTTCTGAGACACTGGCGGCTTCGCATCCCGCCGCCCTGCCATGTCCTGGTTTCTGTATCTGATCGAATGCACCGACGACAGCGTCTACACGGGCATCACGACCGATGTCGCCGCGCGCTTCGACGAGCACGCGTCCGGCAAGGGCGCGCGCTACACGCGCTCGCGCAAGCCGCGCGCGGTGCTCGCGTCGTTTCCGCTGCCCGACCGGTCGAGCGCGTCGCGCGCCGAATACTGGGTGAAGCGGCTCACGCCCGCGAAAAAGCGCGAGCTGGCAGCCGGCATACGGACACTGGAATCGGTGTTGCCGGTGGCGGTCACGCTCGACGAAAGTGGCGACACGGCGGGGACGAAAGCGATGGCGCGTGGGCGGAAGAAGGGGAAGACAGAGAACGTCGACGATGCGGCGAAGACGGCTGCAACGGAACAGGCCGCCGGGAAAAAGGCGAAGACCAGGAAACTTGCCGGATCCGCAACGGCCGCGAAGCCTGCAAAGACGGCAAAGCCTGCGAAGGGCAAACAAGCGTCGAAGTCGACGAAGACAAATAAAGCCGCGCCGGACGCGAAACGTACAAAAACCGACGGCGATGCAGCGGCAGCCGCAAAAAAGACGTCGTCGCGTGGCACGCCGGTAAAGAAAACCGGCTCGCCCTCCTCCGCGTCGCCAAAAAGGAAGGCACCGGCCGCCACAGCGGCCGCGAACGTACGCGAAGACGCCGCTTCCGCATCGGCCCGCCGCCGTCCGGCGGCCACGAAAGCCGCCGGGGCGATCGCTCCGTCCGTTGCCCCGCCCCGCGCGAAGCGCGCGAAGAAAGCACCGGCCGCCCCGCTGCCGCCCGCTTCCCCGCCCGCTCGCCGGAAAACCGTGCGCGCAAAACAAAACCGCGCGGCCTCCTGAGGAGACCCGCGCGGTTGGCGTTCCGTACGAGCCGGCCGTCGGCCGGCACGCCGCTTACTTCTTGTAGTTCGCGGCGCCGTCGGTAATTTCCTTGTGCGCGGCTTCGATGCCGGCCCAGCCTTCGACCTTCACCCACTTGCCCTTCTCGAGCGCCTTGTATTGCTCGAAGAAGTGCTTGATCTGGTCCTTCAGGTACTCGGGCACGTCGTCGATCGTCTTCAGGTTCGCCGTCATCGGGCAGATCTTGTCGTGCGGCACCGCGACCAGCTTCGCGTCGACGCCCGACTCGTCCGTCATCTGCAGCATGCCGAGCACGCGCGAACGCACGATCGAGCCGGCCAGCAGCGGGAACGGCGTGATCACCAGCACGTCGACCGGATCGCCGTCGCCCGACAGCGTCTGCGGGATGTAGCCGTAGTTCACCGGGTAGCGCATGCCCGTGCCGATGAAGCGGTCGACGACGAGAAGGCCCAGTTCCTTGTCCGCCTCGTACTTCACCGGATCGCTTTGCGCGGGAATCTCGATGATCACGTTGAAATCTTGCGGCAGGTCCTTGCCGGCCGGAACATGATTGAAGCTCATGAGCACTCTCTGTAGGTCGATGGGAATTCGGGACAGGGCGCCTCGGCCGATGCACCGCCGCGGGCGTCCCCCAAAAAAGGAATGCGCCATTATAGCCAATCGACCGGTGGCGTCCGGATGACGATCGGCGCGATAATCGTTCCGGATGTCCGGCCGTCGAACCGGCGGCCGCGTTGCACGTCGACTACGAAGCACGGGATCCGGGCAAGCGCCAAAGCGTCAGTTTGGGTCGACCGCGATGCATGGGACCCAACCAAGCGCCAAAGCGCCAACTTGGGTCGACCGTGATGCATGGGACCCAACCAAGCGCTAAAGCGCCAACTTGGGTCGACCGCGATGCATGGGACCCAAGTAAGCGCTAAAGCGCTAACTTGGGTCGACAGGAGCAAGCATGGAAGAGGCGAAGCACTTCATCGCGGGCGAATGGACGTTGCCCGCGCAACTGGAAACCATCGCGGTCGTCGATCCGTCCGACGGCCAGCCGTTCGCGACGATCGCGCGCGGCACCGCGCCCGACATCGAACGCGCGGTCGCCGCGGCCCGCGACGCGTTCGCGGGCCCGTGGGGCGCCACGAGCGCCGCCGAACGCGGCCGCGTGCTGATGCGGCTGTCGGCGCGCGTGGCCGACCATCTCGAGGAACTCGCCGCGATCGAGGCGCGCGACACCGGCAAGCCGCTGAAGCAGGCGCGCGCCGACGCGGCCGCGCTCGCGCGCTACTTCGAGTTCTACGCGGGCGCCGCCGACAAGCTGCACGGCGAAACCCTCCCCTATCAGGCCGGCTACACGGTGCTGACGGTGCGCGAGCCGCACGGCGTCACGGGCCATATCGTGCCGTGGAACTACCCGATGCAGATCTTCGGGCGCAGCGTCGGCGCGGCGCTCGCGGCCGGCAACGCCTGCGTGGTCAAGCCGGCCGAGGACGCGTGCCTGTCCCTGCTGCGCGTGGCCGAGCTGGCCGCCGAGGCCGGGCTGCCGGCCGGCGCGCTCAACATCGTCACCGGCTACGGCCATGAAGCGGGCGCCGCGCTCGCCCGCCATCCGGGCATCGACCACATCTCGTTTACGGGTTCGCCGGCCACCGGCAAGCTGGTCACGCAAATGGCGGCCGAGAACCACGTGCCGGTCACGCTCGAGCTCGGCGGCAAGTCGCCCCAAATCGTGTTCGCCGATGCCGATCTCGAAGCGGCCCTACCCGTACTCGTGTCCGCGATCGTGCAGAACGGCGGGCAGACCTGCTCGGCCGGTAGCCGCGTGCTGATCGAGCGCGCGGTGTACGAGCCGCTCATCGAGCGCCTCGCCACCGCGTTCAACGGGCTGCGCGTCGGCCCGAGCCGCGCCGATCTCGACTGCGGCCCGCTGATCAACGCGAAGCAGCAGCAACGCGTGTGGGATTTCCTGTCCGACGCGCAGCACGACGGCATTCCGATGGCCGCGCACGGGCAGGTCGTCGCGGATGCGCCCGAAAGCGGCTTCTACCAGGCGCCGGCGCTGTTGCGCGACGTACCGCCGTCGCATCGGCTCGCCCAGGAGGAAGTATTCGGCCCCGTGCTCGCGGCGATGCGTTTCGTCGACGAGGACGAAGCCGTCGCGCTCGCGAACGGCACGCCGTACGGCCTCGTCGCGGGCATCTGGACGCGCGACGGCGCACGCCAGATGCGGCTTGCGCGGCGCCTGCGCGCGGGCCAGGTGTTCATCAACAACTATGGCGCGGGCGGCGGCGTCGAGTTGCCGTTCGGCGGCGTCGGCCATTCGGGCCACGGCCGCGAGAAAGGCTTCGAGGCGCTTTACGGCTTCACCGCGCTGAAGACGATCGCGATCCGGCACGGCTGAACGCACGGCACGCAGCACGCGACAGGCGGCCGGCAGCGCCCGACCGCCTGTCGACGCACGACGACTCTCATGACCAGCACAGGAGACACACCATGCGGTTGAGCGGCAAGACGGCCATCGTCACGGGCGGCGGCTCGGGGTTCGGCGAAGGCATCGCGAAGACGTATGCGCGCGAAGGCGCGAACGTCGTCGTCAACGACCTGAACGGCGCGGCGGCCGAGCGCGTCGCGAGCGAGATCGCGCTCGCGGGCGGCAAGGCGATCGCGGTGGCCGGCGACGTATCGAAAGAGGACGACTGGCGCGCGCTGCTGCAGGCGGCGCTCGACGATTTCCATTCGGTGCAGATCGTCGTGAACAACGCCGGCACCACGCACCGCAACAAGCCCGTGCTCGACGTGACGGAAGCCGAATTCGACCGCGTGTACGCGGTCAACATGAAGAGCCTGTTCTGGTGCGTGCAGACCTTCGTGCCGTACTTCCGCGCCCAGGGCGGCGGCGTGTTCGTGAACGTCGCGTCGACGGCCGGCGTGCGCCCGCGCCCGGGCCTCGTCTGGTACAACAGCACGAAAGGCGCGATGATCACCGCGAGCAAGTCGCTCGCGGCCGAGCTCGGCGCCGACCGCATCCGCGTGAACTGCATCAACCCCGTACTCGGCGAAACCGCGCTGATGACCGAGTTCATGGGCTGCGAGGACACCCCGGAAAATCGCCGCCGCTTCCTCGCGACGATCCCGCTCGGCCGCTTCTCGACGCCGCAGGACATCGCGAACGCCGCGCTGTACCTTGCGTCCGACGAAGCCGAATTCATCACCGGCGTCTGCCTCGAAGTCGACGGCGGGCGCTGCATCTAGCCGTACCAGGCGGCACGATTACTCCGTCTTGCTTCGCACGAAACCGGCTCGGACGCGCCGCTGCGTCCGAGCCGGCCAACTACAACGACAGTGGCGCACGGGATCCAGGTAACCGCTCGAGCGCCAACTTTGATCGACAGGAGACAACATGGCTACATCGACGCAGTCGCTGCCGGGCTCGTCCGGCGCATTCGAGGAAGCAACCTACCGCAAGGTGTCGTGGCGGCTCGTGCCGCTCCTGCTGCTGTGCTACGTGGTCGCGTATCTCGACCGCGTGAACGTCGGGTTCGCGAAGCTGCAGATGGCGAGCGACCTGAACCTGAGCGATACCGTGTACGGGCTCGGCGCCGGGATCTTCTTCTTCGGCTATTTCCTGTTCGAGGTGCCGAGCAACATCATCCTGCACCGGGTGGGCGCCCGCGTGTGGATCGCCCGCATCATGGCGACGTGGGGCGTGATCTCGATCCTGACGATGTTCGTCACGACGCCCGCGATGTTCTACGTGATGCGCTTCCTGCTCGGCGTCGCCGAAGCGGGCTTCTTCCCCGGCGTGATCCTTTACCTCACCTACTGGTATCCCGCGCACCGGCGCGGCCGGATGACGACGTTCTTCATGACGGCCGTCGCGCTGTCCGGCGTGATCGGCGGCCCGATCTCGGGCTTCATCCTGAAGGCGTTCGACGGCGTGAGCGGCTGGCACGGCTGGCAATGGCTGTTCCTGCTCGAAGGCATTCCGTCGGTGCTCGCCGGCGTGCTCGTGTTCTTCGCGCTCGACGAGCGGATCGCGAAGGCGACGTGGCTGACCGATGAGGAAAAGGCGCTGCTCGCGCGCAACGTCGACGCAGAGGAAGCCACCAAGGAAGACCTGTCGCTCGGCGCGGTGATGTCGAGCCCGCGCGTGTGGCTGATGGCGCTGATCTATTTCTCGTTCGTGATGGGGCTCTACGGTGTCGGCTTCTGGCTGCCGACGATCATCAAGGCGACGGGCGTGACCGACACGTTCATGATCGGCCTGCTGTCGGCGATTCCCTATGCGGCCGCGGTGGTCGCGATGATCCTGATCGCGCGCAGCGCGGACAAGCACCGCGAACGCCGCTGGCACCTCGCGATTCCGGCCGCAATCGGCGCGCTCGGCCTCGTGCTGTCGGTGATCTGGGCGCACCAGACGTCACTCGCGATGCTCGGCCTCACGCTCGCGACGATCGGCATCCTGACGACGCTGCCGCTGTTCTGGAGCCTGCCGACCGCGTTCCTCGGCGGCACGGCCGCCGCGGCCGGCATCGCGATGATCAACTCGATCGGCAACCTCGCCGGCTTCCTGAGCCCGTACCTGATGGGCTGGCTCAAGCAGGTGACGGGCGCCAACGATTCGGGCATGTACATGCTGGCCGGGTTTCTCGTGCTCGGCGGGCTGCTTGCGCTGTCGGTGCCAAAGCGGCTCGTCGACAAGTGATGCGGGGTGCGTAAAAGCGCACCGGCACGCCGAACAGCCGAACCCGCCGGCCGACGGCCGGCCCACGAAACGCCCCGACGCCCGGCATTGCCCGGCCGCCGGGGCGTTTTCGACTTCGGACGGGCAACACCCGCACCGGCCGAGTGCTCCGCCGCCCGGATGACGGCACCCTGCGTCCGGACTGCCTCGCCCCGGACGAAAAAAAGCCCCGAAGGCCGATCGGCGTTCGGGGCTTTTACCGCGGCACGCGTCAGACCACGGTGATCGCGAGCGCGCTTTCGCGGTAGTGCTTCGCGGCCTTGTCGGTTTCGCCGAGATGCTCGAACAGACGGGCGAGCGCACGATGCGCACGCACCTTCAGCGCCTCGTTGTCGGCCAGCTTCAGCGCCGATTCGAGGAACGACTGCGCCTTGCCCCACAGCTGCTGCTGCTGGCAGAGGCGGCCGAGTGCGAACAGCAGGTCGGCATCTTCCGGATGATCCTTCTTCCAGCCTTCGGCCTTCTGAATCAGCGGCAGCGCATCGGCGCCCGCCGTGTCCGGATAACGACGCAGCAGGCGCGCATCCCAGTTGTGCGCGAGCGCGTCCTCGACGATGCGGCGCGCTTCGTTGCGGCGCTCGAGCGGCACGAGCAGCTCGGCCGCGAGATCGGCCAGACGCGGCGACTGGCGCTCGACCGGCGACAGCGACTGCCACACTTCGAGCAGCGCGTCCGGGTCGTGCCGGCGTTCGCGCAGCAGGTTTTCCGCTGCCTGCTGCCGCAGCCGCACGGCCGCGGCCGGATGCAGCGCCTCGCGCTTTTCGAGCGCCTTCGCGAGCTTCAGCACCTCGGCCCAGTTCTTCAGTTGCTGCTGCGCCCGCAACGCGACCTGCTGCGCGTGGATGCGCTTGCCGCCGGCCTGCATGTCAGCCAGCGCGGCGAGCGCACCGTCGGCATCGCGGGCGTCCGCGCGCATGTCGGCCGCGGCGAGCAGCCGTGCATCCTGCCATTCGGGCGCATCGACCTTCGACAGCCAGTCGTCGCGGCGCGTGTACTCGTGCATCCGGTGCGCGGCGGTGGCCGCGACGAGACTCGCGGCGCCCAGGTTCGCGTCGACCGACAGCGCTTCGCGCGCAGCCTTTTCAGCACGCGAGAAGCGGCCCGCGTACAGGTTCGCGATCGCATCGCGCAGCGACGCCTGGGCCTTCTCGTTGCGCGAACGCGCGCGATATGCGGCGACCCGCTGCGGCATGCGCCAGATGTTGCGCACGATGCGCAGCAGCGCATACACGACGATGAACAGCACGACGATGGCGATCACGAACAGGTTCAGCGACACGTCGATCCGGTACGGCGGATAGACGAGCAGCACCTGCCCCGCGTCGAAACGGCCGACGGTGGCGAGCGCGGCGGCGATCGCGAACAGGACCGCGAGCCAGACGATTCCTCGAAGCGTCATCGTTACCCCCGGCTCTTGAACTGCTGAACGGCGTTCAGGCTCGTGTTCAGGTTCGGCACCGCGACCGTCAGCGATGCGCCGTCAACCTGCTTGAGCAGATCCTCGACGGTCTGCGTGTCCTTCGACGCCTGATCGAAATACTTGCCGAGCGACGCCTGGGCGGCGTGCAGGTCGGCCTTCATCGCACTGTCGTTGCGCGCGAGCAGCGACAGCCGCGCGGTGAGCAGGCGCAGCTTCACGTTCTCGCGCACGAAGTAGCCCTGGTCGGGCGACGCGAGCATCGCGTCCGCGTTGTCGATCCGGCGCACCTGCACGAGGCCCTTCAATTGCTGGCCGAGACCGGCCGAGAAGTCGTGCCACCACACCTTCCAGCGCGGCTCGCCGGCGACGACCGACGATGCGGCGTCGGCCGGCGCGGCCTTCGGCGCCGCGTGCGGCACGATCGCCTCGCCCGACAGCGGCAGCGCGTCGATCTTGCCGATCGCGTCGTCGAGCTTGATCGCGAGGCCGGTGAGATCGGCTGCCGGCGCGGCCTTCAGTTTCTCGATGTCCTGCGCGAGCGCCTTGCGCACCGTGACGGCCTGCGCGCTCTGCGACGTCGCGAGACGCGCGTCGGCGTTCTGCAGCGCGATCAGCGCGAGCTGCGTGTTGCCGGTCAGTTGAAGCTGCTGGCTCGCGCTCGACAGCATCTGGTCGACTTCCTCGAGCATCCACGCATCGCGGTTGCGCGACAGGTCCTGGTATTGCTGCTGCAGCGCCTGCTGCGCGCTCTGCGCATCGGCGAGCTTGCCGTCGAGCTGCGCGAGCTGCGTGTCGACCTGGTGCGTGCCGGCGAGCGCCTGCTCGGTCTTCATCCGCGTTTCGGCCGCTTGCGCGTCGAGCGCCTTCTGGCGCGCGACGAACGAGCCGTCGAGCCGATCGATCTTGCGGTTCAGCGCGTAGCCGCCGACACCCGCCGCGCAGCCGAGCACGACGACGACGAACCACAGCACCGCGCTGCCGCCGCGGCGCGCACGCGGCTCGGGTGCGAGATAAGGGGGGCTGGACGGCGGCGCAGATGCAGCGGCCGGCTGGGAAGCGACGCTTTTGGAATCGTTGGTATCTGTCATGCGTTTAGTCACCGGTGCGGCTGTCGCCGGTTGAACGGCCTCGTCGGCCATCGTTCGAAACGCGCGGACGATGCGCTCATCGCCCGCGCCGGTCAGCGTAATCCTATCAAAACCCAATGCGCGCGCGGTCTGCTCGATCCGAGGGTGCGGCGTCACGAGCGGCGCATGCTTCAGCGCGTCGATCTCGGCGTCGTTCAGATGGGCCTGCGCGAGCTCGTGCAGGTTGCGCACACCTTCCGAACTCGTGACCAGCCATGCGTGCGGCTGGCCGTCGAGCAGCACGTGCACGCGCTCCCACGCGCCGACGCGCGGCTCCGGCACGACGCGCCGGTAGGCGGCAACGAGCGTGACGTCCGCGCCGGCCTCGCGCAGGCGCTCGGCGAGCCATTCGCGCCCGCCGTCGCCGCGCACGATCAGCACGCGCTTGCCCGCCAGCGCCTGCGCGTCGCCGAACGCGGCCTCGATGCTCGCGAACAGGCTTTCCGAATCGTAATGGGGCACGCCGCCGTCGGCCGGCGCCTGCGGTGCGATCACGCGATGCGCGGGCGCCGCGATGCCGTGACGCTCCAGCGCCGCGACGCTGCCGGGCCCGACCACGCCGACGGGCAGCGCGTTCGGCCAGATCGCACCGTACCGCGCGAGCGCACGGTCGATCGCGTTCGGCGACACGAAAATCACCAGCGCGTAGTCGGCCAGCGCGGCGAACGCGGCGTCGAGCGGCGCCGGATCGTCGACCGGCGCGATGTCGATCAGCGGGAATTCGAGCACGTCGCAACCGGCATCGGCCAGTTGCGACGCAAGCGCGTCGGACTGGCCGTCCGGACGCGTCAGGACAGCGGTGAACGCGCGCGCGCCGCCCGCCATCAGGCGTCGCCCTTGCCCGCGGCCTGCGAGCTCGCGAGCAGCGCGTGGACGATGTCGAGCGCGCCTTGCGCCTCGAGGTCGTCGGACACCGCGCGGCCGAGCGCGAGCGCATCGGCGACGGTCATGGCCGCACCGCACGCCTCGGCCGTCAGCACGCGCTTGCCGTCGGTGGTCGACACCCGGCCCGTCAGGTACAGCTCGCCCGCACGCCACACCGCGTGCGCGGCGAGCGGCACCTCGCAACTGCCGCCGAGCGCGCGCGACACCATCCGCTCGGCCTCGACCGCGAGCGCGGTCTGCCGGTCATGCAGCGGCGCGAGCCACGCGGCGATGTCGCCGCGGTGCGCGGCGATCTCGATGCCGAGCGCGCCCTGGCCGGCCGCGGGCGGGCTGGCCTCGACGTCGAGCAGCGCGCGGATCCGCGCTTCGAGGCCGAGGCGTTTCAGGCCCGCCGCCGCAAGGATGATCGCCACGTAGTCGCCGCGGTCGAGTTTCGCGAGACGCGTGTCGAGGTTGCCGCGCAGCGGCAGGACCTCGAGCTGCGGATAACGCGAACGCAGCATCGCTTCGCGACGCAGGCTCGACGTGCCGACGACGGCGCCGGCCGGCAGCGCGTCGAGCGACGCGTAGTCGTTCGACACGAATGCATCGCGCGGATCCTCGCGCTCCATGATCGCGGCGAGCGAAAAGCCGTCGGGCAGCGCCATCGGCACGTCCTTCAGCGAATGCACCGCGAGATCGGCGCGGCCGTCGGCCAGCGCGCTCTCCAGTTCCTTCACGAACAGGCCCTTGCCGCCGACCTTCGACAGCGTGCGATCGAGAATCTGATCGCCGCGCGTCGTCATCCCGAGGATTTTCACGTCACAAGCTGGATATAATTTGCGCAGCGCATCACGCACATGTTCGGCTTGCCACATCGCCAGACGGCTCTCGCGCGAAGCAATCGTCAACGTCGCGGGCGGCCGTGCCTGTTGCGGCCCGGCCGCGGGGGTCTCGGAATTCATTGCTGGAACATCGAAGGACGGGATTGAAGACCGAACAATGGTAGCACGCACGCCCCGGCCGCCCGAGCCCGGAGCCTGCGCCCGGCCTGCTTCCGTGCGGGTCGCGGCGCCGTTGTGCGGATGTGTCGCACGTAGCTGGTTGCTTGACCGCAGTTCCCGCAGTTTCCGCAGTTCCTTTTGACTCGAGCTTTCCCAAGGAAACCCATCGTGAAGTCTTCCGGATCGGCGCGTACGGCGCGCCGCAATGCTGCCTTGCCCTCCCCCGACGCCCCCACGGGCACGCTCGCCACCGCCGCGAACGGCCGTGCGAAAACGGCAAAGAAACCCACGGCAACGAAACCGAAAGACCCGATACGTCAGACAAAACGCGCGATGCAGGCCGCCGGCCCCGCCGCCCGCCAGGCCGTCGCGCCGAAGGCCGGCACCCGCACGCGCGACGACAAGGACCGCCCGCTGTTCGAGGACATCCGCTTCCTCGGCCGCCTGCTCGGCGACGTCGTGCGCGAACAGGAAGGCGATACCGTATTCGACGTGGTCGAGGCGATCCGTCAGACCGCGGTCAAGTTCCGCCGCGAGGACGACAGCGAAGCCGCGCAGACGCTCGAGAAGAAGCTGCGCAAGCTGACGCCGGAGCAGACGGTGAGCGTCGTGCGCGCGTTCAGCTACTTCTCGCACCTCGCGAACATCGCGGAAGACCGCCACCACAACCGCCGCCGCCGCATCCACGCGCTGGCGGGCTCCGCGCCGCAGCCCGGCACGGTCGCGTACGCGCTCGACCAGCTGAAAACCACCGGCAACGCGTCGAAGCGCCTGCTGCAACGCTTCTTCGACGATGCGCTGATCGTGCCGGTGCTGACCGCGCACCCGACCGAAGTGCAGCGCAAGAGCATCCTCGACGCGCAGCACGACATCGCGCGCCTGCTCGCCGAGCGCGATCAGGAACTGACCGCGCGCGAGCGCCAGTACAACGAAGCGATGCTGCGCGCGCGCGTGACCGCGCTGTGGCAGACGCGCATGCTGCGCGACTCGCGCCTGACGGTCGGCGACGAAATCGAGAACGCGCTGTCGTACTACCGCGCGACGTTCCTCGACGAGCTTCCCGCGCTGTACGGCGACATCGAGGCCGCGCTCGCCGAGCACGGCCTGTCGGCCCGCGTGCCCGCGTTCTTCCAGATGGGCAGCTGGATCGGCGGCGATCGCGACGGCAACCCGAACGTGACCGCGCCGACGCTCGACGAGGCGATCAACCGCCAGGCCGCGGTGATTCTCGAACACTATCTGGAACAGGTGCACAAGCTCGGCGCCGAGCTGTCGGTGTCGAACCTGCTGGTCGGCGCGAACGATGCGGTGAAGGCGCTCGCGGCAGCATCGCCCGACCAGTCGCCGCACCGCGTCGACGAACCGTATCGCCGCGCGCTGATCGGCATCTACACGCGGCTCGCCGCGAGCGCGCGCGTGCGCGTCGGCGAAGGCACGGTACCCGTGCGCAGCGCGGGCCGCGGCGCGCCGCCGGTGCGCGCGATTCCGTACGAGGATTCCGAAGCGTTCGTCGCCGATCTGAAGGTGCTGACCGCGTCGCTCGACGAACACCACGGCACGTCGCTCGCCGCGCCGCGCCTCGCGCCGCTCGTGCGCGCGGCCGAAGTGTTCGGCTTCCATCTGGCGAGCATCGACCTGCGCCAGAGTTCCGACATCCACGAGGCGGTGGTCGCCGAGCTGTTCGCGCGCGCGGGCGTCGAGGCCGACTATGCGGCGCTCGCCGAGGAAGACAAGCTGCGCGTGCTGCTCGCCGCGCTCGCCGATCCGCGCCCGCTGCGTTCGCCGTACCTCGAATACTCGGCGCTCGCGCAAAGCGAGCTCGGCGTGTTCGAGAAGGCGCGCGAGGTCCGCGCGCAATTCGGTGCGCGTGCGGTGCGCAACTACATCATTTCGCACACGGAAACCGTCAGCGACCTCGTCGAAGTATTGCTGCTGCAGAAGGAGACGGGTCTGCTCGAAGGCACGCTCGGCGTGCAGGGCAGCAACGCGCGCAACAGCCTGATGGTAATTCCGCTGTTCGAGACGATCCCCGACCTGCGCGACGCGTCGCGCATCATGCGCGAATACTTCGCGTTGCCGGGCATCGACGCTTTGATCGCGCACCAGGGCGCCGAACAGGAAGTGATGCTCGGCTACTCCGACAGCAACAAGGACGGCGGCTTCCTCACGTCGAACTGGGAGCTGTATCGCGCGGAACTCGCGCTCGTCGACCTGTTCCGCGAGCGCAAGATCACGCTGCGACTGTTCCATGGCCGCGGCGGCACGGTCGGCCGCGGGGGCGGCCCGACCTACCAGGCGATCCTGTCGCAGCCGCCGGGCACCGTGAACGGCCAGATCCGCCTGACCGAACAGGGCGAGGTGATCGCGAGCAAGTTCTCGAACCCGTCGATCGGCCGGCGCAACCTCGAGACGGTCGTCGCCGCGACGCTCGAGGCGTCGCTGCTGCCGCAGTCGAACGCACCGGCGCAGTTGCCCGCGTTCGAAGGCGCGATGCAGACGCTGTCGGACTCGGCGATGGCCGCGTATCGCGCGCTCGTCTACGAAACCCCGGGCTTCACCGACTACTTCTTCGCGTCGACGCCGATCACCGAGATCGCCGAGCTGAACATCGGCAGCCGCCCGGCGTCGCGCAAGCTGCAGGATCCGAAGCAGCGCAAGATCGAGGACCTGCGCGCGATTCCGTGGGGCTTCTCGTGGGGTCAGTGCCGATTGCTGCTGACCGGCTGGTACGGCTTCGGCAGCGCGGTGAGCGCGTATCTCGACGGCGCGTCCGACGACGCCGAACGCGCGAAACGCGTCACGCTGCTGAAGAAGATGAACAAGACCTGGCCGTTCTTCGCGAACCTGCTGTCGAACATGGACATGGTGCTCGCGAAGACCGATCTCGCGGTCGCGTCGCGCTATGCGCAACTCGTGCCCGACCGCAAGCTGCGCAAGCACGTGTTCGAGCGGATCGTCGCGGAATGGGAGCGCACGTCGCAGGCGCTCGCTGAAATCACCGGGCACGAAGGCCGCCTCGCGACCAACCCGCTGCTCGCGCGCTCGATCAAGAACCGCTTCCCGTATCTCGATCCGCTGAATCACCTGCAGGTCGAGCTGATCAAGCGTCACCGCGCGGGCGACACGAACGCGCGGCTGCGCCGCGGGATTCACCTGACGATCAACGGGATCGCGGCCGGCCTGCGCAACACCGGCTGACCGCGGGCCGCGCGGGCGCCGGGCCTGTTCGGCGCCGGCCGGGATAACGAAAGCCGCGATACGCGCCCATGCGTATCGCGGCTTTTTTCATGCGGCCGCAACCGGCGCAGCGCGCGCCGCACGCTCAGTGCGCGTCGATCAGCAACGCATCGTGCTCGAACGAACCGTCGGGCTGCACCGCGTAATAGCCGCGCACCTCGTCCGGCGCATGCGCCCACAGCGCGCGAATGCCGGCGACGCTGTCGGCCGGCGTGCGGATGCGCGCGACCCACGTGTCGAAATCGATCGGCAGCCGCCAGCGGCTGTGCACCTGCGCGTCGAAGCCGGCTGCGCGGAACATCGCGAGCCATTCGTCCGCGCGGTAGTCGCGCACGTGCGACGCGTCGCGCAGCACTTCCGCGGCCTGCAGGTACGTATCGAGGAGCGGATGGTCGTTGCCGGCGATGTCGATCATCAGCACGCGCCCACCCGGCTTCAGCACGCGGCGCACCTCGGCGAGAGCCGCGCGCATGTCGTGCCAGTGGTGCGCGCTCATCCGGCTCACGACCCAGTCGAACGTCGCGGCGTCGAACGGCAGCCGCTCGGCGGGGCCCTGCCGCGTGCGGATGTTCGCGAGCCCGCGCTCGCGTGCGGCCGCGTCGACGGTCGCGAGCATCGGGGCGGCGAGATCGTACGCGACCACGTCGCGCACGTGCGGCGCGACCGCGAAACTCGCGTGGCCGGCGCCGCAACCGAGGTCGAGCACCGCCGCATCGGGCGTCGCACGCACCGCGTCGGCGAGCGTCTGCAGGTCGGCGCCCGTCGCATGAACCGTGCTCGTCAGATAGGCGGCGGCCGTCGTGCCGAATGCGTCGGCGACCTGGTCGTGGTGTTTCATCGTTCGCTCCTTTCCGTGATGCAGTCGGTCAAACCCACGCTTGAGCGCGCGATCCGGCCCCGTGCAACGTTTTGTGGGACGCGCGCTGCCCTGCCGACGCGCGAGCCGCTACAATAGGCCCGCATGTGTACCAGTACAAGTTAAGCAGTTATTCTGGTATTCGATCCACCCGTCTGATCGTTGCCGCGTCTTCGTATCCACTTCGCCGTTTCCGCATGAACCAGCCGTCCTCCGCCCCCGTCCCGCCGCTCGACGCCTCGCCCGCTCGCGCGCTCGGCGAATTCATCCGCGCCCATCGCGAGCGACTGTCGCCGCAGGCCGTCGGCCTGCCGCCCGGCCCGCGCCGCCGCACGCCGGGGCTGCGGCGCGAGGAAGTCGCGCAACTGTGCGGCGTCAGCCCGACCTGGTACACGTGGATCGAACAGGGCCGGCCCGTATCGGCCTCGGCCGACGCGCTGGCCCGGATCGCCGTCGCGCTGCAACTGTCGAAGGCCGAGCGCGCGTACCTGTTCGAGCTGGCCGCGCAGCGCGACCCGGCCGAGCCCGACGTCGCGGGCGGCGACCTGCCGCCGACGCTCGCCGCGACCGTCGCGGCGATCGCGACGCCCGCCTACGTGCTCGACCGCCAATGGAACGCGCTCGCGTGGAATGCGCCGGCCGCCGCGCTCTTTTCCGGCTGGCTCGACGGCGAGCACGACCGCAACCTGCTGCGCTTCACGTTCATGTCGCCGGCCGCCCGCACGCTGATCGTCGACTGGGAAACCCGCGCGCGGCGGCTCGCGGCCGAATTCCGCGCCGATGCGATCCGCCACCTGACCGATGCGCCGACGCGCGCGCTGATCGACGCGCTGACGGCCGGCAGCGACGCGTTCGCGCAGTACTGGGCATCCCAGGACGTGTTCGAGCGCGAAGGCGGGCTGCGCGAATTCGACCACCCGGCCGACGGCCGCCTCGTGTACCAGCAGATCACGCTGAAGCCCGCGCATCGGGAAGATCTGAAGCTCGTCGTGCTGGTGCGCGACTGAGCATCGGCCGCGCCCGCAAAGGCGGGCGGGCCGGCCCGCGAATGTTAGAATCGCGGGATTCCCTCGGCGGCGCACGCCGCCCAACACCCCTTCGAAGAATCGCCATGACGTCCCAACTGCACAAAAAGGGCGAGGCCTGGTCGGCCCGCTTCTCGGAACCGATGTCGGAGCTGGTCAAGCGCTACACGTCGTCGGTGTTTTTCGACAAGCGCCTCGCGCTCGTCGACATCGCCGGCTCGCTCGCGCACGCGAACATGCTCGCCGCGCAGAAGATCATCAGCGCCGACGACCTGGCCGCGATCGAACGCGGGATGGCGCAGATCAAGGGCGAGATCGAGCGCGGCGAATTCGAATGGCAGCTCGACCTGGAAGACGTCCACCTGAACATCGAGGCGCGCCTGACCGCGCTGATCGGCGATGCCGGCAAGCGCCTGCACACGGGCCGCTCGCGCAACGATCAGGTCGCGACCGACATCCGCCTGTGGCTGCGCGGCGAGATCGACCGCATCGGCGGCCTGCTGAACGACCTGCGCGGCGCGCTGATCGACCTCGCGGAACAGAACGCCGACACGATCATGCCGGGCTTCACGCACCTGCAGGTCGCGCAGCCGGTCACGTTCGGCCACCACCTGCTCGCGTACGTCGAGATGTTCACGCGCGACGCGGAACGCATGCGCGACTGCCGCACCCGCGTGAACCGCCTGCCGCTCGGCGCGGCCGCGCTCGCGGGCACGAGCTACCCGATCGACCGTCACGCGGTCGCGAAGACGCTCGGCTTCGACGGCATCTGCGCGAACTCGCTCGACGCGGTGTCCGATCGCGACTTCGCGATCGAATTCACCGCGGCGTCCGCGCTCGTGATGACGCACGTGTCGCGCTTCTCCGAAGAGCTCGTGCTGTGGATGAGCCCGCGCGTCGGCTTCATCGACATCGCCGACCGCTTCTGCACCGGCAGTTCGATCATGCCGCAGAAGAAGAACCCGGACGTGCCCGAGCTCGCGCGCGGCAAGACCGGCCGCGTGAACGGCCACCTGATGGCGCTCCTCACGCTGATGAAGGGTCAGCCGCTCGCGTACAACAAGGACAACCAGGAAGACAAGGAACCGCTGTTCGACACGGTCGACACCGTCGCCGACACGCTGCGGATCTTCGCCGAGATGGTCGCCGGCATCACCGTGAAGCCGGACGCGATGCGCGCGGCCGCGCTGCAGGGCTTCTCGACCGCCACCGATCTCGCCGACTACCTCGTGAAGCGCGGCCTGCCGTTCCGCGACGCGCACGAAGCCGTCGCGCACGCGGTGAAGATCTGCGACGACCGCGGCATCGACCTCGCCGACCTGACGCTCGACGAGATGAAGCAGGAACTGCCGAACGTCGCGCACCTGATCGGCGACGACGTGTTCGGCTACCTGACGCTCGAAGGGTCGGTCGCGAGCCGCAACCATCCGGGCGGCACCGCGCCCGACCAGGTGCGTGAGGCCGTCAAGGCTGCCCGCGCCGCGCTGGGCAAGTAACGCCTGCAGTCCCGGACGGACGCCTTCGGCGTCCGTTTTTCATTCGGGCGGCCGGCGCGCCGCCCATCGCTTTCCCCGCTTCACGGATGCCCCGATGACCTTTTCCGCCGCGCTCTTCGACATGGACGGCCTGCTCGTCGATTCCGAACGGACCATCATGAACACGTGGATCGACGTGTCGAACGCGCACGGCGTCGTGCTGACCGAGATCGATTATCTGCAGATCGTCGGCCGCTCGTTCGCCGAAGGCCAGGTGATCCTCGCGCGACTGATCGGCCACCCCGACACGTTCGACGCGGTGCGCATCCGCGTGCGCGAGCAACTCGCCGCACCCGAACCCCATCCGAAGTTTCCGCTGAAGTCGGGCGCGCTCGCGCTGCTCGAAACGCTCGCGCAGGCCGGCATTCCGTGCGCGGTCGCGTCGTCGTCCGCGCGCGACGTGATCCGCGCGCGGCTCGACGCAGTGGGCGTGCTGCCGTTCTTCCGCGCGATCGCGGGCGGCGACGAAGTCGCGCGCGGCAAGCCCGACCCGGCCGTCTACCGGCTCGCGGCCGAGCGCCTCGGCGTGCCGGCCCACGCGTGCGTCGCGTTCGAGGACAGCGACTTCGGCGCGCAGTCGGCCGCCGGCGCGGGCGCCGCGGTCGTCACCGTGCCCGATCTGAAGGCACCGACGCCCGACATCGTCGCGCTGAGCCTGCACGTGCTCGCGTCGCTCGACGATGCGGTCGCGCTCGTGCCGTCGTGGTTCGGCCGGCTGGACACGCAGCAGCCCGCGTAAGCGGCGCACGCGAGCCGCCAATGCAAACGGGCACCCGAGGGTGCCCGTTTTGCGTTGCCGCGCCGGATCACTGGCATCGCGGCGGTTCCTACCCGTTGCCGGCAGTCTCCGACAACCGCTTCATCGTCGCGATGCGCGCACCGATCAGATCGACGCGGCCGTCCTCGCCGACGAGCGGCGCCGTCGCATCGCGGAACGCCACCCACGCGCGCTGCGCGCGCACGAGCGTCGCGGCCGAATGCGCGGGCATCTTGCGGCGCAGCTTCTGGTAATAGCGGTTCAGGTCGAACAGCGCATGTTCGCACGCGGCGTCCTGCGCGCACGGCCGCACGCGGCGGATCGCAGGATCGCGCGGCACGTTCGCCGGCTTGGCGCCGGCCGGCACCGCCGCACCCGCACCGCCCTGCGCACCGCTCGTCGCCGCGACCGGCACGGCGGCGGGCGGCGGTGCATAGCGATCGGCCGCCCCGCGCAGCGCCAGCGCGCGATCGCGCACCGGCTGCAGCTGCATGTCGGCGCTCGACATCGCATACGCGGTGCCGCGCGTCGTGTCGTACACGGCCTGCAGCAGATGCACTTCGTCCTTGCGCCACGTGAGCCAGCGGCGCTGGCTGTCCTGCCAGCCGCGCTTCGCGTCGGCCGGCGCATCCTTCAACAGGCGCTGGTACGCGCCGTCCATCACTGCCTGCCACTGCTGCTGCGCTTCGCCCATGCACTGGATCTGGCCGGCCGGCGACGACCGGTCGCGCCGCGCGAGACATTGCCGCATCGCGACGTCGATCGGGTCGGCCGCCGCGACTTCCGCATGAACGACACCCGCGCCTGCGAGCCCGGTCAATCCTGCCGCCCAGACGACGAGCGCGGCCAGCGCCGCACGCATCGTCCGGAATCGTCCGTGCGTCGCCATCAGTCGCGCACGCAGTCGACGAAGTACTCGACGCGGCCGTTCACCTCTTCCGCGACCAGGCCGTGGATGTCGGTGTGGAAGCCCGGGAAACGCTCGTTGAAGTCGCGCGCGAACCGCAGGTAGTTCACGATCGTCTTGTTGAAGCGTTCGCCCGGGATCAGCAGCGGAATGCCCGGCGGGTACGGCGTGAGCAGGATGCTCGTCACGCGGCCTTCGAGCTCGTCGAGCGGCACGCGGTCGATCTTGCGGTGCGCGAGCTTCGCGAACGCGTCCGACGGCTTCATCGCCGGCTCCATGTCCGACAGGTACATCTCCGTCGTCAGGCGGGCGATGTCGTTCGCGCGGTACACGTCGTGGATCTGCGTGCACAGGTCGCGCAGGCCGACGCGCTCGTAGCGTGGATGCTGCGCGACAAATTCCGGCAGCACGCGCCAGAGCGGCTGGTTATTGTCGTAGTCGTCCTTGAACTGCTGCAGCTCGGTCACCATCGAGTTCCAGCGGCCCTTCGTGATGCCGATCGTGAACATGATGAAGAACGAGTACAGGCCGGTCTTCTCGACGATGATCCCGTGTTCGGCCAGATACTTCGTGACGATCGCGGCCGGAATGCCGGTCTCGCCGAACTCGCCGTCGACGTCGAGCCCCGGCGTGATGATCGTCGCCTTGATCGGGTCGAGCATGTTGAAGCCTTCCGCGAGCGGGCCGAAGCCGTGCCAGTGGTCGTTCGGCTTCAGCATCCAGTCCTCGCGCGAACCGATGCCTTCCTCGGACAGGTTGTCCGGGCCCCACACGCTGAAGAACCAGTCGTCGCCGTATTCGGCGTCGACCTTGCGCATCGCGCGGCGGAAGTCGATCGCCTCGGCGATCGATTCCTCGACGAGCGCGGTGCCGCCCGGCGGCTCCATCATCGCGGCCGCGACGTCGCACGACGCGATGATCGCGTACTGCGGGCTCGTCGACGTGTGCATCAGGTACGCCTCGTTGAAGCGGTGCTTGTCGAACGTGCGGTTCTCCGAATCCTGCACGACGATCTGCGATGCCTGCGAGATGCCGGCGAGCAGCTTGTGCGTCGAGTGCGTCGCGAACACGAGCGCGCCCGTGCGCGGACGGCCGTCGCCGATCGCGTGCATGTCGCGGTAGAAATCGTGGAACGTCGCGTGCGGCAGCCACGCTTCGTCGAAGTGCAGCGTGTCGAGCAGGTCGCCGAGCAGGTCCTTGATCATCTCGACGTTGTAGACCACGCCGTCGTACGTGCTCTGCGTGATCGTCAGGATCCGCGGCTTCATGTCCGGGTTCTCGCGCAGCGCCTCGCGCGCGAACGGGTTCGCCTCGATCTTCTTGCGGATGTTCTCCGGCTTGAATTCGTCGCGCGGGATCGGGCCGATGATGCCGAAATGGTTGCGCGTCGGCGTGAGGAACACGGGGATCGCGCCCGTCATCGTGATCGCGTGCAGGATCGACTTGTGGCAGTTGCGGTCGACCAGCACGATGTCGCCCGGCGCGACCGTCGCGTGCCAGACGATCTTGTTCGACGTCGACGTGCCGTTGGTCACGAAGAACAGGTGATCGGCGCTGAAGATGCGCGCCGCGTTGCGCTCGGACGCGGCGACCGGGCCCGTGTGATCGAGCAGCTGGCCGAGTTCGTCCACCGCGTTGCAGACGTCCGCGCGCAACATGTTCTCGCCGAAGAACTGGTGGAACATCTGGCCGAGCGGGTTCTTCAGGAACGCGACGCCGCCCGAGTGACCCGGGCAGTGCCACGAGTACGAACCTTCGTCCGCGTACTTGACGAGTTCCTTGAAGAACGGCGGCGCGAGCGAATCGAGATAGACCTTCGCTTCGCGGATGATGTGGCGCGCGACGAACTCCGGCGTGTCCTCGAACATGTGGATGAAGCCGTGCAGTTCGCGCAGGATGTCGTTCGGCAGATGCCGCGACGTGCGCGTCTCGCCGTACAGGAAGATCGGGATGTCCGCGTTGCGGCGACGCACTTCGGTGACGAACGCGCGCAGCTCGATGATCGCGGTGGCCAGCTCGGGCAGCTCGCCGTCCGCGCCGGTTTCGCCGAGCATGAGTTCGTCGTCGTCGATCGACAGGATGAAGCACGACGCGCGGCTCGATTGCTGCGCGAACGACGTCAGATCGCCGTAGCTCGTGAGGCCGAGGACTTCGACGCCCTCCTTCTCGATCGCTTCGGCCAACGCCCGGATGCCGGAGCCCGAGATGTTCTCGGAGCGGAAATCTTCGTCGATGATGACGACGGGGAAACGAAACTTCATGGGCGATTCTCCAAAAAGAACGACCGCGGCGCGTCACGCGCAGCGGTCACCCGGAAACTGGTGAGACGTTATGCAACCAGATCAGGTTTTCGGCAGCGTGACACCGCGCTGACCCTGATACTTGCCGCCGCGATCGGCGTACGACACGTCGCACACCTCGTCGCTCTCGAAGAACAAGACCTGCGCGACGCCTTCGTTCGCGTAGATCTTCGCGGGCAGCGGCGTGGTATTCGAGAATTCCAGCGTGACGTAGCCTTCCCACTCGGGTTCGAACGGCGTCACGTTGACGATGATCCCGCAGCGCGCGTAGGTCGACTTGCCGAGGCAGACCGTCAGCACGGTGCGCGGGATGCGGAAATATTCGACGGTGCGGGCCAGCGCGAACGAATTCGGCGGGATGATGCACACGTCGCCCTTGAAATCGACAAACGAACCCTCGTCGAAGTTCTTCGGATCGACGATCGTCGAGTTGATGTTCGTGAAGATCTTGAATTCGTCCGCGCAACGGATGTCGTAGCCGTAGCTCGACGTGCCGTAGCTGACGATCCTGCGACCGTCCTCGGACTCGCGGACCTGACCGGGCACGAACGGCTCGATCATCTTGTGCTCTTCGGCCATGCGCCGAATCCATTTGTCGGACTTGATGCTCATATCGGGGCGCCTGGATACGCTGCGTGACGGTAGGTGTTAAGCAAAGGCCGCCGGTTCGAGACGGCGGCCGGGAAAGGCGCACATTTTACGCGATCATCGTCCCGGGCACGCGGCGGCCGTCAACGGATCACGCCGCAGGCCAGCGCGGGCCCCGCGCCATGCTGCGGAAACGCCGGATCGCTCGCGTCGCGGTGCACCAGCGCCGCGCGGCTCAGCGCCGAGCGCACGCCGTCGAGGGCCAGATCGGGCGCGACGATGAAACCGGCCGCGACGCCGTTCGAATCCGCATGGATGTTGCCGAGATCGCCGGCGACGCGCGCGCCCGCGCGCAGCCGGTCGGCGGCCGGCGCGAACACCTGGCCGGCGCTCGAGCCGTCGCCCGCGTTGCAGTCGCCGCGTTCGTGCACCTGCAGCGCGTGGTCGCTGTTCGGCGGCAGGCCGACCAGGTTGTAGGTGACCTGCACGCCGTCGGGGCGCTCGACGAACGTGACCGCGCCGCGCGCCTGCGAGCCGACCGTCGGCTGCAGTTGCGCGTCGGCCCGTTTTTCGTGCGACGAGGAAAAGGCGGTACAGCCGGCCAGCAGGCCCAGCGCGGTGGCGGCCAGCAGCGCGCGCCGCGCGCGGCCGGCGCGCACGCCGTGATGTCGTTGTTTCATTCGATCCTCATGCCGGCTGGCGGCCATTCGAGACGACGGCCGCGCCGGGCGGGTAAAGGGACCCGGGAAAAGTCGCCATGATACCGCGCCTCGCGGCGCCGTAAGCAGCGTGAGGCCCCGCCCCGCAAGGGTTTTACGTATTTTGAACAACGATCGACGGGAACTTCGACGTCATGTCGCGCGATCGCTCGGCAATCGCCAGCGCGACGCCGCGCGCGATATCGCGGTAACGACGCGCCAGCGCGCCGTCCGGCTCGGCCGCGACGGTCGGCGTGCCGCTGTCGGCGCGCTCGCGGATCGCGATGTCGAGCGGCAGGCTGCCGAGCACGGTCACGTCGTAATCCTTCGCCATCCGCTCCGCGCCGCCCGCGCCGAAGATGTGCTCCTCGTGGCCGCAGTTCGAGCAGATGTGGATGCTCATGTTCTCGACGATGCCGAGGATCGGAATCCCGACCTTCTCGAACATCTTCAGCCCCTTCTTCGCGTCGAGCAGCGCGATGTCCTGCGGCGTCGTGACGATCACCGCGCCGGTGACGGGCACGCGCTGCGCGAGCGTGAGCTGGATGTCGCCCGTACCGGGCGGCATGTCGACGATCAGGTAGTCGAGCTCGCGCCAGTTGGTCTGGCGCAGCAGCTGCTCGAGTGCGGACGTCGCCATCGGGCCGCGCCACACCATCGGGTTGTCTTCCTCGATCAGGAAGCCGATCGAGTTCGCCTGCAGCCCGTGGCCGACGAGCGGGTTCATCGACTGGTTGTCCGGCGACTCGGGGCGCTGGCCGTGGATGCCGAGCATCGTCGGCAGCGACGGGCCGTAGATGTCGGCGTCGAGAATGCCGACCGACGCGCCTTCCGCGGCGAGCGCGAGCGCGAGGTTCACGGCCGTCGTGCTCTTGCCGACGCCGCCCTTGCCCGATGCGACCGCGACGATGTTCTTCACATTCGGCAACAACTTCACGCCGCGCTGCACCGTATGCGCGACGATCTCCTGCGACACGGCGACGCGCGCGTCGCGCACGCCCGGCACGGCCTGCAGCGCCGCGACGACGCGCGCGCGCACGTCGTCGTGCTGGCTGCGCGCCGGATAACCGAGCACCACGTCGAGCGCCACGACATCGCCGTCGATCGCGACGTTGCGCACGCCCTTGTTCGCCGCGTACGGGCGGCCGGTATTGGGGTCGACGACTGCCGCCAGTGCGGCGTCGACTTGTGCCCGGTCAATGCTCATCGAAACTCCGTGAAAACGTTTTTCTCGCGCGCAAACGTCAAAAAATATCAAATTACGCTGCGAAAGTCGGGAAAAGTGAAAGAATCTGTTGCACGCCATTGCGCGAACGCGCGACCCGGCGCACTCTTCGCGTGCGGCATGCTATAGGGCCAAATCGGCCACTTACCGCCTATATTGTAGAGGCTGACGCGCCGCGCTGTCCGAACAGCCACGCTGACGGACAGGGCATGCGACCGCCTCGGCGGCTGCCGCGAGCGCAGGCCGGCCTTCCTTTTTCGGACGGCCCGCGCAGGAAGCCGTAACTGTTGTTTGTCGTCGTTGTCGACTCGTTCAACCAAGAGAGGAATCCAACATGAACATGAAAATCGCGACTCGCCTGTCCGTCTTCGCACTCGCCGGCGCGCTGCTGGCAGGCTGCGCCACGCAGCAGGGCAACAATGCGGCCGTCGGCACCGGCACGGGTGCGGCGCTGGGCGCAGGCATCGGCGCACTGGCCGGCGGCGGCAAGGGCGCGGCGATCGGCGCGGGCGTCGGCGCACTGGTCGGCGGCGTGACGGGTTACAACTGGCAAGCGATCAAGAACAAGCTCGCGCCGTCGGCAGCGCAGACGGGCACGCAGGTCACCGAACAGCCGGACGGCTCGCTGAAGCTGAACGTGCCGAGCTCGGTCACGTTCGCGACGAACCAGTACGCGATCACGCCGGCGTTCACGCCGCTGCTGAACGACCTGGCGACGACGCTGAACCAGAACCCGCAAGTGACGGCGTCGATCGTCGGCTACACGGACAGCACGGGCTCGGCGCAGCTGAACCAGACGCTGTCGCAGAACCGCGCGCAAAGCGTCGTGAACGCGCTCGTGCAGCGCGGCGTGAACGGCGGTCGTCTGTCGGCGCAAGGCATGGGCGCATCGAACCCGATCGCCGACAACGCGACCGAAGCCGGTCGCGCGCAAAACCGCCGCGTCGAGATCTATCTGCGCGCACCGCAACAGCATCAGTAAGCGCGACCACGAGAGGAAACGTGCGGGCGCCCTGCCCGCACAGCCCCGCCTGACAAGGCTTTCGGCGGGGCCGGTAACAAATCGAAAAAATTTTCGAACTTCTGTCGCAGGCCGTGGTCAGTATTTACGGTACGTGGCTGGTGTTGCCGGCGCGTCACCATTCTCCTCTTGTCGTTGTTGCTCCGGGGCCGTATCCGCCCCGGTTTTTTTTGCCTGCGAAATTCGTGCTGCAACGCAGCACAATGCTGTCGGGCATGCCGCATGAGCGGCTCTGCCCCGTCTGCCGCCCGGTCCGCGGCGCGTGCCCGCCGCGCCGGCCCGCGCCCCTGCTAGAATCGCGGTTTCCCGTCGTTTTCTGCTGTCCTTTTCCAGACCCTATGTCCGCATCCGACCTCACTTCCGTGCAGGCTGCGGCGCCGCAAGGCGGCCGCCAGATCCTCGTTACGTCCGCACTGCCCTATGCCAACGGGCAGATCCACATCGGCCACCTGGTCGAGTACATCCAGACCGACATCTGGGTGCGGGCGCTGCGAATGCACGGCCACGAGGTCTACTACATCGGCGCCGACGATACGCACGGCACGCCGATCATGCTGCGCGCTGAGAAGGAAGGCCTGACGCCGAAGCAGCTGATCGACCGCGTGTGGACCGAGCACAAGCGCGACTTCGACAGCTTCGGCGTGTCGTTCGACAACTTCTACTCGACCGATTCGGAAGAAAACCGCGTGCTGAGCGAGAAGATCTATCTCGCGCTGCAGGAAGCCGGCCTGATCGCCGAACGCGAAATCGAGCAGGCCTACGATCCAGTCAAGGAAATGTTCCTGCCGGACCGCTTCATCAAGGGCGAGTGCCCGAAGTGTCACGCGAAGGACCAGTACGGCGACAACTGCGAAGTGTGCGGCTCGACCTACCTGCCGACCGAACTGCTGAACCCGTATTCGGTCGTGTCGGGCGCGACGCCGGTGCGCAAGATCTCGAAGCACTACTTCTTCCGCCTGTCCGATCCGCGCTGCGAATCGTTCCTGCGCGAATGGGTGAGCGGCCTCGCGCAGCCCGAAGCGACCAACAAGATGCGCGAATGGCTCGGCGACGCCGGCGAGGCCAAGCTCGCCGACTGGGACATCTCGCGCGACGCGCCGTACTTCGGCTTCGAGATCCCGGGCGCGCCCGGCAAGTATTTCTACGTGTGGCTCGACGCGCCGGTCGGCTACTACGCGAGCTTCAAGAACCTGTGCGACCGCAACGGCATCGATTTCGATGCGTGGATCCGCCCGGGCTCGAAGACCGAGCAGTACCACTTCATCGGCAAGGACATCCTGTACTTCCACACGCTGTTCTGGCCCGCGATGCTCGAGTTCTCGGGCCACCGCACGCCGACCAACGTGTTCGCGCACGGCTTCCTGACGGTCGACGGCGCGAAGATGTCGAAATCGCGCGGCACGTTCATCACCGCGCAGAGCTACATCGACACGGGTCTGAACCCCGAGTGGCTGCGCTACTACTTCGCCGCGAAGCTGAACGCGACGATGGAAGACATCGACCTGAACCTCGACGACTTCCAGGCGCGCGTGAACAGCGATCTCGTCGGCAAGTACGTGAACATTGCGAGTCGCGCGGCAGGCTTCCTGATCAAGCGTTTCGACGGCCGCGTGCAGGACAGCGCGATGAATCATCCGCTCGTCGCGAAGCTGCGCGATGCGATCGCGCAGATCGCCGCGAGCTACGAAGCACGCGAATACGGCCGCGCGCTGCGCCATACGATGGAGCTCGCGGACGAAGTGAACGCGTACGTCGACGGCGCGAAGCCATGGGATCTCGCGAAGGATCCGGCCAATGCGGTCGCGCTGCACGAAACCTGCAGCGTGAGCCTCGAAGCCTTCCGCCTGCTGTCGCTCGCGCTGAAGCCGGTGATGCCGCGCGTGGCCGAAGCGGTCGAGGCGTTCTTCGGGATCGCGCCGCTCGCGTGGGCCGATGCCGCGAAGCCGCTGTCGTCGGCACAGCCGATCAAGGCGTATCAGCACCTGATGACGCGCGTCGATGCGAAGCAGATCGAAGCGCTGCTCGCCGCGAACCGCGATTCGCTGCAGGCCGAAGCAACGGGTGCGGCCGCCGCGAGCGCGAACGCCGCGAAGGATGCGAAGAGCAATGCCAAGGCGAACGCGAAGCCGGCCGTCGCGAACGGCGCCGACGACGCACCGATCTCGATCGACGATTTCGCGAAGATCGACCTGCGCATCGCGAAGATCGTCGCGTGCCAGGCCGTCGAAGGCTCGGACAAGCTGCTGCAGCTCACGCTCGACGTCGGCGAGGAAAAGACCCGCAACGTGTTCTCGGGCATCAAGTCCGCGTACCAGCCGGAGCAGCTCGTCGGCAAGCTGACGGTGATGGTCGCGAACCTCGCGCCGCGCAAGATGAAGTTCGGCCTGTCCGAAGGGATGGTGCTCGCCGCGTCGGCCACCGACGAGAAGGCGGAACCGGGCCTCTATATCCTCGAACCGCACAGCGGCGCGAAGCCCGGCATGCGCGTGAAGTAAGCGGCGCGCTGCCTGAGCAACAACCCCGCACGTCGGTAGCGTGCGGGTTTTTTTTTGCCTGCGCCACGCCGTTGCCGATGCTGACCTTGTTAGCGCCAATGACATCTACCAACGCTGCTTTCCGTTTGCAACGGCCTGCGAGATTACCCCGACGCCAACGCAAAAATCCGTCAAAACCATACATGTCCCATGGATTCAATGCTCCGGGATGAGTAACTTTTCACACGAGAGCCCTTGAGCAGCAGATAGGTGCCTTCGATTTCTCAATAATCCGACGGGAGAAGTAAGATGGCGCAGGATATTTTCTTGAAGCTCACGGGTATCGAGGGCGAGTCGACCGATCGCAGTCATTCGAATGAAATCGAGGTACTTACGTGGACCTGGTCGGTAAGCCAGCAATCCAATATGCACATGGGAAGCGGTGGTGGTGCAGGCAGATGCACCGTTGACGATCTAACGTTCGAGCACTATATCGATCGCGCCACACCGAATCTGATTCAGTATTGCTTGATAGGCAGGCCCCTCGACAGGGCTGTGCTGGTGATGCGCAAAGCTGGCGGCAAACCACTCGAATACCTGAAGATCACGATGGAGGACGTGCTCATTACCGGAGTCAAGCCGGTTAGCAACCCCAACATGCGGGTCCCGCGCTAAGAAGTTCGATTGTCTTTCTCGCGTGTGAAGCAAGAATACGTGATTCAGAACGCTCAGGGCGGTAGCGTCGGAACAGTGGGCATGGGTTACGACATTAAAGCCAACAAGACCATCTGACAACGGGACATATCATGCTGTTCATTTCAAAACAAGGCCATGTCGATGCTGAGCGCATCCAGGTCAAGATATTCTCGGAAATTGAGCGAGGCCCGATGAACAAGATCAATGGAATCGTTGTTCATCAAACAGACGGTCCAACAGCAGAAAGCACCTTTAATAGCTACAGGAAAAAAGGTGCCAATGGCGCACATTTCCTAATCGACAAAGACGGAACAATCCATCAAACAGCTTCACTACTCAAAAGAACCAATCATGTTGGTAAACTCAAATCTCGCTGCATCATTACACATGAATGCCCTGCCGCGGAATTGAAGATAGCATCCGGAATAGAACACAAATATACAAAGCTATCGATTCACGAGCACAAAAAAACATGGCCGAATCGCTATCCATCGAACAACGACTCGATTGGCATTGAATTAGTTGGAGAATCACATGACAAAGACAAGCCCGGCACTAACCGGAAGGAGAAGATTTACGAAGATGTTACAGGGAAGCAAAATTCATCTCTTCGATGGCTAATCAAAGAATTAACAGAGACTCTTTATATTTCACCCCAGGAAATTTATCGCCACCCCCAGCTATCCTATAAAACACCGACAGAAGCAGCCACCGCAAGATGGTAAATTCCCGGCCGACCAGACTCTTGCTCGCACTTGTTTTTATAACATTACAAACAACAACCCAAGCAAGAACCGTAAAAAAAGCGACGATCGATGAAACGGGATTAAATCTTGACACCCAGGACTCCAATTTGATGGAAGGGTGCAAGAAATTTAAGCCAACGATCAACCAAGTGAGACATTATTTCGAAAAGGCATATCCTGTCGAGAGCTACACGATTACGACAGAACGCTACTCCCCCTGCTACACCACCGGGACAATTACATTCAGCGACAACAGCTCAGGCAAATTTCAACTATATTCAGGAGGAACTTCGACATTATTTTGGTCAAGAGGCGGATCAGTCAACTTGCTATATAAAAGAAATAAGTGGCACGATCCCTTTGCTTGCAACTATGGCCTTGGCGACGAGCAAGAATGCTGAACCAGACTCTTGAGGCCCCCGTGCCCCCGACGTGCAGAAGGCCAGGGGCCATCCCCGGTGCCCTGTCATGCCTCCTCCCTCACCGCTGCCCGAACCACCGATCGAAGCGCCGCGTGTAATTCAGGTCGACGCCCTGGAACGTGCCGCCGTACGCGGACACCGACCAGAAGCGCGTCAGGTTGATCGTCGCCTTGAACGCGTTGCTCGCCGATTGAAGCCCCTGCTCGAAGCCGAGCACGAACCGCTCGTTGATCGCCTTCGACACCAGCACGACCTGCGAATCGGTCAGGCCGACTTCGCTGCGGCCGACCGAGACCTCGTCGAGGCCGAAGGTCTGCGCGACGCGCTTGCCGGTCACGCTGCCGAGCAGCCCGAGTGCCGCCGTCATCGCCCCCTGCTGGCCGACGTTGTTGCCCTGGTCCGTGCCGTGCCCGAACAGCAGCCACGACAGCTTTTCGTTGTCCGTGACGTTCGGCTCCGACACGAGCTTGACCGTCGCCGACTGGATCGTGCCCGTCACCTGCACGCCGGCCTCGACCTCCTGGTTGCGCCGCATCGCGAGGATGTTGACGCCCGGGTTCGACACGGGGCCGTTGAACGTGAAGAAGCCGTTCTCGACCGCGAGCTTGCGGCCGAACGTCGTGTACGTCGAGCCTTCGGTCACGCGCACGTTGCCGACCGCGCGCAACGGCACGCCCGGCGCGCTCATCACGGTGATCGTGCCGCGCAGCCCGAGATCCGCGCCGTGGCCCTTGAAGCGGAAGTTGTTGCCGAGGCCGACGTCGATGTTCGCGCGCGGCGCCAGCGACGGCGCCGGTTTGTTCTCGACCGGCTTCGGCTTCGCGACCGCGGTGCCGGTCGGCGTCTCGCCGCGCACCGTGCCGTCCGGCCGCACGATCACGACGTCGTCGGACAGGTGCGGCGCCGATTGCTCGGGCAGGTCGAACAGCGCACGGTCGACCACGAACTTGCCGTCGATCGACAGCGCGCCGCGCGGCCCGTCGTTCGCGACGGTGGCCTTGCCCGACAGCGACAGCTTGCGGTCCGGCGCCGCGAACAGTTCGAGCTTGTCCGCGACGATGCTGGCGGTCAGGTCGGGCGCCTCGCCGTCCAGGCGCACGCGGCCGAGCGCGCGCAGCGTGCCGTCGCCGCCGTGAAATTCGACCTGCTCGAATTCGACGAGGTTGTCCGACAGCTTCACGCGCACGATGCCGTCCTTCAGTTGCACGCCCTGATCGATGAGCGTCGCGGACAGGTCGTCGCCCGTCAGCGTTCCCGACAGGTTCGGTTTCACCGGCGTGCCGGAGACCGTCAGCTTCAGCGCCGCGCGCCCGCCGAGCAGGTAGCTCGGCCCGAACAGGTTGCCGGTGGTCTTCAGCGTGGGGATGTCGGCGTCGATGCGGCCCGACAGCGGACCGTCGTCGACGATGCCGAACACGCCGTCGCGCAGCGCGAACGGCACCGCGACGTTCGCGTCGAGCGTGCCGATCCGGCTCGCCTTCGCGAGCGCCGTCACATTGAGCCGGTTGCCGGGCGCGAAGCTCGCGCGTGCGGACAGATCGGTCAGGCCGAGCGATGCGATGCCGCGCCCGGTCTCGATCGTCACGTCGCCGCCGCGGCGCTTCACCTGCACGTACCCCGTCGCGTTCGCACCGAGCGAGAAATCCCAATCGGCATCGAGCACGACGTCGGTCCGCACCGGCGGCCGCTGGCCGGTCAGCGCCTGGCGAACCTCGAGGAAACGCGCGACCGATGCGCCGGTCACGGCGCCCGCCGAGCGCATCTGGCCGCGATCGAACACGAACGATTTCAGGTCGATCGACGCGCCTTCGAGCGTGAGCCGCGTCGCGCCGAGCGTCACGCGCCCGGCGCCGGCCGATATCGTCAGCGGCGCCTGCAGCGCGAGCGCCGGCGTGCCGCGATTCGCAAGCCGCGTGACGGTGCCGTTCCAGCTCATGCCGTCGCGGTTCTCGACCACGCCGCCGTTCGCCGCGAGCGTCAGGTCGATCACGCGGCCGCCGGCATTCCCGAGCGCCGATGCGTCGAGCGTGTGCTTCGCGCGCGTGCCGTCGAGGTTCGCGCGCAACGACTTCAGCTTGAACGAGCCGAGCGCGACGTCGGCCGCGTCGGTCGTGAACACGAGCGCGCCGTGCGCGCCGTCGCGGATGTCCGCGCGGCCCTGCGCCGAGCCGATCCGGTTCGAACCGACGACGACGTGCTCGGCCTTGTAGCTGGCCGTCACGTTCGGATGCGCGAAGCTGCCGGTCAGGTCGCCCTGCGCCTGCACGAGCCCTTCGACGCCGAAGCCGAGCCGGTCGAGCTGCGGCGCGTCGACGACGAAGCGCAGCCGGTCGCCGGGCGCGCCGAAGCTGCCGCGCAGGTCGACGTGATTGCCGGCAATCGACAGGTTCGCGTTGCTCGGCAGGATCCGCGAGCCGGCGAGCTGCACGACGCCGGCGCCGGTCAGCGGCACGCCGTCGTACAGGCTGTCGCCAAGCTTGAAGGTCGCCTTCGTCGAGACCTGCGGCGCGAACGCGCCCGATGCCGTCAGCGTGCCCGACACGCGCGTCTCGCCGCGCTTGGCCGGCGCCTTGACCGCCTTCGCAGGCGCCTTGCCGCCGCCCGCCTTCGGTGCGCTCATCGCGGCGAGCAGCAGCGGATCGAACGCCGTCAGCGTCGCCTTCGCGTCGTAGCTCGAATGCGCGTCGTGGCGGAACACGCCGGTCAGGTCGATGCGCCCCTTGCCGGCCGTCACGCGCGTGTCGGTCAGCACGGTCTGCTTCTGCGTCAGCGCGACCTTGGCGCGCGCGCCGAGCGCGAGCTTGGGGTCATTCAGGTCGAAATCGACGGTCGTCACGTCGCGCGCGAGCGTGACGCCAAGCGGGCCGCCGAGGCGCATCGGCCGCAGCTCGGCGACGAACGCGTTCAGGTCGAGGTTCGCGACCTTCAGGTCGAAGCGGCCCTTGCCGCCCGCGAGCGTGCCGCCGCCGGTCACGCTGCCGTCGCGGATCAGCTTCAGCGCGAGGCCGTCGATCCGTTGCGCGTGCGCGTCGAGATGCACGTTCGCGTGCGCGTCGATCAACGGCAGCAGATGGTCGCCGAGCGTGCCCGGCTTCGCGTTGACGATCGACACCGGGCCCGTCACCGCGAACCCCTTCGCCGGCGCCGAACCGGCCGGCGCGCTCACCGGCGCGAGTTCCGCGCGCACCGCGAGATCGGCCGCCGGGGCGCCGGGCGACAGCGCCTGCGGGTTCACGTGATCGAACGCGAGCGACGCGCGCGTGAGCGGCACGGCGCCGAACGGCGCGGCCTCGACGTGTGCGCGCCCGTTCAGCTTCATCCCGCTCGCATCGACCTCGGCGACGAGCGCCTCGAGCGAGCCCGACACGCGGGCCCGCGCATCGACCGCTTCGTCGGACAGCTTGCCTGCATAGGTGGCTTCGCCCGTCAGCGCGAACGGCTTCACGCCGTCGAGCTTCGCCCGCGCGGTCAGCGCGCCGTACGGCGTATCGACGCCGTCGAGCACGAGTTCATGGTGCCGGCCGTCGCTGCGGCCGTTCAGCGCGAGATGGTCGAGCTGCGTCGTCGATGCGCCTTCGTGAATGGCGAGGCGGTCGACGCGCAGGTCGTCGATCCGCACCTGCAGCGGCAGGCTCAGGTCCTGCGGCGTCGTACCGGGCGTCGACGGCCCCGGCGCGATCCGCACGTCGATCGTGCCGGCACGCAGATAGGCGACGGACAGCCGCCACGGCGCGCGCGTCAGTGCCCAGCGGCCGTCGAGCCGGTCGATGCGAACTTCGGTGCCGGTGCCGTCGGGGCTGGTCCATGCGAACCCGCGCAAGCGCACGCCGGTCGCGAGCGAGCCCCCCTCGAGCGTGCCCGCGAGCCGCGTGCCGAGCACCTTGCCGGCCGCCTGCCACGCGAGCCGCGTCCCGCGTTCGGTCGTCACCGCGCCCAGCACGAGCCCCGCCGCCAGCACGACGAGCAGCACGACCGTCGCGAGCGTCCACGCGACGACCCGCCACGCGCGGCCGCGGCGCGGCCCGCGCGGCGGCGTGTCGGGCGCGCCGTCGGGCGAATCCGGATCGTGAGGCGGCGGCGTGTCGTTCGGGTCCTTCGTCATGCGGTTCGTCGTGGATAGGACGGCAGGTTCAGAAAGCGATGCCGAGCGTCAAATACGGGCGCACGCTGTGATTGCGCAAGCCGTACGCGACGTCGACGTTGATCGGGCCGACCGGGCTGCGCCAGCGCGCACCGACACCCACGCCCGGGTAAAACACGCGCTCGCCCCATGCATCGGTCGCGGTACCGATGTCGAAGAACGTCGCGGCGCCCCAGTCGCGGTTGAACCAGTGCTGGTATTCGGCGGTGCCCGTCACCAGGTACTTGGTCGGCAGGACGGAGCCGTCGACGCTGTTGCCGATGCTCTGGTAGCCGTAGCCGCGCACCGAATTCGAGCCGCCCGCGCGGAACAGCAGCGACGCCGGCACGCCGGTCGAGCTGCCGCTCGTAAACACGCCGCCGAGCTCCGCGCGGAACACGAACAGGTCGCGCTTGCCGATCGGCAGGTACTGCTGCCCGCGCGCGTAGCCGCGGACGAAGGTTTCGTCGGCCAGCGCGCCCTTGACCGCGAAGCCGGCCTCCGCATGAATCAGGTTGCCCGAGCGCGGAAACAGCGGATCGTCGACGTTGCGGCGGGTCCACGCCCACTGCGGCACGAGCGCGCGGCTCGTGGTCGGCCCCGCGCCGTTCTGGTCGAGTCGGTCCTGGTAGTACATCAGCGAATACGAATAGTCGATGAACTGGCCGGTGCGCGCGCGCTGCACGCCGACCCGCGCGCTGTAGATGCGCGTGTCGGACACGTTGGTGTTCGTATACGACGCGAGCACGCTGTTGGTCCAGCCCTTCTCGCCGGGCGGCATCGACAGCTGGACCTGCCCGTACTGCTGGATCTGGTCGAGCCGGCCCGACACGGTCAGCGGCCATGCGGCGCCGAAGGTGTCGAGATACGTATAGGAACCCTGCACGTGCGGACCGGTATCGGTGGCGAAGCCGACGCCGCCGCGAATGTTGTTGTACGGGAACTCGCTGACCTTCACGTGCACGGGCGTGCGCTCGGGCTTCGACGTATCGTCGCCGACGTCGATCGCGACGCTCGCGTAGTACGGCGTGTTCTGCAACTGCCGCTGCAATTCGTTGATCCGCCGCACGTCGTAGATCTCGCCTTCCGACAGCGGATTGACGTTCGTGACGATCTTTTCCGGATAACGGCGCACGCCGTCGACGTCGACCTTGCCGATCGTAAACGTCGGGCCGCTGTCGAACGTGACCGCGAGCGTCGCACGCTGCGTGCGCGGATCGATGCGCGCCTCGGACGACACGATCTTCGCGCCGAGATAGCGGCGCGACTGCAGTTGCCGCAGCGCCGCACCCTTCGCGTCGTCCCAGTCGGACTGCGTGAACGGGTCGCCCGGCTTCATCGAGAACGCGAAACGGGTGGCGGTCTCCTGCTTCGGCTCCTCGGTTTCGACGGGCCCCTTGAACGTCAGGTCGACCGTCGACACGATGGTCTGCTTCCCCGGATCGACCGCGATGCGCACGTCGCGCTTGCCGTCGCGGGTGCGCACGTCGGTACGCACGACCGGCGAGAAATAGCCGGCCGTCGCGGCCAGGTCGCGGACCTGCTGCGGCGTGGCGGTCACGAGGAAGTCGAATTGATCGTCGCTGATGTCGTCGCGCTTGGCGAAGCGGGCGATATCGAGATGGGTCTTGAGGAGCTTGCGGATCGAGCGCGGCGCGTCGATGTCGACGTCGTACTTCGCGTGGGCCGGCAGCGCGAAGCACGCGGCCAGGCAACCCGCGAGGGCCGCCCGCGCGACGCGGGCCGCGGCGCCGGCGCGATCGCGGGCCGCGCGCGAGCCCGCGTCATGCGCCATGTGTGCTTGCTGGTTCGACTGCCCCGCCAAATATGACCTCGCCGTCCTGGATCGTTACGGTTTCGTGGAAAACCCTGTATTTGACCACAGGGCGCGGGCGTCGCAGCCAAACGATTGTGAAAGAATGCCAGCGCCCGACAGGGCCGCCGCCCCATGCCCGCCGGCACCGCCAGCGGATTCGACGCGCGATTGGCGCCGGCTGTTCCCCGCGATGCGGTAAAATCCCGCCATCGCGAATCCGGCGCATCGTGCGCCGCCCGAAACGGAAGATCCAGCCATGCCGTACCAGTCCGACGTCACGCAGTTCCTGAACCAGCTCAAGCAGCAGAAGCCGACGCTCGAGGAAGAGCAGCGCAAGGGCCGTTCCCTGCTGTGGGACAAGCAGCCGATCGATCTCGAAGAGCGCGCCGAGCAGCAGGAATCGCGCGTGAAGCAAACGTCGTACGTCTACTACCAGAACTTCTGACGACGTGAGCGCCGCCGACGAGGCCAGCGCCGCCCGGCAGGACGACGCGATCGCCGCGCCCGCGGGCGCCGATTCGACGCCCGACACGGTCGACGGTGTCGCGGCGTTCGCTCGCCTGTACGGCGAGCCGCTCTTCAAGCTGCCGCAGGATCTCTACATCCCGCCCGATGCGCTCGAAATCTTTCTCGAGACCTTCGAAGGCCCGCTCGACCTGCTGCTCTACCTGATCCGCAAGCAGAACTTCAACGTGCTCGACATCCCGATGGCGCAGGTCACCGCGCAATATCTGGGCTACGTCGACCAGATCCGCACGTCGAATCTCGAGCTGGCGGCCGAGTACCTGCTGATGGCCGCGATGCTGATCGAAATCAAGTCGCGGATGCTGCTGCCGGTCAAGAAGGCCGACACGGGCGAGGAGGCCGAGGATCCGCGTGCCGAACTCGTGCGCCGGCTGCTCGAGTACGAGCAGATGAAGCTCGCCGCGCAGCGGCTCGACCAGTTGCCGCAGCTCGGCCGCGATTTCCTGCGCGCCGAGGTGTATATCGAGCAAAGCGTCACGCCGCGCTTTCCCGACGTGAATTCGGACGATCTGCGCGCCGCGTGGGCCGACGTGCTCAAGCGCGCGAAGCTCGTCCAGCACCACAAGATCTCCCGCGAGGAGCTGTCGGTGCGCGAACACATGAGCCTGATCCTGCGCCGGCTGCAGAACGCGCGCTTCATGGAGTTCGCCGACCTGTTCGACACGTCGCGCGGCGTGCCGGTCGTCGTCGTGAACTTCATCGCGATGCTCGAACTCGCGCGCGAATCGCTGCTCGAGATCACGCAGGCCGAGCCGTTCGCACCGATCTACGTGCGCCTCGCGTACCTGCCCGCGTAAGAGCCGCCCCCGCCGCTTCCCGCTCCCCGGTTCGTTCGGACACTCACCGCTTCGCCGCGGCCGATGGCCGTCCGGCGGGTGTCCGGCACGCGTCAATAAAAAGTGAACGATCGTTCTTTTATCGATGCGTGCCGCGGCCAAATCCTCTACAATCCGCCGACGCCCGATGCGCCGCCCGCGCGCCGGCGTTCTCCGCTTCGACCCCGACGCCGCTGTTGCGGCGTCAACGCGCGCCTGCGCGAGGAACCCGCTACCCGATCATGAAAGTCATCAGCTCGATCCAGGAACTGCGCGACCAGCTGCGCGGACAGAACCGCACGGCGTTCGTGCCGACGATGGGCAACCTGCACGAAGGGCACCTGTCGCTGATGCGCCTCGCGCGCCAGCACGGCGACCCGGTCGTGGCGAGCATCTTCGTCAACCGGCTGCAATTCGGCCCGAACGAGGATTTCGACAAGTATCCGCGCACGCTCCAGGACGATATCGAGAAGCTGCAGCAGGAAAACGTGTACGTGCTGTTCGCGCCGACCGAGCGCGACATGTACCCCGAACCGCAGGAATACCGCGTGCTGCCGCCGGACGATCTCGGCGGGATTCTCGAAGGCGAATTCCGGCCCGGCTTCTTCACCGGCGTGTGCACGGTCGTGTCGAAGCTGATGGCCTGCGTGCAGCCGCGCGTCGCCGTGTTCGGCAAGAAGGACTACCAGCAGCTGATGATCGTGCGCCGGATGTGCCAGCAGCTCGCGCTGCCGGTCGACATCATCGCGGCCGAAACCGTGCGCGACGAGGACGGCCTCGCGCTGTCGTCGCGCAACCGCTACCTGTCGGTCGACGAGCGCAAGGAAGCGCCGGAGCTCGCGAAGACGCTGCAGCGCGTGCGCGACGGCGTGCTCGCCGGCGAGCACGATCTCGGCAAGCTCGAACAGCAGGCCCGCACGCACCTGGCTGATCGCGGCTGGGCGCCCGACTACCTGTCGATCCGCCGCCGCGCGAACCTGATCGCACCGAGCGCCGCCGAGCTCGAAGCCGGCGAGCCGCTCGTCGTGCTCGCCGCCGCGAAGCTCGGCGCGACGCGCCTCATCGACAACCTCGAAATCTGACGGGCGGCCCGCCCGCGCCTCTCACGACGCATCACGGAGACACCATGCAGCGCCACATGCTCAAATCGAAGATCCACCGTGCGGCGGTCACGCACTGCGAACTGCACTACGAAGGTTCGTGCGCGATCGACGAAGACCTGCTCGAAGCGGCGGGCCTGATCGAAAACGAACGGATCGACATCTGGAACATCAACAACGGCGAACGCTTCTCGACGTACGCGATCAAGGGCGAGCGCGGCAGCGGGATGATCTCGCTGAACGGCTCGGCCGCGCGCCGCGCACAGCTCGGCGACCTCGTGATCATCGCGGCGTTCGCGATGGTCGACGAAGCCGAACTGCAGGCCGGCTGGAAGCCGAAGCTCGTGTTCATCGACGACGGCAACAAGATCAAGGGCCACCGGGACCACGTCCCGACGCAGAACTGGACGTAAGCTGAGCGGCACGGCCGCGTGCCGTGGCGCACGGGCCGCCGCGCGGCACTCCCGCTCGCGACCGAAGGCACGGACGCCGTTCGCCACGGAATCCGTGCCTTTCTCTTTGCGTGTCACGCCGGGCCCGGGCGGCCGGGCGCTCAGGACGTCTTGGCGGCCTTGTCGGCCTTCGGCACGCGGCGCTCGGCCCATTCGACGATCGGCCGCCACTGTTCGAGATCCTTCTCGACCCGGCTTTTCGCGACATCCCACAGCGTCAGGCCGTGCGCGGCGATCTGCACGTAGTTCTGCGTGTCGCGCACGTAGCCGAGCACCGGCAGGCCGAGCCCTTCGACGAACCGGTGCAGCTGATCGGACGAGCGCGTGCGCGCATCGACCCGCATCCCGACGATCCCGACCTCGACGCTGCCCTTGCGCACGGCCTTCTCGCCGGCGAGGCGCTCCAGAAACTGCTGGGTCGCGAGAATATCGAACATCGACGGCTGCAGCGGCACGATCACCTTGTCGGCCAGTTGCAGCGCGACGTTGAGCCGCGTGCCGTGCAGGCCCGCCGGCGTATCGATCACCGCATATTCGAGGCCGCGCGGCGGCTTCGACGGCGCGTCCGGATCGAGATCCCACGCCTCGATCGCCGGCAGGCCCGCCGGCCGCAGGTCCAGCCACGCATGCGCGGACTGCTGCCGATCCAGGTCGGCCAGCGCGACCCACGCGCCCTGCGCCGCGAAATAGCCGGCTAGATTGGTGGACAGCGTGCTCTTGCCCACGCCGCCCTTCGGATTCGCCACCACGATGACCGTCATGAATTCCCCCGAAAATGCCGCGCGGCGCCGGCCGCATGGCAGGCGCCGCTCGATTGCGGATACAGGGAGCGATGATATCGGCAAAGGGGTGTCACCGGAACCGGTCGCGGCGAACCGCGGGCCGCTTTCGTGCGCTTCCTTCCCCTTTCCTTCACATTACGCGCGCTGGGCCGTGCCCTCCCGCGCGCCGATCGCGAGCGCGCCGCCGCCCAGCAGGGCCTGTACGGCCAGCGTGACGGCCCAGAACGCCGGATATTCCCAGCCGCCGTGCGGCGACGAGAAGCTCCAGCCGTTCGGCAGATGCGCGGCGAGCGCGCCGAGCATGAACGGCAGCAGCACCAGCGCGGCGATACGCACGCGGAACCCCGCGAGCAGCGCCAGGCCGCCCGCCAGCTCGACGAACGTGGTCAGGTACGCGAGCCACGACGGCAGGCCGATCGACGCGAAGAACTGCGCGGTGCCGGGCAGCGTGAAGACGAATATTTTCTGCGCGACGTGCGCGAGGTACAGCACGCCGAGGGCGACGCGCAGCAGCGTCGCGGCGAAATCATTCAGGCGGTTGGGGTTCATGACGGATTCCTTCGGGAGTGGACGGGGAATGGACGCACTCTATTCGAATCGATTCGACCGATAAACACGCCACGTCGATTAAATTGATTCCATTCAGGAACGAATAGAAGCAAAAAAAGGGCATGACCAATCATGCCCCGCATCCAGTTCAGTAACCGCTCTTGCCTTGCGTTGCGTCACCGCCGGACTGCGCGCCGCCCGGCGCAGACGAATCGCAGGCATACGCCGCCGCCGCGCCCAGCAGCGCCGCAAGCAGCATGCTCCACCACCATCGAGCCCTCATCGTCGCTCTCCTTCGGGCGGACCCCCGCCCTCCTCCGTTGTACGCGATCGGGCGAAAAAAGCGAGGGCGGACCGGCTCGCCGTCAACGAAACTCGGCGTACAGCGCGTCGAGGTCGAGATGCTCGGCGAACGTGTCGGCCAGCCGCTCGAGCGACGCCTCGCGCAGCGCCGGGTAGTCGATGCGGGCCGCCCCGTCGAGCCCCGCCCACGCGAGCAGCGCCGCGCATGCGTCGGGCGCGTCGAACAGCCCGTGCACATAGGTCGCGAGAATCTGGCCGTCGGCCGACATCGCGCCGTCGGGACGCACGCCATCCCGCGCGGCATCGGCATCCAGCGTCAGCGCGGGCGTCGCGAGCGCCGGCCCGCGCGTGTCGCCCATGTGGATCTCGTAGCCGCGTACGGCCGCGTCACCCGGCAGCGCGAGTTGCCCGGTCACGTTCTTCAGCGTCTTGTCGGGTTGCAGCGTCGTGTCGAAATCGAGCAGCCCGAACCCCGGCACGCTGCCGGGCGCGCCTTCGAGGCCGAGCGGATCGTCGAGCGTGCGGCCGAGCATCTGCATGCCGCCGCAGATGCCGATCACCTTGCCGCCGTAGCGCAGATGGCGCCGGATCAGCGCTTCCCAGCCCGCGTCGCGCAGCCACGCGAGGTCGCGCTGCACGCTCTTCGAACCGGGCAGGATCAGCAGGTCGGCGTCGGGCACGGGGCCGCTCTTCCAGTACGTGAATTCGACCTGAGGATGCGCGCGCAGCGGGTCGAAATCGGTGTGGTTGCTGATGCGCGGCAGCGCGGGCACGACGACGCGCAACACGCCGGCCTCGCCCCGCGCGGCGGCGCTGCGCGCCTGTGCGGGCAACATGTCCTCCGCGTCGAGCAGCAGCCCGTGCAGGTACGGCAGCACGCCGAACACCGGCTTGCCCGTCCGGGCACGCAGCCAGTCGAGCCCCGGTTCGAGCAGCTCGAGATCGCCGCGGAAGCGGTTGATCACGAAGCCGCGCACGCGCGCGCGCTCGCTGTCCGACAGGCATGCGAGCGTGCCGACCAGGTGCGCGAACACGCCGCCGCGATCGATGTCGGCGACGAGCACGACCGGGCAGTCGACGCGCTCCGCAAACCCCATGTTCGCGATGTCGCCGTCGCGCAGGTTGATCTCGGCCGGGCTGCCGGCGCCTTCGACGATCACCGTGTCGTACCCGGCGCGCAGGCGCGCATACGACTCGAGTACCGCCTCGAACGCGACCGGCTTGTAGTCGTGATACGCCCGCGCGTCGAGATTCATGCGCGCCTTGCCATGAATGATCACCTGCGCGCCGCGGTCGCTCGTCGGCTTCAGCAGCACCGGATTGAAATCCGTATGCGGCGCGACGCCGGCGGCCAGCGCCTGCAACGCCTGTGCGCGGCCGATCTCGCCGCCGTCGACCGTCACCGCGCTGTTGAGCGCCATGTTCTGCGGCTTGAATGGCGCCACGCGCGCGCCGCCGCGGCGCGCGAGGCGGCATAGGCCCGCGACGAGCGTGCTCTTGCCCGCGTCGGACGTCGTGCCCTGGATCATCAGCGTGCCGCGCGGCCGCGGCTCGGGTGCATTCATCGTGTCAAAGGTCGTCGCGAAGCAAAGGCGGCATTATCGCCCGCGGCGGGTCGCCCGCACCGTTACAATCACGCGATGATTCCGCACGACCTCACCTTCGTCCTCGGCGGCGCGCGCTCGGGCAAGAGCGCGCATGCCGAGCGGCTCGCCGCCGACAGCGGCCGCCCCGTCACCTACATCGCGACCGCGACCGCCGCCGATGCCGAATTCGCTCAGCGCATCGCGCATCATCGCGCGCGCCGGCCGGCCGACTGGGGGTTCGCCGACGCGCCCGTCGATCTCGCGGGCACGCTCACGCGGCTCGACGATCCGCACGCCTGCCTGCTCGTCGACTGCCTGACGCTGTGGCTCACGAACCTGCTGTGCCCCGCCGACGGCGAACCGCTCGACGACGCGCGGTACGCGGCGCACGTCGAACGGCTCGAGCACGCGTTGCGCGGCGCGCGCGCGAAGGTGATCGTCGTCAGCAACGAGATCGGGCTCGGCGTCGTGCCGCTCGGGTCGGTCACGCGCCGCTACGTCGACGAGCTCGGGCGCCTGAACCAGCGCATCGCCGCGCTTGCGACGCGCGTCACGCTGCTGGTTGCCGGGCTGCCGCTCGACCTCAAGGCGGGCACGCAGCCATGCTGATGCTGTCGTTGCCCGTCGTCGCGATGCTCGCGGTCGCGGCCGCGCTCGTCGACCGCGCAATCGGCGAGCCGGCCGGCTGGCATCCGCTCGTCGCGTTCGGCCGCGTCGCCGCGCGCATCGAAGCCGCGCTGAACACGGGCCGGCGCGGCCGCGTGGTCGGCGTCGCCGCGTGGCTCGCGGCGGTCGTGCCGCCGGTGGCCGTCGCGGCCTGGCTCGTCTGCGTGCTGCCGTGGCCGTTCGCGGCTGCGCTGCACGTCGCGCTGCTGTGGTTCGCGCTCGGCGCGAAGAGCCTCGCCGACCACGTCGCGCCGATCGCCGCCGCGCTGCTGCGGCGCGACCTCGACGCGGCGCGCGCGCTGACCGCGCGCATCGTGTCGCGCGACACCAGCAGCGCGGACGAAGGTGCGCTGTCGCGCGCCGCCGTCGAATCGGCGCTCGAGAACGGCAACGATGCAATCTTCGGCGCGCTCTTCTGGTTCGTCGTCGCGGGCGGTCCCGGCGCGTTGCTGTTCCGGCTCGCGAACACGCTCGACGCGATGTGGGGCTATCGCACGCCACGCTTCCTGACCTTCGGCTGGGCTGCCGCACGCATCGACGACGCGCTGAACTGGATTCCCGCGCGCCTCACCGCCGCGAGCTACGCGCTGCTCGGCGACACGGCCGCCGCGTGGCGCTGCTGGCGCACGCAGGCGCGCCACTGGGACAGCCCGAACGCGGGCCCCGTCATGGCCGCGGGCGCCGGCAGCCTGAACGTGCAGCTCGGCGGCCCGGCCGTCTATCACGGCGAGATCGAGGATCGCCCGGCGCTCGGCACCGGCGCCACGGCCACGGCCGTCCACGTCGTCGCCGCGCTGTCGCTCGTCACGCGCACGCTCGCCTTGTGGCTCGCGCTGCTGGTCGCGAGCGGCGCACTCGTCATGGCCACCCATCATGTCTGACTCATCCATCGCGCACGGCGGCAACCTGCATGAAGCCGCCCGCCGCCACGGCATTCCGTACGACGCGTGGCTCGATCTGTCGACCGGCATCAATCCGGCGGGCTTTCCGGTGCCGCCCGTCCCGGCCGACGCATGGCGCCGGCTGCCCGACGACGGCGACGGCCTCGCGGCCCGCGCCGCGCAGTACTACCACGCGCCCGATGCCGCGCACGTGCTGCCGGTCGCCGGCAGCCAGGCCGCGATCCGCGCGTTGCCCGGCTTGCTGCCGGCCGGCGACGCCGGCGTCGCGGCGCTCGCGTACGGCGAATACGCGCCCGCGTTCGCGCGCCACGGCCATCGCGTCGTCGCGCTTGACATCCGCGCCGACACGCTGCCCGCGACGCTGCGCCACGTCATCGTCGGGAATCCGAACAATCCGACCGCCGAATTCGTGCCGACCGGGCGCCTGCTCGGCTGGCATGCGCAACTGGCGGCACGCGGCGGCACGCTGATCGTCGACGAAGCGTTCGCCGATACGGGCGCCACGCCATCGCTCGCGCCGCGGGTCGATCATCCGGGGCTCGTCGTGCTGCGCTCGGTCGGCAAGTTCTTCGGGCTCGCCGGGATCCGCGCGGGCTTCGTGCTCGCGTGCCCCGACCAAATCGTCGCGTTGCGCGACAGGCTCGGCGCGTGGACGGTGAGCGGCCCCGCACGCCACGTCGTCGCCGCGGCGTTCGCCGATCGCGCGTGGCAAGCGGCCGCCCGCGAGCGGCTCGCGGCCGACGGCGAACGACTGGCCGCGCTGCTGCGCACGCACGGCTTCGCGGTTCGCGCGACGCCGCTCTTCAGCTGGACCGACGACCCGCGCGCCGCGGCGCTGCATGCGGCGCTCGCGACGCGCGGCATCTGGACGCGGCACTTCCCGATGCCGTCGAGCGTGCGCGTCGGCCTGCCGGGCAGCGAAGCCGAATGGCGGCGCCTCGGCGACGCGCTCGCGCATTGCGTGCCGCTGCTGCCGCGGGCCGCCGCATGAGTCCGCCCATGTTCCGCCGGCTCGCGCCGGCCGCGCTGCTGGCGGCGCTCGCTCGCGCGCCGCTCGTCCACGCCGACGTCACGACGCGCGACGACGCCGGCAATACGGTCACGCTGCCCGCGCCCGCGCAGCGGGTGATCAGCCTCGCGCCGCACGCGACCGAACTCGTCTACGCGGCCGGCGGTGGCGCGAAGCTCGTCGGCACCGTCACGTACAGCGACTACCCGGCCGCCGCGCAAGCGGTGCCGCGCGTCGGCGACAACAAGGCGCTCGATCTCGAACGAATCGCCGCGCTGAAGCCCGACCTGATCGTCGTCTGGCGGCACGGCAACGCCGAGCGGCAGACCGATGCGCTGCGCGCGCTGCACATCCCGCTGTTCTTCAGCGAGCCGAAGCATCTCGACGACGTGTCGTCGTCGCTGCGCCGGCTCGGCATGCTGCTCGGCACGCAACCGATCGCCGATGCCGCCGCGGCTGCCTTCACACGGGACCTCGCGACACTACGCGCACGCTACGCGGCACGCCCGCCCGTCACGCTGTTCTTCCAGGTGTGGGACCGCCCGCTGACGACGCTCAACGGCACGCACCTGATCGACGAAGTATTCGAACTCTGCGGCGGCCGCAACGTGTTCGCGTCGCTCAAGCCGCTCGCGCCGACCGTGACCGACGAGGCCGTGCTCGCGGCGAATCCGGAAGCGATCGTGACGACGAGTGCCGGCGCGACCCGTTCGAACGAACCGCTGCCGAGCCTCGCGCGCTGGCGCGCGTGGCCCGCGCTGACGGCCGTGGCGCGCCACAACCTGTTCGCGATCGACGGCGATCTGCTGACGCGGCCGTCGCCGCGGATCGTGCAGGGCGCGGCCGCGCTGTGCGAGGATCTGGATGCCGCGCGTGCGCGGCGGCCGGCGCGCTGATTTCCGGCGGCCGGCGCGTTCGTCGCGCACCGACGCCGGATGCGTCCGGCGCTCGAGACGGACCGATCGTGCGCAGCGTCGTCGTTCACCTGCGGACGCACGTACGCCTATGCATCCCAGTGCACGACTTCCCATGTTTGCGCGCCGTCGTGCGTGCGCAGCCAGACGGCCCCGCCCGTCGGCACGGGCCGCGACAGCAGCGTGTCGAGCGGCATGCGCAACACATGCGACGCGAATGCGCGGATCACGCCCGCATGCGTGACGACCCATTGCGAGCCGTCGAGCTCCGCAAGCGTATCGGCCTGCCGCGCCACGCGTTCGACGAATCGCGCCACGCTTTCTCCGCCGTGCGCGCATGCATGCATCAGGTCGGCCGCCCACGCATCGAGTGCCGCGCGGTCGATATCGTCCCAGCGCTGCATTTCCCACGCGCCGAAATCCATTTCCTGCCAGTCGGCATCGCGCCGCAGCGGCACGTCGAATGCCCGCGCGAGCCGTTCGGCAATCGACGCGCAACGCGTGAGCGGGCTCGTCCAGACCCGTTCGGGCATCGGTGCGCCCAGTGTCGACACATGCGCACGCACGGCCTGCGCGCCGCCCTCGGCCGAATCGGCGAGCGGCACGTTGCTGCGCCCATAGCAGATGCCGGGCTCGATGCCGACGGCCGGATGGCGGATCAGGACGATGTCCATCCGAGCACCACGAGATAGATCGCCAGTTCGCCCAGTTGCTGCGCGAAACCGAGACAGTCGCCGGTATAACCGCCGATCCGCTTCACGAAATAGCGGGCCAGCCCCGCGCGCACCAGGACGAGCGCCACGCATGCGGCAACGCCCATGCGCCAGTCGGGCCAGAACAGCCACGGCAGTCCGAACACCGCCGCGACGCACGCGGCACGTGCGCTCATCCGTTGCGCGACCGGCTTCGCCTTGCCTTCGGGCCGCACGTAGTCGAGCGACATCAGCAGGCTCACGGCCATCGTGCGGCTCGCCGCGTGCGCGGCGATCATCGTCCATGCGGCGCGCAACGGCAGCATCGACGTCAGCGCCTGCCATTTCAGCCCGAGCGCGATCACGAGCGCGACCGCGCCGAACGTGCCGATCCGCGAATCGTGCATGATGCGCAGCACGTCGTCGCGCGTGTAACCGCCGCCGAACGCATCGCAACTGTCGGCAAGGCCGTCTTCGTGGAATGCGCCGGTCGCGAGCAACGTCGCGGCCATCGACAGCCCGACCGCGATCGACGCGGGCAGCGCGCGCAGCGCAACGAGATAGACCAGCGCGCCCCATGCGCCCACGCATGCGCCGACGAGCGGGAAATAACGCGCGGCCTGGTCAAGGTCGCCGGCCGCGTAGCCGATCGAGCGCGGCATGGGCACGCGCGTGAAATAGCCGAGCGCGACGAAGAAGTAGCGCAGTTCGGCCCGCATGCCGCGCGTGCGCTCAGGCGTCACGATTGTCGACGCCGGCGGATTCGAAGCTCGCCATCTCGCCGAGGAACGCGGCCGCGGCGCGCACGAGCGGCAGCGCGAGCGCGGCGCCCGTGCCTTCGCCGAGCCGCAGATCGAGCGCGAGCAGCGGCTTCGCACCGAAATGCTCGAGCATGCGCCGGTGGCCGGCCTCGTGCGACGTATGCGAGAACACGCAGTAGTCGCGCACGCCGGGCGCGATGCGCTCGGCGACGAGCAGCGCGGCGGTCGCGATGAAGCCGTCGACCAAGATCGTCATCCGCTCGCTCGCGGCCGCGAGGTACGCGCCCGTCATCATCGCGATCTCGAAGCCGCCGAACGTCGCGAGCACGTCGAGCGGCGCAAGCGCATGCGAGTGCTTGACGAGCGCGCGGCCGAGCACCGCGCGCTTGTGCGCGAGGCCCTGGTCGTCGAGCCCCGTGCCGCGGCCGACGCAGGCATCGATCGGCACGTCGAGCAGGCGGCTCATCAGGCAGGCGGCCGACGACGTGTTCGCGATCCCCATCTCGCCGAAGCCGATCACGTTCGTGCCGAGCGACGCGTGCAGGCGGACGCGCGCCGCGCCGGCCTCGAGCGCCGTCATCGCTTCTTCACGCGTCATCGCGGGTTCCGCCGCGAAGTTGCGCGTGCCGCGCGCGACCGGCAGCGACACCAGCCGGTCCGACAGCGGCAGCGGCGACGCGACGCCCGCATCGACGATCTCGAGCGTGCTCTGCGCGACGCCCGAGAACGCGTTGATCGCCGCACCGCCGGCCAGGAAGTTCGCGACCATCTGCGCCGTCACCGCCTGCGGATAAGGACTGACGCCTTCGGCCGCGATGCCGTGGTCGCCCGCGAACACGATCGTCACGGGACGCTGCACGACCGGCCGCTCGGTGCGCTGGATCAGGCCGAGCTGCAGCGCGAGCGCCTCGAGCTGGCCGAGGCTGCCGGGCGGCTTGGTCTTGTGGTCGATCACATGTTGCAGGCGCGTGCGCAGCGCGTCGTCGAGCGGCGCGATCGCGGGCGGGAAATGGGTCGGAGTCGTCATCGAGGAGCCGTGTCGTGCGCGCGGCATGCGCCGCGCATCGGAAAAATCGGAACAGGAAGGGTCATTGTCGCGCAGGCCATGCCGGCAGCAACGCATCGCGGCCGTTCTCGCGGATCAGCACGAGCGGATAGCCGAACGCGTCGCTCGCGCGCTCGGGCGTCAGCACGTCGTGCACGGGGCCGGCCCACGCATGGCCGCGACCGTCGAGCAACAGCGCATGCGTCGCGAAACGCCGCGCGAGGTTCAGGTCGTGACACGAAAACATCACCGCGCGCGGGCCTGCCGCGAGCCAGGCGGCCAGCGCGGTCAGGCAGTCGATCTGGTGATGCAGGTCCAGATGCGCGAGCGGTTCGTCGAGCAGCATCAGCGGCGCATCCTGGCACAGCGTCGCGGCCAGCGCGACCCGCTGCCGCTCGCCGCCCGACAGCGACATCACGTCGCGCGACGCGAGCGCGGTCAGGTCGAACGTCGCGAGCGCATCGCGCGCCGCTGCGCGATCGCCGTCGCGCTCCCAGCCCCAGCCGCCGAGATACGGAAAGCGGTTCAGCAGCACTGTGTCGAACACGGTCGCGCTGAACGCATCGTGCAATTGCTGCGGCATCAGCGCGCGACGCTGCGCGAGTTGCTCGGGGCGCCACGCGGCAAGCGGCCGACCGTCGATCTCGACGTATCCGCCGACGGGCGGCTGCAATCCCGCGAGCGTGGCGAGCAGCGTCGTCTTGCCCGCGCCGTTCGGTCCGGCGACGCACCAGATCTCGCCGGGGCGGAACCCCTGCGTGAAGCGGTCGAGCAACGTGCGGGCGCCGGCCTTCAGCGTCAGGTCCACGGCCGTACAGGACATGTCGCCGGCAGCGGCGTGCGGTGCGGTGGTGCCCGTCATCACATCGGCCTCCTCAGCAACATCCACAGGAACACCGGCACGCCGATCAACGCGGTCATCACGCCCACCGGCAATTGCGCGGGCGCGATCGCGGTGCGCGCGAGCAGGTCGGCCGCCATCACGCCGCCGCCGCCCGCCAGCATCGCGGCCGGCAGCAGCATCCGCTGGTCGTTGCCGAACGCGAGCCGCAACGCATGCGGCACGACGAGCCCGACGAAGCCGATCGTGCCGGCCGTCGTCACGGCGGCCGCGGCAGCCAGCGACGCGACGAGATAGATCCGCACGCGCAGGCGCGCGACCGGCACGCCGAGCGCGAGCGCGGTCGCGTCGCCGCGCAGCAGCACGTTCAGTTGCGGCGCGGCCGGCAGCGCGACGCATGCGCTCAGCAACAGCGCGCCCCACGCGAACCACGGCGCCGTCGCGCCGTTCAGGTCGCCCGTCAGCCAGAAGATGATGCCGCGCAGCCGCGCGTCGGGCGCGAGCGACAGCAACAGCGTGACGAGCGCGCCCCACCCCGCCGCGATCACGACGCCCGTGAGCAGCAGCCGCGGCGATGCGTCGCGCGATTCGCCGCGCCACAGCTCGCGCCTCGCGAGACCGAGCACGAGCGCGACCGATACGAGCGAACCGGCGAACGCCGACGCGTCGACGAGCCACCATGCGCCGCCCGCGATCATCGCGACGAGCGCGAAGCCGGCCGCGCCGCCGGACACGCCCAGTACGTACGGCTCCGCGAGCGGATTGCGCAGCAGCACCTGCAACAACGCGCCGGCGAGCGCGAGCAGTGCGCCGCACGCGAAACCCGCGAGCGAGCGCGGCAGGCGCAGCGTCCGGACGATATCGGCAAACAGGGTATCGCCGCCGTGCGGCACGAGCGACGCGAGCGCCTGCCACGGCGACATCGGCACGCTGCCGATCGACAGCGACGCGACGAACAGCAGCGCGACCACAGCGGCCAGCGCGGCCCAGATCGCGACGGCGCGCGCGGCGCTCATGCCGCGCACGGCCGCGCGCACGACGCGCGGCACATCCGCTTGCGGGAGTCGGCCGGGCGCGACAGCGGCGCAGGGCGGACGATTGGGGTCGGCATCGAAGAACGTTCCGTGAAACATTGCGCGCCCCGCTTCCCCGCAGGCCGCGCGTCATGGAGCCCGTGCGGGCTCCCCGTCTCGGCCGGTATCCGGGCTGGCGGCGGTCCGGCTCGCCTTCCCGCGCCATGACGCGCAGTGGCCCGCGCCCGCATGCGACCTGCACGCGAAACGCGCCCGAGCCGGCCTGCGTCACGCGACGCGGCCGCTTACCGTTGCGGGGGCAGCGCAGGTTGGCGCGCTCCTGGAGCCCGCACCCTGCTTCCCGTTTAACCGCGCGTCCTGCGCGCGAGCACCGAGGCGGCGCCAGTTTAGGAGCCGGTCGCGCGAGCGTCAAGGAAGCGTCCGGACCCGCGCGGGACGCGCTTATTCGCGGCAAGAAGCAGGGGTGTTACGACTGGAAACGTTACAGATGTCGGATTGCGCGTTATTCCGCGCTAAAATGCTGGGTCTTTAGAGGACGCAGCAAATGCTCAACGAACTCGAAACCCTGTCTCAAAATATTGGCCGTCTGATTTCGCTGAACAAGCGCTATCACTCGGAACGGCTCGCGCTCGAGGAGCAGGTCGCGCAATTGCGCGCGGAAGCGGACACGGTCCGCGCGGAACTCGCGCAACTGCGCGACGAACGCAATGCGCTCGCGGCCGAGCGCGACACGTTGTCGGCGAAAATCGACGACGCCCAGGTGAAACTGAACGCGATTCTCGAAAAGCTGCCGCGCTCGAAGAGCGCGGAGCAAGCCGACAACCAGCTCGACCTGCTGGATGCGCAGGCGCGCGCGGATGGCGATGACGCGGCCAGCCACGGAGAACATGCATGAGCACCAAGCAGATCGAAGTCTCGATTCTCGGTCAGCCCTATCGGCTCGCCTGTTCGGCCGAGACCGAAGCGGCGCTGCTCGAAGCGGTCGCGCGCGTCGACGCCGAAATGTCGAAAATCCGCTCGAACAGTTCGGTGCGCGGCACCGATCGCATCGCGGTGATGGCGGCGCTGTCGCTTGCATCGGAATTGCTGCGGCTGCAAACGAGCGTGCGGCATGGTGAAGCATTTCCGGCGGAGGAAATCCGTCGTACAATGCACCAGATGAACGAACAGCTCGGCGCGGTGCTCGCACAGCACGAGACGCAGTAACGTTTCAAACGGTGCGTCGATTTCCCTTGATCTCGACGGTCAACGGTGGTCAAATTGGCGCATCGAATCACAGTTCAGTCAGCTTCCCTGCCTGGTTCGCCAAGGTCATATATTCCTTGAACCAATGCCATGTGCACGGTTGCGGAAATTTGTAGCACGGGCGCGCGCGTCACACTGTCTGATGTACCCGAAGTGCTGCTAACTGCGACCAACTCTGAACCTCAGGTTCAGGATGCCGGCCTAGCGGCCAAGGTGGGGGCCTATCCAACGGCATCGGGCAAGTCCCGGTGCCGTTTTCTTTTGTGGCAGCCTTTTCTGCGTCGATCACGACCATGCAATACTGGCTGATGAAGTCCGAACCGGACGAAGCAAGCATCGACGATCTCGCCCACGCACCGCAGCGCTCGCTGCCGTGGACCGGCGTACGCAACTATCAGGCGCGCAATTTCATGCGCGACACGATGAAGATCGGCGACGGCGTGCTGTTCTATCACTCGAGCTGCCCCGAGCCGGGCATCGCCGGCCTCGCCGAAGTATCGTCGACGCCCTACCCCGATCCCACGCAGTTCGATCCGAAAAGCCCCTATTACGACCCGAAATCGACGCAGGAAGCGCCGCGCTGGCTGCTCGTCGACGTGCGCTTCGTGAAGAAGTCGCCGCTCGTGCCGCTCGCCGCGCTGCGCGAGCACGACGAGCTCGCCGACATGCGCGTGCTCGCGCGCGGCAACCGGCTGTCGATCACGCCCGTCACGCGTGCGGAATGGCGATTCATCACCGAAAAGTTGATGAAGTAGACGCGCGTCAAAGGTCAAATCCGGTCAGGACGCGCTGCCGTAACGGAACTCGCGGCACTTTCGCGCAGCCTAAGCAACCGCTGTCGGCCGATCGGGCCGGCTGTCGTTTTTTCGTCGCGCGGTACGCCCGCGTCGCGCACGCGTGACCCGCGTGCGCGCCCTCGCACAAGGAGTCCAACAATGACCAAGAAAACCGCACTCGCGCTGTCGCTCGCCCTCGCCGCCGCCGTTCCCGTCGCGCTGACGCTCGCGTCGCCCGCCGCGCACGCCCAGGCGGCGAACCCGCACTTTCCGGAGCCGGCGGGCGTGCTGTCGCTTTCGTCGCAGGCCAGTGCCGACGTGCCGCAGGACATCATCCACATCACGCTGTTCTACGAGCAGCAGGCCAAGGATCCGGGCAGCCTCACCGCGCAGTTGAACCAGCGCGCGGACGCGGCCCTGTCGCAGGCGAAGGGCGTGTCGGGCGTCACCGCGCACACGGGCGCGTTCTCCGTGTATCCGAGCACCGATCGCGACGGGAAGATCTCCGCATGGCGCGGGCGCACCGAGGTCGCGCTCGAATCGCGCGATTTCGCCGCGGCGTCGAAGCTGGCAGGCCAGTTGTCGAACCTGATGCAGGTCGCGAACGTCGAGTTCTCGCTGTCGCCGGAAGCGCAGCGCACGGCCGAGCAGAAGCTCACGACCGACGCGATCAAGTCGTTCCGCGCCCGCGCGGACGAAGCCGCGAAGGCGTTCGGCTACAGCAGCTACACGATCCGCGACGTGAACGTCGGCAGCGGCCGCAACGTGCAGCCGTACACGCGCATGATGGCGATGGCCGCGGCGCCGATGGACAGCGCGAAGATGAGCGCGCCGATCGCGGTCGAAGGCGGCAAGGCCACCGTGTCGGTCACCGTCAACGGCTCGGTGCAGATGAAGTAACGCGCATCGCGCGGCTGTCGGAAACGAAAAACGCCGGCCCGAGGGCCGGCGTTTTTCATGCGCGTCCGGGTAGCCGATGCACGCGTCGATCACGCGTACATCGATACCCCGTCATGCAGTCGCATTCGCGTTCGCCGCGCGGCGGCGATACGCCCAGACCATCAGCGCGATACCCGCGAGAATCATCGGCAGCGACAACCACTGTCCCATCGACAGGCCGAGGGCGAGCAGCCCGAGGAAGTCGTCCGGCTCGCGCGCGAACTCGACCGTGAAACGTGCGAGGCCATAACCGATCAGGAACAGCGCGGATATCGCGCCCATCGGCCGCGGCTTGCGCGCGAACAAGAACAGCACGAAGAACAGCGCGATCCCCTCGAGCGCGATTTCATAGAGCTGCGAAGGATGGCGCGGCAGCATCTGGTATTGCATGAACACGTCGGCGAGATGCCACTTCTCGACGAGCTCCGGATGTTTCGGCAACCATGCCGCATCGTCGCGCATCGCGCCCGGGAACAGCATCGCCCAAGGCGACGTCGGGTCGGTCACGCGGCCCCACAGCTCTCCGTTGATGAAGTTGCCGAGGCGCCCGGCCGCAAGCCCCGTCGGCACCATCGGCGCGACGAAATCGGTGACCTGGAGCCAGTGCCGCTTGCGCTGCCACGCGAACAGCATCATCGCGAGCGTCACGCCGAGGAAGCCGCCGTGAAACGACATGCCGCCTTCCCACACCTTGAACACGTCGAGCGGATGCGAGAAGTAGAAATCGGCCTTGTAGAACAGCACGTAGCCGAGCCGGCCGCCGAGCACGGTGCCGAGCACGCCGTAGAACATCATGTCGTCGATGTCCTTCGCGGTCCAGCCCTGCGCCGCGACATGCGGCAGCTTCAGGCGGATCCGGCCGACGACGATCGCCGCGATGAAGCCGACGAGATACATGAGGCCGTACCAGCGCACGGCCAGCGGCCCGAGATGGATCGCAACGGGGTCGAAATTCGGGTGAATGATCATGGATTAGCGAAGAAGTTTTCGAATACGGTACGGCCGTCGCACGCGCGCAGCACCGCGCGTTGGACGGCGCCGGCACGCCATCGTTCACGTCACGCGGCAAGACCCTGCGCGCGCACGACGTCGATGAACCCGGCGAGCACGGGGCTCACGTCGCCGGTGCGCCACACGAGGCCCGTCTCGACGACCGGCGCATGGCCGGCCAGCGGCCGGTAGACCACGCCGGTGCGCCGCAGGTTACGCAGCGATTGCGGCACCAGTGCGACGCCCATGCCGGCCGACACGAGGCTGACGATCGTCTGCATCTGGATGGCCTCCTGGCCGATGCGCGGGGTTTCCCCCGCCGCGCCGTAGCAGCCCGTAATGATGTCATAAAAGCCGGGCGCCAAACGACGCGGAAAGATCACGAGCGGCAACGCGGCGACGTCGGCAAGCTGCACGGGCTCATCCTCGGGCGCGTCGGAGGCCGTACTCGGCATCGCGACCACCAGCGGCTCGCGCACGACGGGCAGGTACGACAACCCGGCCGCGTGACGCGGCGGCACGGGCGGAATGACGAGCCCGGCGTCGATGCGCCCGGCGACGAGTTCGTCGATCTGCACGTCGCTCGTCGCTTCCACCAGTTGCAGCCGCACCTGCGGATAGCGCGCGCCGAAGGCACGCAGCAACGACGGCAACAGCCCGTAATCGGCGGTCGACACGAACGCGAGCGACAACGAACCGGCCTCGCCGCGCGCGAGCCGCCGCGCCAGCGGCGGCAGCGCATCGGCCGACGCCAGCAGCCGGCGCACGTCGGGCAGCAGCGCCGCGCCGACCGCCGTGAGCGCCACCGAGCGCTTGGTGCGCACGAACAGCGCGACGCCCAGCGCGTCCTCGAGCGCGCGGATCGCCTGCGACAGCGGCGGCTGCGTCATCGACAGGCGCTCGGCCGCACGGCCGAAATGGCGCTCGTCGGCGACGGTCACGAAATAGCGCCACTGGCGCAGGTCGGGGATCAGATCGGCCATGTTCGACTCATTCGCAAAACGACTTAATAGGCGACAAATAATATATTGGACATCCCAATCGGGAAACTCCATGCTTGTTCGACCCGAACCGGCGCGCCCTCCCGAGCGACGCCCACACAACGATGGAGTCCCCCATGTCGTACAACCGTCGCTCGAAGCACATCACGCAAGGCGTGGCCCGTTCGCCGAACCGCTCGATGTATTACGCCCTCGGCTACCAGAAGGACGATTTCGACAAGCCGATGGTCGGCATCGCGAACGGCCATTCGACGATCACGCCGTGCAATTCCGGTTTGCAGCGCCTGTCGGACGCAGCCGTCGACGCCGTCAAGGCGGCCGGCGCGAACCCGCAGATCTTCGGCACGCCGACGATTTCGGACGGCATGTCGATGGGCACCGAAGGGATGAAGTACTCGCTCGTGTCGCGCGAAGTGATCGCCGACTGCATCGAGACCTGCGTGCAGGGCCAGTGGATGGACGGCGTGGTGGTGGTCGGCGGCTGCGACAAGAACATGCCCGGCGGCATGATCGCGCTCGCGCGCCTGAACGTGCCGGGCATCTATGTCTACGGCGGCACGATCCGCCCCGGCAACTGGAAGGGCCGCGACCTGACGATCGTGTCGTCGTTCGAAGCCGTCGGCGAATTCACCGCGGGCCGGATGTCGCAGGAGGACTTCGAAGGCGTCGAAAAAAACGCGTGCCCGACGTCCGGTTCGTGCGGCGGCATGTACACCGCGAACACGATGAGTTCATCGTTCGAGGCGCTCGGCATGTCGCTGCTGTATTCGTCGACGATGGCGAACCCCGATCAGGAGAAGGTCAATTCGGCCGCCGAATCGGCGCGGGTGCTGGTCGAGGCCGTGAAGCGCGACCTCAAACCGCGCGACATCATCACGAAGGCATCGATCGAGAACGCGGTGTCGGTGATCATGGCCACCGGCGGCTCGACCAATGCGGTGCTGCACTATCTCGCGATCGCGCACGCGGCCGAGGTCGACTGGACGATCGACGACTTCGAGCGCATCCGCAAGCGCGTACCGGTGATCTGCGACCTGAAGCCGTCGGGAAAGTACGTCGCGACCGACCTGCACCGGGCCGGCGGGATTCCGCAGGTGCTGAAGATCCTGCTCGATGCGGGGCTGCTGCACGGCGACTGCATGACGATCACCGGCCGCACGATCGCCGACGAGTTGAAGGACGTACCGAGCGTGCCGCGCGCGGATCAGGACGTGATCTTCCCGATCGACCGCGCGCTGTACAAGGAAGGCCATCTCGCGATCCTGAAGGGCAATCTCGCGGAAGACGGCGCGGTCGCGAAGATCACCGGCCTGAAGAACCCGGTGATCACGGGCCCGGCGCGCGTGTTCGACGACGAGCAGAGCGCGATGGATGCGATCCTCGGCGACCGGATCCGCGCGGGCGACATCCTCGTGCTGCGCTACCTCGGCCCGCAGGGCGGCCCCGGCATGCCGGAAATGCTCGCACCGACGTCCGCGATCATCGGCAAGGGGCTCGGCGAATCGGTCGGCTTCATCACGGACGGCCGCTTCTCGGGCGGCACCTGGGGCATGGTGGTCGGCCACGTCGCGCCGGAGGCGTTCGTCGGCGGCACGATCGCACTGGTGCAGGAAGGCGATTCGATCACGATCGACGCGCACCGGCTGCTGCTGCAACTGAACGTCGACGATGCGGAACTCGCGCGCCGCCGCGCTGCGTGGCAGCAGCCGGCGCCCCGCTATACGCGCGGCGTGCTCGCCAAATTCGCGGCGCTCGCCCGGCCGGCGAACCTGGGGGCGGTCACGGGTTGATGCACAGGCGCCACGGCATGCGGCCCCGATAATCGGGCCGCCCGGGGGGAACGCGCAAAACGTGCTTCCCCTTTGCTTCTATAATGCGCGGACCATGAAGCCGGCCGTCCCCGCCGGCGGAGAACCGCATGAAACAGACGATATCGCGCGTGCTGCTCGCCATGCTGCTGACCGGCAGCGCGGCGGCGGCGCATGCTGACCAGGCCGACGGGCTCGCGCTGGCGCAGCGCAAGAATTGCATGGCCTGCCATGCGATCGGCAAGCCGCTGATGGGTCCGTCGTTCCGCGACATCGCCGGCAAGTACGCGACGCGCGGCGACGGCGCCGATTACCTGGCGCAATCGATCGTGAAAGGCAGCGTCGGCGTATGGGGCAGCGTGCCGATGCCCGCCAATACGCAACTGACGAGCACCGAGGCCCACACGCTCGCTCAGTGGGTGCTGTCGGTACGCTGAAGCGGATACCCGCGCGGCGTACCCGCATTGGGTGCAGGACGTCGCAAGAGGACGGGCCGGCCCGACCAACCAGCGCGCCTCCCCGGCGGGCTTAGCAGGCGCTTACCGAACCTGCACCCTCTTTTTCGCCACCGCGAACGATTGCGCGTTCAGCCGGAATGGCCGGCGCGACGACGGGCGATCTCTTCATCGACCGCATCGCGCACCCAGTCCATCACTTCGGTTTCCAGCGCGAGTGCGACTTCGCGCGTGACCTGGCCGACCAGCCAGGCCGAATGCTCGTGCAGCGCATCGCGACAACGCGCTTCGATGGCCTCGCGCCCTGCCCCGGTCAGATAGTTCGTCAGGCGATTGCGAAGCCGTTCGGCGATGTGCTGCGCATCTTCCGGTGTCAGCGCGACTGCGGCCTGCGCATCCGGCTGCGGCGCTGCGCTCGGCAGGGCCGCCTCCGGCATCGCCGGCTCGGGCACGTATGCGGCCGCCTCGCGCGCCATCGCGGCGAACGTGTGCGGCGGCGTGTCGTCATCGACCAGCGACGAGCGCAGCGGCGCCGTCATCGCCGCCGCGTCTTCGGCGACCACGTGCTCCGCGGCGCCGGGCTCGGCCGGCGCATCGGTCTCACCCGCGGCGGTTGCCGTTGCCGCATCGCCCGGCAGCTCCACGGTCGGCACGTGCGGTGTCGGCACGGGTTCGACCATGACGGAATCGGGGTCGGCTTCGGTTTTATCGGATTCAGCCGGCGCGGCACCGGCGGCGGCCGGCGTGATCACGTCGGTGAGCACCGGAATCGCCGCGTCATCGTGCGGCCGGGGGGCGGCGGACGCGGGCGAGCGCGCCGGCGCCGGCTTGCCCGGCACCAGCACGTCGGTCAGCGTCGGGATCGAGGATGAATCGGCTTCTGTCACGGGAACACTCCGTCGACGGTTGCGGCTAGCCGCCCTGCTTGTAGTTGTTCAGCGCATAGCCGCGGTCACGGTAGAACCGGTAGCGCTCGCGGCCCGCGGCCAGCTCGTCCGGCACGTTGCCGACCACTTCGAGCAGGCGCTCGAAGCGGGCGAACTGCGCGGGCACGGTCGCGCCGAGGTTCAGCAGCACGTGATGATGCGGCACGCGGTCGAGATCGGCGGCCAGCACGATCGGCGTGCCGGCGGCGTGCTCGCTGTCGACGCCGCAATGCGGGATGAAATCGAGCGGCGAGAACGTCCAGAGCCGCTCGTCGAGCGCGCGCAGGCGCGCGGGCTCGGCGAGCACGACGACCGGCTGCCCGGCCTGATAGGCCTTGCGCAGCAGCCGGCACGCGTACGCGAGCGAATCGCCGACGTTCGAGTGGAAATCGATTCGCGTCATTGCCCGCGCACCCGCAGCGTCGTCAGCCCCGCCATCACTGGCCGGCGCGGTCGATCAGGAACTGCGCGAGCAACGGCACCGGACGGCCCGTCGCGCCCTTCGCGGCGCCGCCCTTCCATGCGGTGCCCGCGATGTCGAGGTGAGCCCACGGATAGCTCTCGGTGAAGCGCGACAGGAAGCACGCGGCCGTCACGGCGCCGGCCGGACGCCCGCCGATGTTCGCGAGATCCGCGAAATTCGACTTCAGCTGATCCTGGTACTCGTCGTCGAGCGGCATGCGCCATGCCGGGTCGCTCGCCTCGCGCGACGCGTCGAGCAGTTCGCCCGCGAGCGCGTCGTTCGTCGAGAACAGCCCGCTGTTGTGGCCGCCCAGCGCGATCACGCATGCGCCCGTCAACGTCGCGACGTCGATCACGGCGGCCGGCTTGAAGCGCTCGGCATACGTGAGTGCGTCGCACAGGATCAGGCGGCCTTCGGCGTCGGTGTTCAGCACCTCGATCGTCAGCCCCTTCATGCTGGTGACGATGTCGCCCGGCTTCGTCGCGTTGCCGCCCGGCATGTTCTCGCAGGTCGGCACGATCGCGACGACGTTGATCTTCAGGCCCATCTCGGCCACCGCACGGATCGTGCCGAGCACCGAGCCCGCGCCGCACATGTCGTACTTCATCTCGTCCATGGCTTCGCCCGGCTTCAGCGAGATGCCGCCCGTATCGAACGTGATGCCCTTGCCGACCAGCACGACCGGCGCGGCCTTCGCGGCGGCGCCCTGGTAGTGCAGCACGATGAATTGCGGCGGCTCGACCGACGCGCGCGCGACCGACAGGAACGACCCCATCTTCAGCGCCTGGATCTGCTTGAGCCCGAGGACTTCGGCCTTCAGGCCCCAATCCTTCGCGATCTTCTTCGCGGTGTTGCCGAGATAGGTCGGCGTGCAGACGTTACCGGGCAGGTTGCCGAGATCGCGGGTGAGATCCATCCCGTTCGCGAGCGCGACGGCCTGCTTGACCGCGACCTTCGCGGCCTTTTCGTCCGCCGGGTCGACGCTGAACACGACGCGCTTGAGCGTGTGCGACGCCGGTTCCGGCTTGCTCTTCATCTGCGTGAAGCGGTAGGTCTCGTTGCGCAGCGCGAGGATCGCGGCGCGCACGCCCCAGTCGGAGCTGCGCTCGTCGACCGGCAGTTGCGCGAGCGAGAACGTGACCTGGACGACCTTGGTCGCCAGCAGCGCGCGCCAGGCGGCCGTCACGGCGTCGTTGTAGGCTTTCTGATTGAAAGCATCCTGCTTGCCGAGCCCGACGAGCAGCACGCGCGACGCGCCGATGCCCGACACTTCGTGCAGGAACAGCGTCTTGCCGCGCTTGCCGTCCATGTCGCCGGCCTTCACGACGCGCGAGATCAGCCCCTTGGTGGCCGTGTCGATGTCGAGCGCCGCGCCCGACAGGGTTTGCGCCTCGAAGATGCCGAGCACGATGCAGTCGGACTTCCCGGTCAGGAACCCCTTGGCCTCGCCTTTGCTCCAATCACAGCCTTTTATGCTAAAGTCCATCGCGCTTGTCCTCGGATAAAATCTGGGCTAAGGATGAAAGCCGCAATTATCCGCTATTTTTCCCGTGGCGGCGCGAGCGCTCCACCACGCGTGCGCAGCCTCCCGCCCTCTTCTCATCAAGAATGATCTTCGAACGCTCCCTCCAGCGCGAGCTTGCGTATACGGCTGGTGCCGTGTTCATGGTGCTGCTCACGATCATGCTCACGACGATGATGATTCGCATCGTCGGCTACGCCGCGTCCGGCGAAATCGATCCGCGGGACGTACTCGTGCTGATCGGCCTCACCGTGATCGGCTACCTCGCCGTGATGCTCGTCGTCACGCTGTTCGTGTCGATCCTGTTCGTGCTGACCCGGTGGTACCGGGACTCCGAAATGGTGGTGTGGCTCGCATCGGGCGTGAGCCTCACGCGCCTCATCAAGCCGATCGGCGTGTTCGCCGCGCCGATCATCCTGCTGATCACGTTCTTCGCGTTCGTCGGCTGGCCGTGGTCGAACCAGCAGAGCAAGATGATCCGCGCGCGCTTCCAGCAGCGCGACGAAATCTCGCTGCTCGCGCCGGGCCAGTTCCGCGAATCGGCCGCGAACCATCGCGTGTTCTTCATCGAGAAGATGACGCCCGACCAGAGCAAGGTCCAGAACGTATTCGTCACGTCGACGGAAAACGGCAAGCTCAACGTGGTCGTGTCGCAGACGGGCCATACGGAAACCTCGAAGGACGGCGATCGTTTCGTCGTCCTCGAAGACGGCCGCCGCTACGACGGCACGCCCGGCCAGCCGAACTTCAAGATCATGGAGTTCGAGCGCTACGGCGTGAAGATCACCAGCAAGCCGGTCGTCAACGTCCAGACCACCAACAGCACGCCCACGCCCGACCTGCTGCGCAACCCTACGCGCGACAATCTCGCGGAATTCGCGTGGCGCGCGGGGCTGCCGCTGATCGCGCTGAACCTGATGGTGCTCGGCATCCCGCTCGCGTACCAGAACCCGCGCCGCAGCCGCACGATCAACCTCGTGATGGCCGTGCTGATCTACCTCACGTATTCGAACCTGCTGAACGTCGTGCAGGCGCAGATCGAGCAGGGCAAGATGTCGTTCGGCGTCGGTCTCGTCGGCTTGCACGTGCTCGTCGCGGCGATCGTCGCGTTCATTTTCTGGTTGCGCGTGCGCAATCGTCCGTTGTTGACACGCGCGCTGTTCGGCCGCTCGGGAGCATGATCGATGCGGCTCTATGAAAAGTACTTCGCGCGGCAGATCTACGTCACGTTCATCTTCATCCTGTTCGCGTTCTCCGGTCTGTTCTTCTTCTTCGACCTGATCAGCGAGCTGAACTCGGTCGGGCACGGCAACTACAAGTTCGGCTACGCGGTGCTGCGCGTCGCGCTGCAGACGCCGTCGCGCTTCTACGAGATCATCCCGGTCGCCGCGCTGATCAGCGCGATCTACGTGTTCGCGCAGATGGCCGCGAACTCGGAATTCACGATCTTCCGCGTGTCTGGCCTCGCGACCAACCAGGCGCTGCGTTCGCTGCTGAAGATCGGCGTGCCGCTCGTGATCGTCACCTACCTGATCGGCGAATTCGTCGGCCCGTACGCCGACCAGTTGTCCGAACGCGTGCGGCTGCAGGCGCTCGGCGCATCGGTGTCGTCGAACTTCCAGTCGGGCGTGTGGGTGAAGGACACGCTCGCGGCCCGCGAGAACGGCGAGCAGGTCACGCGCTTCGTGAACGTCGGCAGCCTGTCGCCCGACTCGACGATCAGCAACGTGCGCATCTACGAATTCGACTCGAAATTCCAGCTGCAGAACGTGCGGATCGCGCAAACCGGCCGCTACGAGCCGCCCGGCCACTGGCTGCTGACGGGCGTCACCGAGACGGAGCTGACGCCGATCAAGCCGATCAGCGGCCAGCCGGCCGACGCGCTGAACCCCGTGTTCCGGTCGCAGCAGGTATCGCTGCCCGAATACCGGCTGCGTTCGGACCTGACGCCGCAGATCCTGTCGGTGCTGCTCGTGTCGCCGGAGCGCATGTCGATCGTCAACCTGTTCCGCTACATCCAGCACTTGAAGGAAAACCAGCAGGACACGCAGCGCTACGACATCGCGCTGTGGCGCAAGCTGCTGTATCCGTTCGCCGTATTCGTGATGCTCGTGCTGTCGCTGCCGTTCGCGTACCTGCACACGCGGGCGGGCGTGGTCGGCGTGAAGGTGTTCGGCGGGATCATGCTCGGCATGAGTTTCCAGCTGCTCAACACGCTGTTCTCGCACATCGGCACGCTGAACACGTGGCCCGCGCCGCTCACCGCGGCGACGCCGGGCCTCATCTATCTCGCGCTCGGCCTGTTCGCGCTCAAGTGGGTCGACCGGCACTGAGCGCCGCGTCGCGACGGAGGCTTCGACATGCATTCGCACGGTATCGTCCTGTTCGGCCACGGCGCCCGCGACCCGCGCTGGGCCGAGCCGTTCGAGCGGCTCGCCGCGCGGCTGCGCGGCGCCGGCTCCCCTGCCGCGCAGGTGTCGCTCGCGTTCCTCGAACTGATGACGCCGTCGCTCGCTGAGGCCGTCGCCGCGCAAGTCGCGGCCGGCTGCGCCCGCATCACCGTGGTGCCCGTGTTCTTCGGCCAGGGCGGCCATGTCCGCCGCGACCTGCCGCAGCTCGTCGACGCATGCCGCGCCGCACATCCGGGCGTCGAGATCCGCTGCGCGACGGCCGTTGGCGAAGACGACGGCGTGCTCGACGCGGTCGCGCGCTATTGTGTCGACCAGCTCGGCGACGACGCGTAGCGGCCGACGCATTCGCCGCCCCCAACGCAAAAGCGCCGGCATCTGCCGGCGCTTTTTTCGTTTGGGACCGCGCTCGAGCCGCGCTCAGGCGGCATTGCGCATCGGATCGCCCGCCTGTGCCTGCCGCGTGCGTTCGGCGAATGCATCGCCGATCATCAGCAGGCTCGGTTCCGCGGGATCGAGCCACGCCTGCGCGTCGCCGGCCGCCATCCGCGCGAGCGTCAGCGTCAGCGTGCGTTCGCGTGCGGTGCTGCATGCCTCGACGATCGCCACCGGCGTCGTCGGCGCACGGCCGGCGTCGATCAATTCCTGCGCGATGCCGGGCGCGCTGTCGCGGCCCATGTAGTAGACGATCGAATCGGCGCGTGCGGCCTCGCGGATCTCGTCGCTGCCCGGTGCGCGGCTGTGCGTCGCGAACGCGACGCTGCGCGACACGCCGCGCAACGTGAGCGAACGCTTCAGCGTCGCCGCGCCGGCCAGCGCCGCGGTGATGCCCGGCACGACCTCGTAGTCGATGCCGGCCGCGTCGAGCGCGCGCATTTCCTCTTCGGCGCGGCCGAACAGCATCGGATCGCCGCCCTTCAGCCGCACCACGCACGCATGCTCGCGCGCCGCGTCGACGATCTGCTTGTTGATGAAATGCTGCGCGGTCGAGCGCTGCCCGCAACGCTTGCCGACCGCGATTTTCCGCGCGTTCGGCGCATAGTCGAGCATCGCGGGCTCGACGAGCGCGTCGTGCAGCACGACGTCGGCCTGCTCGAGCAGCCGCATGCCGCGCACCGTAATGAGGTCCGCCGCGCCCGGCCCCGCTCCGATCAGATATACCTTGCCCATGTTTGTCGCTTCGCTAGGGTCCTGCCGCGGCGGCCGGTTCGCCGCCGCGCGGATTGACGATTACGCCGAGAACGCGCGGATCATGCCTGCGGCGACCGTGTGATGCGTCGCCTCGTCGATCAGCACGAACGCGCCCGTACCGGGGTGCGCATCGTACGTGTCGCAGACGATCGGCTTCTGCAGCGTCAGCGCCACGCGGCCGATGTCGTTCATCTTCAGTTCCTGACGGTCGGTCGCGTGCGACAGCGTATGCACGTCGAGCACCTGCTTGACCGAGCCGATCTTCGCGAACACCGTGCTGGTGGTCTGCTTCAGCAGGTACTTGCGCTGCTGCGACAGCGGCGTCTCGTCGAACCAGCACAAGTCGGCCTCGAGCTTCTTGGCCGGCTCGACCGGCTCGGCGGTCGTGACGAACATGTCGCCGCGCGACACGTCGACATCTTCCGCGAGACGGAGCGTCACCGTCTGGCCCGCCAACGCGTGCGCGACGGACGCGGTACCGCCCGGCACCGGCGCGACGATCTCCGCAACCGTCGCGGTGCGGTTCGACGGCAGCACGACGATCGCGTCGCCGACCTTCACTTCGCCCGACTCGATCCGGCCCATGTAGCCGCGGAAATCGTCGGCCGAGCTGCCGTCCTGGCGCGCGACCCACTGCACCGGGAAGCGCAGCGCGTCATGCGCCTGCGTCTCGACCGGCAGCGACTCGAGCACGTCGAGGAGCGGTTCGCCCGCGTACCACGGCATGCGCTCGCTCGCGCCGACGATGTTGTCGCCCTTCAGCGCCGACACTGGCACGAAGCGCACGTCGGTCAGGCCGAGCTGCTTCGCGAGCGCGACGTACGCGTCGCGGATCTCGTTGAAACGCGCCTCGCTGTAGTCGACGAGGTCCATCTTGTTGATCGCGACGATCACGTGCTGCAGCCCGAGCAGCTTGACGATCGCGCTGTGGCGCTTGGTCTGCGGCAGCAGGTCCGCGATGCCGTTCTCGATCGTCACGCGCGTCGCGTCGATCAGGATGATCGACGCGTGCGCGGTCGACGCGCCCGTCACCATGTTGCGCGTGTACTGCTCGTGGCCCGGCGTGTCGGCGATGATGAACTTGCGCTTCGCGGTCGCGAAATAGCGATACGCGACGTCGATCGTGATGCCCTGCTCGCGCTCGGCTTCCAGCCCGTCCGTCAGCAGCGCGAGATCCAGCTCGTCGCCGACCGTGCGCTTGTTCTTCGCGCGCGACAGCGCGGACAGCTGGTCGGACAGCACGGCCTTGCTGTCGTACAGCAGGCGGCCGATCAGCGTGCTCTTGCCGTCGTCGACGCTGCCCGCGGTGATGAAGCGCAGCACGCCGAGGTCTTCGTGATTTTCGATGATGCTCATGATGTGAATGTCCTCGTGTGCTTCAGAAATAACCTTGCTTCTTGCGCTGTTCCATCGCCGCTTCGGACGCCTGGTCGTCCATTCGGGTCGCGCCGCGCTCGGTGATCTCGGTCACCGCCGTTTCGGCGATGATCTTCTCGACGTCGTCCGCGTCGCTCTCGACCGGGCACGTGCAGCTGATGTCGCCGACCGTGCGGAAGCGCACCTGCGCAAGCTCGCTTGTCTCGCCGTCACGCATCGGCGTGAGCGGCGTGACCGGCACGAGCAGCCCGTTGCGGCGCACGATCTCGCGCTGGTGCGCGTAGTAGATCGACGGCAGTTCGAGGTTCTCGCGCGCGATGTACTGCCACACGTCGAGCTCGGTCCAGTTCGAGATCGGGAACACGCGCAGATGCTCGCCCTTGTGCAGGCGGGCGTTGTACAGGCTCCACAGTTCCGGGCGCTGCGCCTTCGGGTCCCATTGGCCGAATTCGTCGCGGAACGAGAAGATGCGCTCCTTCGCGCGCGCCTTCTCTTCGTCGCGGCGCGCGCCGCCGATCAGCGCCGTGTAACCGTGCTGCTCGATCGTTTCCAGCAGCGTGACGGCCTGCGCGGCGTTACGCGAATCGGTTTCGCGGCGCAGGACGACCGTGCCGCGCTTGATCGAATCCTCGACGTGGCCGACCACCAGCTCGGCGCCGAGTTCTTGCGCACGGCGGTCGCGGAAGTCGATCACTTCCTCGTAGTTGTGGCCCGTGTCGATATGCACGAGCGGGAACGGCAGCGTCGTCTTGCGGTTCGCGCCGAGGCCGAACGCCTTCAGTGCCAGATGCAGCACGACGACCGAATCCTTGCCGCCCGAGAACAACAGCGCCGGCTTGCTGCATTCGGCAACGAGTTCGCGCAGGATGTGGATCGACTCGGCTTCGAGCCAGTCGAGGTGGCCCATGCGGCTGTCGGCGCCGGTGGGCGGGGCAAAGGCGGATTGCTCGAGCGTCGTGCTCATGATTTCAGTCCTTCTCTTCCGGGTTCGTGCCGCCCGCTGTCGCAGGCGGCGCAATATTCAGTTTCTTGTCTGCTTTCAGTGCGCGGCGCCGGTTTCGGCATTCGCGGGAATCGGCGTGATCGTCGTGATGTGCAGCCCGCATTCCTTCGTGTCGCGCGATTCCCACCACCAGCGGCCCGCGCGGCTGTCCTCGCCGGGACGGATCGCGCGCGTGCACGGCTCGCAGCCGATGCTCGGGTAGCCGCGCGCATGCAGCGGGTTGACCGGCACGTCGAACGCGTTAAGGTACGCCCACACGTCGGCTTCCGTCCAGTCGGCGAGCGGGTTGTACTTCGCGATCCCGCGCGCTTCGTCCTGTTCTTCCTCGTGCAGCTCCGCACGCGTGACCGACTGCTCGCGGCGCTGGCCCGTCACCCACGCGCCGACGTCCGACAGCGCGCGGTTCAGCGGCTCGACCTTGCGGATGTGGCAGCACGACTTGCGCAGCTCGATGCTCTCGTAGAACGCGTTCAGGCCGTGCTCGGCGACGTACTGATCGACCGCATCCTGCTGCGGATGAAACTGCTCGATCTCGTAGCCGTAGCGCTCGCGCACGCGGTCGATCATGCCGAGCGTTTCCGCGTGCAGGCGCCCCGTGTTCAGCGAGAAGATGCCGATCGACACGCCCTTCGACAGGATCGCGTGCGTGAGCAGCATGTCTTCCGCCGCGAGGCTGCTCGCGAATTTCACCTTGTCGTGACGGGCGCCGATTTGCGCGAGCAGCGTGTCGAGGCGCTCGACCTTCGCGGCGAGTTCCGGCGTCAGTTCGGTGGCGGTCGCGGTGCTCATGCGCTCACCTTGCTGTCGGCCGCGGCCTCGCGGCGGCGGAACAGCGGCGCCGGCTCGTCGAACGCGCCCTGGTAACGCTGCGTGAATTCCGTGAACGCATTCAGCGCGTCGTGAATGTCCTTGTCGGCACGCACCGCGAAGGCGTCGAAGCCGCAACGCGACATGTACAGCAGTTGGTCGCGCAGCACGTCGCCGATCGCGCGCAACTCGCCGGTCCAGCCATGACGTTCGCGCAGCAGGCGCGCGATGCTGTAGCCGCGGCCGTCCGCGAAGCGCGGGAACTCGACGGCGATCAGCGAGATCGCGCCGAAGTCGGCCGCGAGGTTCGCCGGTTCGCTGTCCGGCGCGAGCCACACGCCGAGTTCGTCCTTCGTCTTCGCGGCGACGAGCGCCGCGCGCTCGGCCTGCCACAACGCGAACGGCACCAGCACCTTGCCGGCCGGCAATGCGTCGACCGCGGGCAGCGCACCGTCTTCCGCCGCGCGCACGACCTGCCATGCGTCGTCGATCACTGCGCGGTTCTTGATAATCGAAGCCATCTGCAAATTCCTTCTAGCCGGTTGGTTACGCGTTCACTGCCTGGCGCGCCGCATACACGCGCTCCTTGAACGGCGCGATGCCGATGCGATCGTAGGTGTCGACGAAGCGCTCGCCGTCGATGCGCGCTTCGACGAACGTGTCGATCAGCTTGGCGATCACGTCCGGCACTTCTTCCGCGGAGAACGACGGCCCGATCACGCGACCGAGGCGCGCGCCGTTGCGGCCCGTGCCCTGCTCGCCGCCGAGCGACACCTGGTACCACTCGGCACCGTCCTTGTCGACGCCGAGGATGCCGATGTTGCCGACGTGGTGATGACCGCACGAGTTCATGCAACCGGAAATGTTCAGCGACAGGTCGCCGAGGTCGTACACGTAATCCAGATCGTCGAAACGCTGCTGGATCGCGAGGGCGATCGGGATCGACTTCGCGTTCGCGAGCGAGCAGAAGTCGCCGCCCGGGCACGCGATGATGTCGGTCAACAGGCCGATGTTCGGCGTCGCGAAACCGGCTGCCTTCGCCTTTTCCCACAACGCGAACAGGTCGCGCTTCTTCACGTTCGCGAGAATCAGGTTCTGCTCGTGCGACACGCGCAGTTCGCCGAGCGAGTACGCGTCGGCCCAGTCGGCGACCAGATCCATCTGCGCGTCGGTTGCGTCGCCCGGGGCCACGCGGTGATCCTTCAGCGACAGCGTGACCGCGGCGTAACCGGGCACCTTGTGCGGCGCGACGTTACGCTCGACCCAGCGCGCGAACGCCTTGTTCTCGAGCAGATGCTGTTCGAACGATGCGTCGGTGTCGGCCAGCTTCTCGTAGACCGGCGGCTTGAAATACTGCGACACGCGGTCGAGCTCGGCCTGCGTGAGCGTCGACGGGCCGTCCTTCAGGTGCTGCCATTCTTCCTCGACCTGCTGCGCGAACTTCGCCGGCGACAGCGCCTTCACGAGGATCTTGATGCGCGCCTTGTACAGGTTGTCGCGGCGGCCGTAACGGTTGTACACGCGCAGCACGGCTTCGCAGTACGTGATCAGGTGCTGCCACGGCAGGTCTTCCTTGATCACCGCGCCGACGATCGGCGTACGGCCGAGGCCGCCGCCCGCGAGGATGCTCGCGACCACCTCGCCCTGCGCGTTCTTCTTCAGGTACACGCCGAGGTCGTGGATCTGCACGGCCGCGCGGTCATGCTTCGAACCCGACACCGCGATCTTGAACTTGCGCGGCAGCCAAGCGAATTCGGGATGGAACGTCGACCACTGGCGCAGGATCTCGGCCCACGGGCGCGGATCGATCTCTTCGTCCTGCGCGACGCCGGCGAACTGGTCGGCCGTGATGTTGCGGATGCAGTTGCCCGACGTCTGGATCGCGTGCATCTGCACCGACGCGAGCTTCGCGAGGATCTCGGGCGTCTCTTCCAGCTCGATCCAGTTGAACTGGATGTTCGAGCGGGTCGAGAAGTGGCCGTAGCCGCGGTCGTGTTCGCGGGCGATGCGGGCCAGCATCCGGAGCTGCTCGCTGCGCAGGTTGCCGTACGGAATCGCGATGCGGTGCATGTACGCGTGACGCTGCATGTACAGGCCGTTCTGCAGACGCAGCGGACGGAATTCGTCTTCGCTCAACTCGCCCGACAGCCGGCGGCGCACCTGGTCGCGGTACTGCGCGACTCGCTCGTCGACGATCGTCTGGTCGTATTGGTCGTACTGATACATTCGGGGACCCCAGGGTTTTCGTGTTGACCGCGCGACGTCCTAGCCACGTCGCGCCCGAATTTCCGTTCCGTCGTCACCGCCGCCGGCCATCCGCTGCCGGCTGGATTGCTAATGACGAAAACAGATATCCATATTTGAAAAACTCCGGTGAATCGTAATAAACTCCCCTTATATTTCAAACGACTAAAAAATTCTTTTGATATGCCAAGGGGTTATAAATGAACCTGCACCAATTCCGCTTCGTGCGCGAGGCCGTCCGGCAGAATTTCAACCTCACCGAGGCCGCCAAGGCGCTCTATACGTCGCAGCCGGGGGTATCGAAGGCGATCATCGAGCTCGAGGACGAGCTGGGCGTGGAGATCTTCACGCGGCACGGCAAGCGCGTGCGCTCGCTCACCGAGCCGGGCCGGATCATTCTTGCTTCGGTCGAGCGGATTCTTCAGGAGGTTGAAAGCCTCAAAAGGGTCGGAAAAGATTATGCAGCGCAGGACCAGGGCAACCTGACCATCGCGGCGACCCACACGCAGGCCCGCTACTCGCTGCCGGCCGCGATCGCCGAGTTCAAGAAACGCTTCCCGAAGGTGCACCTGTCGATCCTGCAGGGCAGCCCGACGCAGGTGGCCGAGATGGTGATCCACGACCAGGCCGATCTCGCGATCGCGACCGAGGCGATCTCCGACTACAAGGAACTCGTGTCGCTGCCCTGCTTCCAGTGGCATCACGCCGCCGTCGTGCCGGCCGACCATCCGTTGCTCGAACGCAAGCCGGTCACGCTGGACGATCTCGCGCAATATCCGCTGATCACGTACGACGACGCGTTCGCGGGCCGCAAGAAGATCAATCACGCGTTCGCGCTGCGCGGGCTGTCGCCGGACATCGTGCTCGAGGCGATCGACGCCGACGTGATCAAGACCTACGTCGAACTCGGCCTCGGCGTCGGCATCATGGCCGACATCGCGTTCAATCCCGAGCGCGATCGCGGCCTGCGGCTGATTCCGGTCGGCCACCTGTTCGGCAGCAACGTGACGCGCGTCGCGCTCAAGCAGGGCGCCTACCTGCGCAGCTATGTGTATACGCTGGTCGAACTGCTGTCGCCGACGCTGAACCGCAAGCTGATCGAGCAGGCGCTCAAGGGCGAATCCGAATCGTACGAGCTTTGACGGACAGGTATAAACACAGGGGCGCATATTGCGCCCCTTTTTGTTGCCCGACGGAGATGGAGATTCCCGCATGACGCTTCCCGCCCTGTTGCGCCGCGCCGCCGGCGCCGCCCTCGTGCTGGCCTGCGCGGCCGCGCATGCCGACCTGAAGGTCGGCGTCGACCTGTCGTCGACCGGCCCGGCCGCCGCGATCGGCATCACCAGCAAGAACGCGATCCTGATGTGGCCGAAGACGATCGCCGGGCAGCCCGTGCAGGTCACGGTGCTCGACGACGCGTCCGACCCGGGCGCCGCCGTGCGCAACATCCGCAAGCTGGTCGACGAGGATCACGTCGACGTCGTGGTCGGGCCGAACATCACGCCGGCCGCGCTCGCGGCGCTCGACGCGGTGGCCGCCGCGCAGACGCCAATGATCACGCTGGTCGGCTCGGGCGCGATCGTCGAGCCGCAGGAAGGCGCGCGGACCTGGGCGTTCAAGATGGCGCAGAGCGACAGCGCGATGGCCGACGTGATGACGCGCTACATGGCCAACCACGGCGTGAAGACGGTCGGCTTCATCGGCTTCGCGGACAGCTACGGCGACAGCTGGCTCAACGAATTCACGCGCTTCGCGGACCTGCGCAAGATCCGCGTGATCGCGACCGAGCGCTTCAACCGCACCGACGCGAGCGTCACCGGCCAGGCGCTGAAGCTGATCGCGGCGAAACCCGATGCGATCCTGATCGCGGGCTCGGGCACGCCGGCCGTGCTGCCGCAGCGCACGCTGATCGAGCGCGGCTACAAGGGTGCGATCTACCAGACCCACGGGATCGCGACGCCGGAATTCATCAAGCTCGGCGGCAAGGACGTCGACGGGACGCTGTTCCCGACCCAGCCGGTCGTCGTCGCGCGCACGCTGCCGGCCGACCATCCGGCGCGCAAGGCCGCGCTGGCATTCGTCGACGCGTATGAAGCCCGATATGGCGCAGGCACCGTCACGCAGTTCGCGGGCGACGCGGCGGGCGTGTACCTGCGCCTCGCGGACGCGGTCGGTCGCGCGCTGAAGGCCGCGCAGCCCGGCACGCCGGCCTTCCGTGCCGCGCTGCGGCGCGAACTCGAACGCGCACATGAGCTCGTCGTGCCTAACGGCGTCGTCAATACGAGCGACAAGGATCACGTGGGGCTCGATCAGCGCGCGAGCGTGATGGGGATCGTCAAACATGGCCAGTTCGTCTACCTGAGCCAGTAAGTCGTATGCGGCCGGGTGCCGGGCTGCTTGCCGGGTGCGCGGTTTTCCGCCATAATCCGCGTTTCGCCGCGCACAATCTGCACATCGCATGCGCGGCCAGGATCAAGCCCAGGTGGTGAAATTGGTAGACGCAGGGGACTCAAAATCCCCCGCCGCAAGGCGTGCCGGTTCGATTCCGGCCCTGGGCACCAGTATTTCGCAGCGTCATGCGCTGCAACTGTCGAAACCCGCGCAAGCTCGCCGCTTCGCGGGTTTTTTGTTTTTGCGCCGCGTTCGCCGCAACAGGTATCCCGCCCGGCAGTCCAAGCATCAGGGAATGCCGACCACGGAGGCCACCCATGTTCATGCGCACGATTTCATGCCGGATCTGCCGCGGCGTGCTCGCCGCGGGGCTGGCGCTCATGCTTGACGGGTGCGACGTGCTGAGCGCGCCGCCGGTACCCGACTGGCCCGGGCCGCATGCGCCCTATCCGTTCCCGGACAACATTCCCCATCGCACCGAATGACCTGCCGGCCGCCCTTCGCCGTGCAGACACTCAGACCGTCAACTCGCGGACGAAGTCGAGAAACACGCGCACCTTCGCGGCAACGAGATTGGACGCGTGGTGATACGCGTAGAGCGGAAATGTCTCGTCCGTCCACTCCGGCAGCAGCAGGACCAGCTTCCCGTCGGCAACGATGTCCCGCGCGTAGAGTTCCAGCAATTGCGCGATGCCCGCGCCGCCGAGGCACGCGCCGAGCAGCCCGCCTGTGTCGTTCACCATCAGCCTGCCGGCGGCGTCGATCGGCACGACCTCCTTGCCCCGATGAAACTCCCATTCATACGGCCGCCCCGTCACCGGGTCGCGAATCAGCACGCAACGATGCCCGTGCGCGAGATCGCGCGGATGACGCGGCTCGCCGTGACGTTCGACATAGGCCGCCGACGCGCAGGTCAGCACGCGCGTCTCGAGCAGCAGTCGCGCACGATATGACGACGGCTCCGGGATGCCGAAGCGCACCGCCACGTCGAAGCCGTCGGCGACGAGGTCGCCCATCCGGTCGCGCACGCTGATCTCGACGGACAGATCGGGAAAGCGATCGAGAAATTCCGCCATCCGCGGCGCCAGCACGTAATGACCGAACGTGCCGTCCACGTTGACCCGCAACCGCCCCCTCACGCGCGCCTTCGACTCGCCGGCGTCGAGCGCCGCCTCCTCGATGCCGGCCAGCAGCGGCGCGACCGCCTCGTAAAAGCGTCGTCCTTCGTCGGTCAACGTGATCGCGCGCGCCGTCCGGTTGAAGATCCGGATGCCGACCCGCTCTTCCAGCCGGGCGACGGCGCGGCTCACCGCCGGCTGAGTCAGCCCCATCGCCTCGCCCGCCCGCGCGAAGGTGCCGGCCTCGATCACCGCGGAGAGCACGCCGATACCGCTGAGCAGCCTGCTGTCGAATCCCATGAGACATACTTTTAGTCATTCATTGGCTGATCATTATTCATTATTTTTATTCACCGAGGAAGCCTACAGTAGTCCTGTCGCCGGATCGAACGGCACCCATCCATTCACCAGGAGCAGGACATGAGCACATCGGAACAGGTCGCCCTCGTCACGGGTTCGTCGCGCGGCATCGGCGCGGAAATCGCCCGCCAGCTCGCCCGGGACGGCTTCCGGGTCGTCGTCAACTATGCCGGGAGCGCCGGCCCGGCCCGCGAGGTGGTCGACGCGATCGTCGCCGACGGCGGCCATGCCGTCGCGGTGCAGGCGAACGTCGCCGACCCGGCCGCCGTGGCCGCGCTGTTCGACGCCGCCCGCGACGCATTCGGCGGCATCGACGTGGTGGTCAATTCCGCGGGCGTGATGAAGCTGGCGGCCATCGCCGACTGCGACGATGCGCTCTTCGACGAAACGATCGCCATCAACGTGAAAGGCACGTTCAACGTATGCCGCGAAGCGGCAAAACGGGTGCGCGACGGCGGACGCATCATCAACCTGTCGACCAGCGTGATCGGCATGCGCATGCCGACTTACGGCGTGTACGTCGCCAGCAAGGCGGCGGTCGAAAGCCTCACGCAGGTGCTCGCGCAGGAAATGCGCGGGCGCGGCGTCCGCGTGAACGCCGTCGCGCCGGGGCCGGTCGCGACCGAGTTGTTCCTGCAGGGCAAGAGCCCCGAACTCGTCAATCGGCTCGCGAAGCTGAACCCGCTCGAGCGGCTCGGCCAGCCCGACGACATCGCGCGCGTCGTCGCGTTCCTCGCGAGCCCCGACGGCGCGTGGATCAACGGCCAGATCCTGCGCGCCAACGGCGGCATGTGCTAACGGACCGCCCGCTGCCCCTCGTCTTTCCACCAGGAGATCGCTCATGAAGGAAGTCGTCCTCGTCACCGGCGCGTCCAGCGGCTTCGGCTTGCTGACGGCCCAGGCGCTCGCCCGCGCCGGTCACACGGTCTACGCATCGATGCGCGAGAGCGCCGGGCGCAACGCACCGCGCGTCGCCGCCGTCGCCACCTATGCGCAAGAACACGGCGTCGACCTGCGCAGCCTCGAACTCGACGTCGGCGACGACGCATCGGTCGACGCCGCGATCGATCGCGTGATCGCCGACCACGGCCGCCTCGACGTCGTCGTTCACAACGCCGGCCACATGGTGTTCGGGCCGGCCGAAGCGTTCACGCCCGAGCAGTTGGCGCAGCTCTACGACATCAACGTCGTGTCGACCCAGCGCGTGAACCGCGCGGCGCTGCCGCACCTGCGCGGCCAGGGCCGCGGCCTGCTCGTATGGGTATCGTCCTCGTCGGCGCGCGGCGGCACCCCGCCGTTCCTGGCCCCCTACTTCGCCGCGAAAGCCGCGATGGACTCGCTCGCGGTGTCCTACGCTGCCGAGCTCACCCGCTGGGGCATCGAAACGTCGATCGTCGTGCCGGGCGCATTCACCAAGGGGACGAATCACTTCGCCCATGCGGGCAAGCCGGCCGATGCGGCGGCTGAGGCGCTCTACGACAGCGGCCCTTATGCGGGCGTTGCCGATCAGGCGCTGAAGGGCCTCGCTGCGCTCGAACCCGCGGACGCCGATGCCGGCGCGGTCGCGACGGCGATCGTCGATATCGTCGCCGCTCCGCACGGCAAGCGCCCATACCGCGTCTTCGTCGATCCGTCGCAGGACGGCGCGGAGGAAGTATTCCGCGTCGGCGATCGCATCCGCCGCGAGATGTTCCGGAACCTCGGCCTCGGCGACCTGCTCGCGCCGCGCGCGGGCGGCTGATCCTTCCCGCGCCGGGCCGGCCGGCGCGGGTCAATCCCGCTCGCAGAACCCGAGGATCGCGTCCGCGACCGCCGCCGGAGACTCGCGCTGCGGGAAGTGCCCCACTCCGTCGAGCACCTGCCGCTCGTAGCGCCCGGCGAAGAACCGTTCGCGCCCGGCCGAGCTGTCCGGATGATTGCAGGCGTCCGCGCCGCCATGCAGCACGAGCGTCGGCACCGTCAGCACGGGCGCCGGGTTCAGCCGCGCGTCGTCGGCGGCATAGGCCGGCGTACCCGCCGCGAAGCCCCAGCGCTGCCGGTACGAATGCAGCACGACGTCGATCCAGTCGGGTCCGTCGAACGCAACGGCCGCCGCGTCGAAATCGCTGTCGCGATACCAGCCCGGCGGCGACCACGTATCCCACATCAGGCGCGCAAATGCACGGCGGTCGTCGCGCAGCGCCTGCTCGCCGCGCGGCGTCGCCATGAACCAGTGATACCAGTAGTTGCGCGCCTGCTGCAGCGACAGCGGCTGAGCGGGATCGTTGGTGCCGTACCCGACCGACAGCATCACGAGCTGCGATGCGGCACCGCCGCGCAGCCCGCAGGCGTTCGCGGCCGCGCGGGCGCCCCAGTCGTGCCCGACCAGCACGGGCCGCTCGATACCGAGCACGTCGACGAATTCGAGCAGGTCGCGCCCGAGCGCCGCGAGCTGGCCGCTGCGCGGCACGGACGCGTCGCGAAAGCGCGTCGGCGCAAAACCGCGCAGCGCTGGCGCGAGCACGCGGTAGCCGCGTGCGACGAGTGCCGATGCCACCGCCTCCCAGCCGACCGGGCTGTCCGGCCATCCGTGCAGCAGCACGGCCACGTGTTCGCCGTGCGGATTCCATTCGAGATAGGCAATGTCGAGCGACGCGGTCGTCGCATGTGCATAGGTCGTCATCGGGTACTCCGTCAGTCAGCATGAACCTACGATGGTAGGTCGGCCTTTCATCACGATTCACGGAGTATCATGATTTACTCTTTAGATATCGCGTTGAATCGATCCATGGAACCGCCGACCAATCCTGCGTCGACCGCGCTCGACATCGGGCTGCTGCGCACCTTTCTCGAAGTGGTCGACAGCCGCGGATTCGCGCCGGCCGCGGAACGCCTCGCGCTGACGCCGTCCGCCGTCAGCGGCCACATCAAGCGGCTCGAACAGGCGGCCGGCACCGTGCTGCTCGCGCGCACGACACGCCGTATCGCGCTGACGCCGGCCGGCGACACGCTGTACGCGTACGCGCGCAACATCGTCGACATGGAGCGCGAAGTGCGCGCGCGGCTGCGCGGCGCGCCGGCGCACGGGCCGCTGCGGGTGGGCGCATCGGAGGATTTCGCGGGCACGTGGCTGCCGCAGGTGCTGCGCACGTTCCGCGACAGCCATCCGCGCACCTCGATCGAACTGAAGGTCGGCATCACCGCGTCGCTGCTGCGGGAGCAATCGCTGGGCCGGCTCGACGTCGTGTTCGGCAAGCAGTGCCGACAGGTCGACACGCCCGGCGAATTGCTGTGGGAGGAGCCGCTCGTGTGGGCATTCGCGGCCGATACGGCGCTCGATGCCGAAGAAGGCGTGCCGCTCGCGCTGTTTCCGGAGCCGTGCGTGTATCGGCAAGCCGCGGTTTCCGCGCTCGCCGCGGCGCTGCAGCCGTTTCGCGTGCTGTTCGAAAGCGGGAGCATGGCCGGGTGCATGTCAGCCGCGCTCGCCGGTTTCGCGGTCACGGCGCTCGCGCGCAGCCAACTACGCGACGGCCTGCGCGAGTGCGGGCCGCACGACGGCCTCCCGGCGCTGCCGGCCGCACGCTTTTACGCATTCGCGTCGAAACCCTCGGGCGTCGGCGCCGCGCTGATCGACGCGGTTCGGGCCACCGGGCGCACGCGGCAGTTCGCTGCCTGAGCACGCGCGGCGCAGTCGCCGCAGTCGCCGCAGGTGCCACGTCGCGCCGGTACCGATCGGGCGGCGTCACGAGCCGGAGAACGGCGCGGGACGGCCCGCAGGCACCGGCACGATGCCGCTTTCAGTCGCCGCTGCCGCTCGCACCCGCGTCGTTCAATGCCTCCGCCATCAACTCGCCGAACCACTCGATGAACGCGTTGAGCCGCCTCGAACGATGCCGGCGGTGCGGATACACGGCCGCCACGTCCATCGGCTCGGCGCGGTGGCCGGACATCACGTCGACGAGTGCGCCGCTTGCCAGCAGATGCTCGACGTCGAAGCGCGGAATCTGGATCAGCCCCATTCCCGCGATGCAGCTGGCGATATAGGTCTCGGCGTTGTTGACGATCACGCGGCTCGGCAGCGTCAGCATGTGCCGCCGTCCGTCCGCGCAGTATTCCCAGCCTAGCTCGCGCCCCGTCGTCGGAGACGCATAGCCGATCGCCCAGTGCCCGTGCGCGAGTGCATCCGGATGCTCGGGCACGCCGCATTCGCGCAGGTAGTCGGGGCTCGCGCAATTGATCAGCGTGAACTGCCCGAGCGGCCGCACGACGAGGCTGCTGTCCGCGAGCCGCCCGACGCGGATCGCGCAATCGACGCCCTCCTGCACGAGGTCGATCGTGCGGTCGGTCGAGCCGAGCGACAGTTGCAGCTTCGGGTGGCGGCGAAACAGCGACGGCAGCGCGGGTGCCACGACGCGGCGCGCGATCCGGCTCGGCACGTCGACGTTCAGCCGCCCGACCACGTCGCGGTCGCGGCGCCGAAACAGACGGTCGAGCTCGTCGGCCTCCGCGAGCAGGCGCCGGCCGCGTTCGAGCAGCAGCGCGCCGTCGGCGGTCAGCTGCACCTGACGCGTCGTGCGGTGCAACAGACGCGTGCCGAGCGCCGTCTCGAGTTGCTGGACGGCCGCCGACACGGTCGCGCGCGGCACGCCGAGCGCATGCGCGGCCTTGATGAAGCTGCCCATCTCGGCAACCTGCAGGAAGATCCTGACCTGATCCAGCTTGTCCATCGGCGGGAAACCCGGGTTCGAACGGCAGTCGCCAGCCGGCTGGCGCGCATCGCGGCCGGCCGGCTTCGGCGACACGGAGAAAACGGACGCGCGGCCTCGTGGCCACGCGCCCGTCCATTGTCCACGCAAACGCGCCATTGCGGTGCGCCGCGCTGCCGCAAACGGGCCGGTTACTTGGTCGTATAGCCGCCGTTGATCAGGATCGTCTGGCCCGTGATCCACCAGCCGTCGGTCACGAGATGACGGATGAACGGCACGACGTCCTCGATGTCGGTCAGCCCTGTCTTGCTGAACGGCGACAGCGCGGCGGCCGTCTTGTGATATGCGACCGCATCGGCGCCTTCGGCCGGATAGAAGAACGGCGTGTCCATCGGGCCCGGCCCGACGGCCGTCACCGAGATTCCACGCGCGCCGTATTCCTTCGACGCCGCGCGCGTGAAGTGCTCGACCGGCGCCTTCGATCCTTCGTACGCCGCGTAGAACGGTGTAAACGCGCCGAGCAGCGACGTCACGAGCGTGACGAGCTTGCCGTGATCCTCGAGGTGCCGCCCGGCTTCCTTGATGAAGAAGAACGCCGACTTGCTGTTGACCGCGAACATCTCGTCGTACTCGGCTTCGCTGATCTCGGTGAACGGCTTCTTCAGCACCTTGCCGACCGTGTTGATCGCGATGTCGATCTTGCCGAAGCGCTGCTTCGCGTCGTCGAACAACTTCTCGACCGCGGCGGCGGTCGTCAGGTCCGCCTGGAACGTCGCCGCTTGAGCACCGGCCGCACGTACCGCGGCGGCGGTCTCCTCGGCCTGCGCCTGCGACGCCGCGCTGTTGTAGTGAATCGCCACCGCCTTCGCGCCGTGGCCCGCCAGGTCCCGGGCGATCAGGCCGCCGAGATTCTTTGCGCCGCCTGCGATCAGGACGACCTTGTCTGCGAGCGTATGAGTTGCCACGGTTGACTCCTTTTTCGTTGAACGAAGCTAGGAGTGTAGGCATGCGCGCCGCGCCGGTCAGCCGGCCGCGGCTGGATGGATTATCCAGAAAATCGATCCAATCGAAGCCGTGCAATGTGGTCTGCCGCACCGACGGCGGCACCCGATTCCGCTATCGAAGCGCGGCCGCCGGCCGGCTCAGCGCGCGTACAGCGCCGCGTCGATCTTGCCGAGCAGCCACTGCATGCCGGCCAGATGCTGCTGGTCGTGGCTGCACAGGTAATGGACGAGCCCGCGCACGGTCAGCGAACCGTAGCCGTCGAACTCGCCGGTACGCTCGAACTGTTCGGGCGTGAGGCTCGACAGCAGCGCCAGCGTCTCGCGTCGTGCGTCGCGAATCGCCGCGAGCACGTCGGACGCGTACGCGTCGTTGTAGCGCCGCTCGGTCGCGAGCGCGTCGCCGTCGATCGAGACGAGCAGCGGCCGGTCCTCGTCGAGCATGCGCCGCAGCCGTACGTGATAGCCGTCGATCTCGATGTCGCGCACATGGCAGAGCTGCCCGAGCGGCGAGAAATGCTCGCTCGGGATGCCGGCCCAGTCGTCGGGGGTCCAGCGCGCATAGCCGTCGGGCACGGCCGCGAAATGCGCTTCGAGCTGACGGGGGAAATCGGCGAGTGCGTCGAGCGTCGTCGGATTCATGCAGGACTCCTGGTCGGATAAGGCGGGCGGCAACCCTGGCACGGGCCTGCCGCCGCCGTTGCGTCACTTCACGCTGAAGCCGTAAGCGCCCTGCGTGCGATGCCCGTCGGTCGCGACGGCCACCCACTTCACCATGTACGCGCCCGTGCCGAGCGCCGCGAGCGGCACCGTCATCCGCTTGCGCATCGACGCGTCGATCCGCGCTCGGCCGTCCGACACCGTCTTGCCCTCGCCATCGACGACGACGATCGAGCTGAATGCCGGCTCCAGCGGCTCGGTGAAGTCGAGCGTGACGGCCGCCGGTGCGGCAGCCAGCGCGGCGCCCGCCGCCGGGTCGCTCTTCGCGAGATGCGCATGCGCGAACGCGGTCGACGAAACGGTCGCGGCGACGATGACGGCGGCAGCCTGGCGGCCGAACGGGAATGAATCGAAAGGCATGGACTTTCCGTGAAGAATGAACGGCGCCGCGCGCCGCGCAGCGTTCCGGCAGCTTACCAGCGCATGCGGGTTCATGCCGGCCATGCGCCGGTGCTTGATAGAATGCGCGCGCTATGGATCTCGAAAGCATTCTCTACACTCAGGGCTTCGGCTCGCGCCGCCAGTGCCGCGGCCTGATCGAAGCGGGCCGCGTCGCCGTCGCGGGCGCCGCCGCGACCGACCCGGACGCCGCCTTCGACACCGACGGCCTCGTGTTCTCGGTCGACGATACGGCATGGCCGTTCCATGCGCGCGCGTATCTCGCGCTCAACAAGCCGGCCGGCTACGAGTGTTCGCGCGATCCGCAGCACCATGCGAGCGTGTTCAGCCTGCTGCCCGCGCCGCTCGTCGCGCGCGGCGTGCAATGCGTCGGCCGGCTCGACCAGGACACGACCGGCCTGCTGCTGCTGTCCGACGACGGCCAGTTCGTGCACGCGTACACGTCGCCCAAGCGCAAGGTGCCGAAGACCTACGTCGCGACCGTGCGCCACCCGCTCGACGACGCGCAACTGCACGCGCTGCGCACCGGCGTGCAATTGCATGGCGAGCCGAAGCCGATCGCGGCCGTCGCCGCCGACGCCCGCGACACGCACGCGCTCGCGCTGACCGTGCTCGAAGGCAAGTACCACCAGGTCAAGCGGATGGTCGCGGCGGCGAGCAATCGCGTCGAGTTGCTGCACCGCGAAAGCATCGGCGGCTTCGTGCTGCCGGCCGACCTCGCACCCGGCGCATGGCGGTGGCTCGACGAAGCCGACCTTGCCGCGCTGCGCAATCCCGTCCAAACCCTGTAAGGGAAAATCCGCACGACCGCTCGGTGTCCGGCCGCCCCTGCGCCGCAGGTTCCCCCGCTATACTGAAATCACAAGCTGCAAGAGCAGCGATGCAGGGGGAGACATCATGAACATCAACCATTCTTTCGCACTGTCGTCGGCGATGATCGCGTTCGCGGTCATCGGCGTCATCGTGATCGGCGGCCTGCTGGCCACGATGCATCTGAAGCACAAATATCATCCGAACCTGATCGGCGCGCTGATCGGTGCGCTGCTGTGCTTCCTGCTGATCGAGGCGTTACCGGCGCTCACCTGACGCGCTGCCCGGCGCGAGCGTTTGAAGGAAATCGTCTACGGTCGGATAGCGCAACGTCACGCACAATTCGGCCTTGAGCCGTGCGTTGGACAGGCGCCGCGACTCGCGCATGAACGACAGCAGCGTCGGCTCGAGCAGGCGCTCCGCGTCCGCGCGGCTGACGCGCGGCGGCCTCGGCAGGCCGAGCCCCTGCGCGACCCGGTCGAAATACTCCCCCATCCGCAGTTCGGTGTCGTCCGACGCGTGCACGACGCGCGCCGGCTTGCCGCGCTCGGCCGCACGGCGCAGGATCGCCGCGAGATCGTCCGCGTGAATGTGGTTCGTGTACACGTCGTCGGCCGGCTCGAGCGCCGGCGTGCCGCGCTCGAGCCGCGCGACCGGCAGGCGGTTCGCCGCGTAGATGCCGGGAATGCGCACGATGCGCGCGGACAGCACGCCGCGCACCGTCGCCGCGCGCAGTTGTCGCTCGGCCGACACGCGCCGGAACGCGCGCGGATTCGCGGGGCGCAGCGGGTGCGTTTCGTCGATGCGCGCGCCGCCGCAGTCGCCGTAGACGCCCGTCGTACTGGCGTAGACGAGCCTCGGCGCGCGAAGACCCTCGGGTACAATACGCGCTGCCCGAACGGGCGCGCCGGCCTGTCGCGCCGCGATGCGCAGCGTTCGGAGCCGGCCGACCGCCGATGCCGGCGGTGCCGCCGGCCGACGCGCGGGCATGGACGTTGCGGCGATCAGCGCACGCGTGCGTCGATCGTCGCGGCCGTCGGATTGCGGCGGCGCGAGATGCAGGATCGTGCGGGCGAGGCCCGCGAGACGGCCGAGCGTCGCCGGGCGATCGAGATCGCCGACGATCGGCGTGGCGCCCGCGGCGCGCAATTCGTCGCAGCGGGCCGGGTGGCTCGTCAGCGCGAGGATGCGCAAGTCGCGGCGCGCGTCACGCCATTGCGCGACGCAGCGCATGCCGACGTCGCCGCAGCCGACGATCAGTACGCGCGGCCGGCGCAGGATTCGTGTCGCGATCATGTTGGTTGCGAAATCAGTAGCCGCCGTTGCGCGACGCGCAACGGTTTTGCATTGTAGCTGCCGTGCGCGACATGCACGGTTCCCCCATTTTGTTCTAGTTTGGTTCTATGGCATTCAACGTCACTCTCAAGCAAAGCGGCCGGCAATTCCAGGTCGAGTCGGACGAAACCGTGCTGGCGGCCGCGTTGCGTCAGAACGTCCATCTGCCGTACGGCTGCAAGAACGGCGCGTGCGGCTCCTGCAAGGGCCAGATCGTGTCGGGCCAGATCGAACAGGGCCCGCACGCCGCGTCGGCGCTGTCCAACGACGAACGCACGCGCGGCCTCGCGCTGCTGTGCTGCTCGAAGGCGCAATGCGATCTCGAGATCGACGTGCGCGAGATCGCCGGCGTCGACGGCGTGCAGGTCAAGAAGCTGCCGTGTCGGATCGCCGCGCTCGAACGCAAGGCGGACGACGTGATGGTCGTGAAGCTGCAGTTGCCAGCCAACGAACGCCTGCAGTACCTCGCCGGCCAGTACGTCGAATTCATCCTGAAGGACGGCTCGCGCCGCAGCTACTCGATGGCGAACGCGCCGCACGAGGAAGGCCCGATCGAGCTGCACATCCGCCACATGCCGGGCGGCAAGTTCACCGACCACGTGTTCGGCGCGATGAAGGAGCGCGACATCCTGCGCTTCGAAGGCCCGCTCGGCACGTTCTTCCTGCGCGAGGACTCCGACAAGCCGATCGTGCTGCTCGCGTCGGGCACCGGCTTCGCGCCGATCAAGGCGATCATCGAGCATGTGAAGCACTCGGGCATCACGCGCCCGATGACGCTCTACTGGGGCGCGCGCCGCAAGAAGGACATCTACCTCGCCGAGCTCGCCGAGCAGTGGGCGCGCGACATCCCGAACTTCAAGTACGTGCCGGTGCTCTCCGAGCCGGACGACGCCGACCAGTGGACGGGCCGCACCGGTTTCGTCCATCGCGCGGTGATCGATGATCTGCCCGATCTGTCCGGCCACCAGGTGTACGCGTGCGGGGCGCCGGTGATGGTCGAATCCGCGCAGCGCGACTTCACGCAGCACCACGCGCTGCCGGCCGAGGAGTTCTACGCGGACTCGTTCACGAGCGCCGCCGATCTCGCGCATCCGGTCTGAGCACCGGGCGCGCCCGCGTCCCCGCCGCGCGCCGCCCGTGTCACATCCGTGGCATCGCGGCGGTTTACAGTGGGGCGCGGGATGCCTTATGCTTGCGCACATGAACCGCTTCCTGTCCGCTCTCCGACGTCGCCGCTCGCCGCTCCGCCCGGATGCCGCCGGCTCGTCACGGACTCGCGCGTAACCCTCCTCCGCTTCACCGGTTACGCACAAGCTGTTCGACCCACCAGCCACGGCCTTCCGTGGCTTTTTTATTGCCCGTTTCCCTTTCAACGCCCGCTGGAGTCTGCTGCCATGCCCCTGAACGATTATCCGATCGACTCGCTGATGTACATCACGAACCGCCCCGACATCGTGTTTACGCACGGCAAGGGTTCGTGGCTCTACGATCACACGGGCAAGCGCTATCTGGACTTCATCCAGGGTTGGGCCGTCAACAGCCTCGGCCATTGCAACGACGGTGTCGTCGAAGCACTGAAAACGCAGGCCGAAAAGCTGCTGAACCCGTCGCCGGCGTTCTACAACGAGCCGATGGCGAAGCTCGCGGCCCTGCTCACGCAGCAGAGCGTGTTCGACAAGGTGTTCTTCACGAACAGCGGCGCCGAGGCGAACGAAGGCGCGATCAAGCTCGCGCGCAAGTGGGGCCGCAAGTTCAGGAACGGCGCGTACGAGATCATCACGTTCGACCACAGCTTCCACGGCCGCACGCTCGCGACGATGTCGGCCAGCGGCAAGCCGGGCTGGGACACGATCTACGCGCCGCAGGTGCCGGGCTTCCCGAAGGCCGAACTGAACAACATCAACTCGGTCGAGAAGCTGATCACCGACAAGACCGTCGCGGTGATGCTCGAACCGATCCAGGGCGAAGGCGGCGTGATTCCGGCCACGCGCGAATTCATGCAGGAGCTGCGCGCGCTGACGAAACAGCACAACCTGCTGCTGATTGTCGACGAAGTGCAGAGCGGCTGCGGCCGCGCGGGCACGCTGTTCGCGTACGAACTCGCCGATATCGAGCCGGACATCATGACGCTCGGCAAGGGCATCGGCAGCGGCGTGCCGCTCGCGGCGCTGCTGTCGAAGGCCGATGTCGCGGTGTTCGAGGCCGGCGACCAGGGCGGCACGTACAACGGCAACCCGCTGATGACGGCGGCCGGTCATTCGGTCATCTCGCAGCTCGTCGCGCCCGGCTTCCTGGAAGGCGTGCGCGAGCGCGGCGAATACCTGAAGCGCAAGCTGCTCGAGCTGTCGGAGGAGCGCGGCTTCGAGGGCGAACGCGGCGAAGGCCTGCTGCGCGCGCTGCTGCTCGGCAAGGACATCGGCCCGCAGATCGTCGAGAAGGCGCGCGACATGCAGCCCGACGGCCTGCTGCTGAACGCCGCACGGCCGAACCTGCTGCGCTTCATGCCCGCGCTGAACGTGACGACCGAAGAAATCGACCGGATGATGGCGATGCTGCGGTCGATCCTCGACACGCTGTAAGGAGACCCCGCGATGGATGCCGCCGCCGATGCTGTCGCTATCCGCCCGTTCGAACGCGCCGACACCGATGCCGTGCTCGCGGTATGGCGCGACGCGTTCCCGCAGTACGACGAAGCCGGTGCGCCGCCGCACCGCGATCCGCTGCGATCGATCGAGCTGAAGCTCGCGACCCAGCCGGAACTGTTCTTCGTCGCGACCAGCGGGGCGCGCGTCGTCGGCACGCTGATGGCCGGTTTCGACGGACATCGCGGCTGGCTCTACTCGTTCGGCGTCGCGAACGACGCACGCCGGCTCGGCGTCGGCCGCGCGCTGATCGCGCATGCGGAACGCGCGCTCGCCGCGCGCGGCTGCCTGAAGATCAACCTCCAGGTGCTGCCCGGCAACGAGGACGCATGCCGCTTCTACGCGGCGCTCGGCTATCGCGTCGAGGAACGCATCTCGTTCGGCAAGACGCTGCCCGCCGCGTAACGCGGCCGCCGGCAGCGGCACGGCTCAGCGCGTGATCGGCCCCGCGCCCGGCAGCGGGTTGCCGAGCGCGTCGGTCGGCACGGCCTGCTGCTCGAACGCCGCGAAATACGCGGCCCACTGCGTGTCGCTCACGCGCACGATCAGCGCGCCGTCCTGCCACACGTCGTTGTGGTCGTTGTGATCGTCGCCCGCGCGATGCAGGTAGTTCGGGCCGGTCGAGCCCTGGTTCATGTGCGTGTCGTGGATGCCGTTGCCTTGCGCATAGGTGCGGCCGAACACGACGACGTCGAGGCCCTGCGACTGCGCGGCGTTCACGAGCCGCAGCAGCGACGGGATCGGCTCCGGATGCTCGGTGCCGTCCATCACCGCGCTCGCGCGCCACGCGCCCGTCTCGTTCAGGATGTCGCTGCGCAGGTAGTCGAGCGCGGGCAGCGCGGCCTGCCCCGTGAGATCGGTAAAGCCTTCGGCCGCGGCGGCGAGCGTCTGCGTGACCGGATGGTGGAAATCGTAGACGAGCTTGTAGTTCAGCAGGTCGTCCGCGTCGTTGGTGCCGACATTGATCGCGACATCCCAGTCGCCCGCCGGCAGCGCCAGCGTCAGGTGGATGTGATACTGGATCTCGCTGCCGTGCGGCGAACCCTTCAGCCGCGCCACCGACGTCACCTTCGCCTTCACGAAACCGTAGTCCAGACTCATGCGTGTTCTCCGTGTCCCGATGAGCCGCCGATGCTACGCGGCCCGTGTGTCCGTTTGCGGGCGACCGGCTGCGGGCGACCGGCTGCGGGCGACCGCATGCGGACGACCGCACGCTAGCCGGCGCAACAATCGAATGGAGTCGCCTTTGCGCGCACAGTTCGACGCGAATCGCACGATACGAAAAAAAAGCCGTCACGGCTATCCCGTGACGGCTTTTTGAAAGCCCGGGTGCGACCTGCGCAACCGGCCCGTTCATTCGATCGCTTACTCGCCCAGATACGCGGCGCGCACCTTCGGATCGTCGAGCATCTGCTTGGCGTCGCCTTCCATCGTGACCGTGCCCGAATCCATCACGTAGCCGCGGTCGGCCGCCTGCAGCGCGAGGCGTGCGTTCTGCTCGACCAGCAGCACCGTGATGCCTTCCTTCGAGATCTCGCGCACCACTTCGAAGATCTTCTCGACCATGATCGGCGACAGGCCCATCGACGGCTCGTCGAGCAGCAGCAGCTTCGGCTTGGAGAGAATCGCGCGCGACATCGCGAGCATCTGCTGCTCGCCGCCCGACAGCGTGCCCGCGAGCTGCGTCGCCCGTTCCTTCAGGCGCGGAAAGAAGCCGAACATCCGGTCGACGTCCTTCTTGATCTGCTCCTTGTCGTTGCGCAGGTACGCGCCCATCTGCATGTTCTCGATGATCGACATCCGCGCGAAGATCCCGCGGCCTTCCGGCACCATCGCGAGGCCGCGCTTGAGCAGTTCGTGCGACGGCACGCCCTTGATCGACTTGCCGTCGTACTCGATGTCGCCCGCCGAGTACGGCTTCAGGCCGGTGATCGCCTTCATCGTCGTGGTCTTGCCGGCGCCGTTCGCGCCGATCAGCGTCACGAGCTCGCCCTGACGGACTTCCATGTCAACGCCCTTGACGGCCTGGATGCCGCCATAGTTGACCTGCAAGCCCTTGATTTTCAACATTGCCGCTGCCATCAGTGCACCCCTGCGCCGAGATATGCCTCAATCACCTTCGGATTCTTCTGCACGTCCTGCGGCAGACCCTCGGCGATCACCTTGCCGTAATCGAGCACCGTCATCCGGTTGCACAGCCCCATCACGAGCTTCACGTCGTGCTCGATCAGCAGGATCGTGCGGCCGTCCGAGCGGATCTTGTCGAGCAGGCGCGTGAGTTCGACCTTCTCGGTCGCGTTCATCCCGGCTGCCGGCTCGTCGAGCGCGAGCAGCTTCGGGTCGGTCGCCAGGGCCCGTGCGATTTCCAGACGACGCTGGTGACCGTACGACAGGTTGCGCGACGTGTAGTCGGCGTACTGCAGCACGCCGACGTATTCGAGCAGCTCGATCGCGCGTTCCTTGATCTCGCGCTCTTCCTGACGTTCGGCCGGCGTCTGGAACACCGCCCCGAGCAGCCCGTGCTTGGTGCGCACGTGGCGGCCCACCATCACGTTCTCGAGCGCCGTCATCCCGCCGAACAGGCGGATGTTCTGGAACGTGCGCGCGATGCCGGCCTTGGCCACCTGGTGCACGGCCGTCGGCGTGTAGTTCGTGCCGTCCAGCTTGAAGTCGCCGGAGTCCGGCGTGTAGAGGCCCGTGATCACGTTGAAGAACGTCGTCTTGCCGGCGCCGTTCGGGCCGATCAGGCCATAGATCTCGCCTTCGCGGATCTGCAGGCCGACGTCGGACAGTGCCTGCAGCCCGCCGAAGCGCTTGTTCACGCCCTGCACGGACAGTCGGATTTGCTTGTCGCTCATGTGTGTTATCCCCTTGTCCGTTGGTTAAGCGCGCACCGGCTTCTTGCTGTTGCGCTTCGCCAGTTTCGCGATCTTGTCCTCATGCTTCGGCGCGGGCCACAGGCCTTCCGAGCGGTACAGCATGATGACCACCATCGCGAGGCCGTACAGCGCCTGACGGATCACTTCCGTATCGACGATGTCGTGACCGAACAGCGCATGCTGCAGCGGGCTCATCGTCGAGCGCAGGAATTCCGGGAAGATCGCGAGCAGCACCGCACCCAGGATCACGCCCGGGATATGACCCATGCCGCCGAGCACCACGCAGGCGAGCACGACGATCGATTCCCAGAACGTGAACGACTCGGGCGACACGAAGCCCTGGAACGCGCCGAACATCGAGCCCGACAGGCCGCCGAACGACGCGCCCATCGCGAACGCGAGCAGCTTCACGTTACGGGTGTTGATGCCCATCGCCTTCGCGGCGATCTCGTCTTCGCGGATCGCTGCCCACGCGCGGCCGATACGCGAGTGCTGCAGACGCGTACACACCCAGATCACCAGCAGCGAGCAGAGCACGAACAGGTAGTAGTACATGTACACCGACGGCAGCTGGAAGCCGAACAGCGTATGCGTCTGCGACAGGTTGAAGCCGCCGACGTGCACCGGATCGATGCCCGTGATCCCCTTCGGGCCGTTGGTGATGTTCACCGGACGGTCGAGGTTGTTCATGAAGATCCGGACGATTTCACCGAAGCCGAGCGTCACGATCGCCAGATAGTCGCCGCGCAGGCGCAGCGTCGGCGCGCCGAGCAGGATCCCGAAGGTCGCCGCCAGCGCCATCGCGATCGGCACGATGAGCAGGAACGGCACGTGCAGGCCGTTCGGCGCGAGCGCCGCGATCCACTCGAACTGCGAGGTCAGGTGCGGCGAGCTCAGGAGTGCCGCCACGTATGCGCCCACCGCATAGAACGCGATGTAGCCGAGGTCGAGCAGGCCGGCGAAGCCGACCACCACGTTCAGGCCCAGCGCGAGCATCACGTACAGCATCGCGAAGTCGAGCACGCGGACCCAGTAGTTGCCGCCGGCAGAGCCGATCAGGATCGGCGCGGCGATCACGAGGACCGCGGTGAGGAGGCCGATGACCACGGTCTTGGCGGTGTTGCGCTCTTCGACGAGCGACGTCGACGATTCGATCGGTTGAATGGATGTCATGTTGTTTGCTCCCCTTCCGTTACGCGCGATCCGCGACCCGTTCGCCCAGCAGCCCCGACGGACGGAACACCAGCACGATGATCAGCACGATGAAGGCGAACACGTCCTGATAGTTGCTGCCGAATACGCCGCCCGTGAGGTTGCCGATGTAGCCGGCCCCGAGCTGCTCGATCAGGCCGAGCAGCACGCCGCCGACCATCGCGCCGCCGAGGTTGCCGATCCCGCCGAGCACCGCCGCGGTGAACGCCTTCATGCCGGGGATGAAGCCCATGTAGAAGTGCACGTTGCCGTATTCGGACGCGATCATCACGCCGGCCAGCGCGGCGAGCGCGGAGCCGATCATGAACGTCGCGGAGATCACGAAGTTCGGGTTCACGCCCATCAGGCTGGCGGTGTTCGGGCTTTCGGCGATCGCGCGCATCGCGCGGCCGAGCTTGGTCTTGTGCACGAGCAGCAGCAGGCCTGCCATCACGAGGAACGCGACCGCGATGATCACGATTTCAGTGACCGAGATCACGGCGCCAGGCGTGGTGTCGGTGGCCTTGATCACGTTGATCGGGTCGGTCGGCAGCAATTGCGGGAACGGCAGCGGGTTGCGCGACCAGATGATCATCGCAGCCGTCTGCAGCAGGATCGACACGCCGATCGCGGTGATCAGCGGCGCGAGGCGCGGCGCGCGGCGCAGCGGCCGGTACGCGACCCGTTCGATCGTGAAGCCGACGAACGCACAGACGACCGCGGCGATGCCCAGGCCGATCGTCAGCGTCGCGACGTTGCCGAGGCCGGGAAAGTGGTTCTGCAGCACGGTGATGGCCGACAGCGCGACCATCGCGCCGATCATCAGCACGTCGCCGTGCGCGAAGTTGATGATGCCGAGAATGCCGTACACCATCGTGTATCCCAACGCGATGATGGCGTACACACTGCCGAGCACCAGCCCGTTGAGAACCTGCTGGACGAAAATATCCATTTAAAGCTCCTTGGCCCATGCTGCCGGAGGTCGTTGCGCCGCGGGTAAGCGAGGCATCGCGCCTTCTCGGCGACACTGCGGGTACTAGTCGATACCGGTAAGGGTGGATCGTCCCGGCGCGCGCCGCCCGGCCTGTACGGCCGGACCTGCCGCCGGAGCGGATACAAAAACGGCACCGCACTGTTTCGGTGCCGTCATGAGTCCCGTCGCTAAATCGTCACGACATCGAGGACGGTGTTCGTGGCCTCCTTGAAGTCGTGGGGCAGCATGCCGAGACGGCCGTCGTCCGGTTTCCCGGCATCCGTGCCCTGGCCCGTCCGGTGCCATGCAAGCATCGCGCCCGGACGGAGCGGATTCCGCGCCGCGTCGCCCGGCAAGGCGTTGCGGCAGCCGCGCCCGACTTGCGTCAGGACTGCATCGGAATCCATCGTACGAACCAGACTGCGCGCCACGCCATGGGCGGTCGCGGCAACGCGCTGTTTCGTCGAATCGAATTGAAGGCGGGACAGTGGCATCGGCACGCTGCCGGCAACGCCGCGATCGTCCGGCATCCATCGACCGGCCGCTGGCCGCGGCGCAGCCTGCATGCCCGCTGCCGGCCCGGTCGTCGGGCCGCGCGCGTTGATTTCCTCGATCGTCAAACGTGCCCCGTGTTCCTTGTCCCTGCCCAGTTGCGCGATACGGCGTGCCGATGGCGCCGCGCGTCCGCTTCCGGCGACGCGCACGCCGCTGGCCGATGGCGCCGCGAACCCCGCCGCCTCCCTGCCCGCCCCGTCGTCGCTCTTTTTGCTGCAGCCGGCATGGATTGCAACCGGTGCGGCGACGGACACGGCGTAAGCCAACTTCACATGCATTGAATGGTCTCCCGCGCCTTGCCAAAAACCCGATTTCAAAGCCATTCCGGCTTGAAAACGGGCGCATTGTAACTCCATTTATAGGACGCCAATATTCCTGATTCGATGGGGTTTTCCTGCATTGCAACCAATTTTGAGACACGATTACGCGCGGCGGGAGCAACCGGGTTGCACCACGATTGGGAATAATGGTTGCGATTGCAATTTCGAGACCACAAAAAAAGCGCGCCGGGAGGCGCGCTTCGGTGTTCCGCGAGTGCGATGCGGCAATCAGGCGGCGGGCGGCAGGTTCAACCCGCGCGGCAGCGGAAACGACACGTTTTCCTCGATGCCGTCGAGCGCCCGGACGTTGCGCACGCCGAGTTCGCGCAGCCGTGCGATCACGGCCTGGGCGAGCACCTCGGGCGCCGACGCGCCGGCCGTCACGCCGATGCGGCGCTTGCCGGCGACCCATGCCGGATCGATCTGGTCGGGCGCGTCGACCATGTACGCGGCCACCCCGCGCTTTTCGGCCACTTCGCGCAACCGGCTCGAGTTCGAGCTGTTCGGGCTCCCGACCACGATCACGACATCGCATTGCGGCGCCATGAACTTCACCGCGTCCTGGCGGTTTTGCGTCGCGTAGCAGATGTCCTGCTTCTTCGGTTCGCGGATCTTCGGATACTTCGCCTTCAGCGCACCGATGATCTCGGCCGCGTCGTCGACGGACAGCGTCGTCTGCGTGACGAGCGCGATGCGCTCGGGATCGGCGAGTTCGAGCTTCTGCACGTCCTCGACGCTTTCGACGAGGTGCATGCCGCGCTCGACCTGGCCCATCGTGCCTTCGACTTCGGGATGGCCCTTGTGCCCGATCATGACGATGTCGACGCCGTCCTGGCGCATCTTCGCCACCTCGACGTGCACCTTCGTGACGAGCGGGCAGGTTGCGTCGTAAATGCGCAGCCCGCGCACGTCGGCCTCGTCGCGCACGGCTTTCGACACGCCGTGCGCACTGAAGATCACGGTGTTGCCGGCCGGCACTTCCTCGAGTTCCTCGACGAAGATCGCGCCCTTCTTCTTCAGATCCTCGACCACGTACTTGTTGTGGACGATTTCGTGACGCACGTAGATCGGCGCACCGTGCATCGCGATGGCGCGCTCGACGATCTCGATCGCGCGGTCGACGCCCGCGCAGAAGCCGCGCGGCTGGGCCAGCAGGATTTCGGCGTCGGCGGCGACGGTCTGCCCGGACAGCGTATCGGTGGTACTCATGATTACAGGATTCCGATGATTTTCACTTCGAACGTGAGCGCCTGGCCCGCGAGCGGATGATTGAAGTCGAACAGCGCCGAGGTCTCGCTGACTTCCTTCAGCACCCCCGCGTAGCGACCGCCATCCGGTGCATTGAACTCGATGAGTTCGCCCGGGGTGAAATCGTCGCCGACCATCCCGTTCTCGCGCAGCGTCGACAGCGTCACGCGCTGGAGCATGTCGGGATTGCGGGGGCCGAACCCCTGATCGGGGGCTAGCTGAAAAGTCGAGTGGTCGCCAACCCTGAGCCCGAGCAGAATCTGTTCCAGCGACGGCGCCAGTTGCCCCGCGCCCAGCAGCAGCGTGGCCGGCTTGTCCGAGAAGGTGTTGACGATGTCGGCGCCGTCGGCCAGTGCCAGCCGGTAATGCAACGTGACGTGGGAACCGGGCTTCACTTCGGATAGATCGATGAGGCTCATGAATTACTCGTTCAGTCGGCGCCCGATACGGCCGAATGGCCCGGCGCAAAGCCAATATTGTAAGTCACCTGAGCGGGCAAGGAGGAAAGTGCGACGACGTCGCGCACGCCGCCCGCGCCCAATGGAGTTCCGAGCATGCCGTCACCCCGCCTCATCCTGCCGTCGGCCGAATGCCGCGACACCGCCGACACGCCGACCGATCCGCCCGGCCGCGTCATCCCGATCAACCGGCACAGGCGCCGCCCGGCCGGCTGGCGGCCCGAGCGGCCGCGCGAACGGCTGGTGGAACGCGGGCCGACCGCGCTGACCGACGACGAGCTGATCGCGCTGCTGCTCGGCACCGGCAAGCCCGGTCACGATGTCTTCGTCACCGCCCGCAAACTGGTCGAGCAGTTCGGCACGCTGAGCGGGCTGCTCGAAGCGACCACCGGCGATTTCGAGGCGCACCCCGGCATCGGTCCCGCGCGCTCCGCGCGGCTCGTCGCGGTCACCGAGATCGCGCGGCGCATGCTGGTGGAGAAAGCGGAGGAACGGACGCCGATCGACTCGCCCGGTGCCGTCGAGGATTGTTTGCGACTGAAGATCAGCACGCGCCAGTACGAAGTGTTCATCGCGGTCTATCTGGACGCGCGCAACCGCCTGATCGACATGGAGGAAATCGCGCGCGGCTCGCTCACGCGCATGGCCGTCTATCCGCGCGAGATCGTGCGCCGCGCGATGAAACATAACGCCGCGGCGCTGATCGTCGCGCACAACCATCCGTCGGGCGCGGTGCAGCCGAGCGCGGAAGACCGCCGCCTGACCCGCGTGCTGAAAGACGCGCTCGAACTCGTCGACGTGCGGCTGCTCGATCACGTCGTCGTCGGCGTCAGCGATACTTTTTCGTTCGCGCGGGCCGGTTGGCTGTAAACTGTGGCGCGGCGGCCCGTCCCAGGGCGCCGCAACGGCGAAGTGAAATTAGGTTTGATTTTTCTGAACTTTTTCTGCTAGAATCGCCGTCTGTATTTTTTCCAACCAGTTCTAGCCATCGAAGGGCCTCGTCTGCAAGGGCTACGGCGTTCTGAGTGCAACCATGGATCACGTGGCGGCGCGATGGAACCTTCACCGGCGATCGAACCCCGAATTTAGCGTATTAGGAGTGCTCTCATGGCACGCGTATGCCAAGTAACTGGGAAAGCGCCGATGAGCGGCAACAACGTTTCCCACGCCAACAACAAGACCAAGCGTCGCTTCCTGCCGAACCTGCAAAACCGCCGGTTCTGGGTTGAAAGCGAAAACCGCTGGGTGCGCCTGCGCGTCTCGAACGCCGGCCTGCGCCTGATCGACAAGAACGGCATCGATTCCGTGCTCGCTGACCTGCGCGCACGCGGCGAAGCCTAAGCCCAAGGAGCACAATCATGGCAAAAGGCGCACGCGACAAGATCAAGCTCGAGTCCACCGCTGGTACGGGTCACTTCTACACGACCACGAAGAACAAGCGCAACATGCCGGAAAAGATGGCGATCAAGAAGTTCGATCCCGTCGTCCGCAAGCATGTGGAATACAAAGAAACCAAGATCAAGTAATCTCCGGTTTCTGCCAGCCTGACGGCGACCGAAAAGCCCCGCTCCTGCGGGGCTTTTTGTTTTGCGCGCACGCTCGGGCCCGACGCGGTATGCTCTCCCCTTTCCGCGGCCGCGGCCGCCGGAACGCACAAGATCAAAAGCGTAACGATGGAGATGCAGCATGAAATTCGACGTGGCGATCGTCGGCAGCGGCCTGGCAGGGCTATCGGTCGCACTCAACCTGGCCAGCACGCGACGTGTCGCGCTGATCGCGAAACGTTCGATGATGGAGGGGGCGAGCGATAACGCGCAGGGCGGCATCGCGGCGGTCCTCGACTCGACGGACAGCATCGAGAACCACGTCGACGACACGCTGGTCGCCGGTGGCGGCCTGTGCGACGAAGGCGCGACGCGCTACATCGTCGAGCACGGCCGCGAAGCAATCGAATGGCTGATCTCGCAAGGCGTGCCGTTCACGAAGGACGACGCGGCCGAACTCGGCTTTCATCTGACGCGCGAAGGCGGCCACAGCCATCGCCGGATCATCCATGCGGCCGATGCGACCGGCCATGCGGTGCTTGCGACGCTGTCGGAGCGCGCGCGCCAGCATCCGAACATCACGTTCTTCGAAAACCACCATGCGATCGACCTGATCACGTCGGACCGCCTCGGCCTGCCCGGCCGCCGCTGTCACGGCCTGTATGCGCTCGACGTCGACAACGACCGTACGATTACGATCGAGGCGCCGCATACGGTGCTCGCCACCGGCGGCGCCGGCAAGGTCTACCTGTACACGACGAACCCCGACACCGCGACCGGCGACGGCATCGCGATGGCGTGGCGGGCGGGCTGCCGCGTGTCGAACATGGAATTCATCCAGTTCCACCCGACCTGCCTGTTCCATCCGTACGCGAAGTCGTTCCTGATTTCGGAAGCCGTGCGCGGCGAAGGCGGCCTGCTGAAGCTGCCCGACGGCACGCGCTTCATGCCCGCGCACGATCCGCGCGCCGAGCTCGCGCCGCGCGACATCGTCGCACGCGCGATCGACTTCGAGATCAAGAAGCGCGGGATCGACTGCGTGTATCTCGACATCAGCCATCAGCCGGAAGCGTTCCTGCGCGAACATTTCCCGACGATTCATGCGCGCTGCCTCGAATTCGGCATCGACATCGCGAAACAGCCGATCCCCGTCGTGCCGGCCGCGCACTATACGTGCGGCGGCGTCGTCACCGATCTCGCGGGGCGCACCGATCTCGCCGACCTGTATGCGGTCGGCGAAACATCGTACACGGGGCTGCACGGCGCGAACCGGCTCGCGAGCAACTCGCTGCTCGAATGCCTCGTGATCGGCCGCGCGACAGCCGAGGCGATCGAGGCGGCCGGCTTCGATACCGACACGCCCGCCACGCTGCCCGCGTGGGACGAAAGCCGCGTATCGGATGCGGACGAGGAAGTCGTCGTTGCACATAACTGGGACGAACTGCGCCGCCTGATGTGGAACTACGTCGGCATCGTGCGCACCGACAAGCGCCTCGAGCGCGCGAAGCACCGGCTGTCGCTGCTGCGCGACGAGATCCACGAGTACTACGCGAATTTCCGCGTGACGCGCGACCTGCTCGAACTGCGCAACCTCGTCGACGTGGCAACGCTGATTGTCAAGAGCGCGCACTCCCGCCGCGAAAGCCGCGGGCTGCACTACAGCCGCGACTGGCCGCATACGCTGCCGAAGGCATTGCCGAGCGTGCTCACGCCGCGCGTGCGCCGCTGAGCCGCACGCCGCCCTTTCCCGCTGCGGCCGCAGCACAAGAAAAAAGCCGCCGGCGTTCGCGCGCCAGCGGCTTTTTGTCTGATTGAACGACGTTGGGTCAGTCGACGATCCGCATCGAATAGTCCGTCGCCCGCACGTCCTTCGTCAGCGCGCCGATCGAGATGCGATCGACGCCCGTCTCCGCGAACGCGCGCACCGTATCGAGATTGACGCCGCCCGATACCTCGAGCACGGCCTTGCCCGCAGCCACACTCACCGCTTCGCGCATCATGTCGAGCGTGAAGTTGTCCAGCAGCACCGACTGCGCGCGATGCGCGAGCGCCGTGTCGAGCTGCGCGAGCGTCTCGACTTCGATCTGCACGGGCACGCCCGATTCCAGCGCGAACGCCGCATCGAGTGCCTCGCCGACACCGCCTGCCGCCGCGATGTGGTTCTCCTTGATCAGGATGCCGTCGTACAGCGCGAGACGCTGGTTCTCGCCGCCGCCCACGCGCACCGCGTACTTCTGCGCGAGCCGCAGCCCCGGCAGCGTCTTGCGCGTATCGAGGATCTTCGCGCGCGTGCCTTCGACGCGATCGACGTAGCGGCGCGTCGCGGTCGCGACGCCCGACAGCAGCTGCAGGAAGTTCAGCCCGTTGCGCTCGGCGGTCAGGAGCGAGCGCGCCGGCCCTTCGAGTTCGCACACGGTCGAATCGGCCGTCATCCGGTCGCCTTCGCGATAGCGCCATTGCACGACGATCGACGGATCGATCCGGGCGATCACGGCGTCGAACCACGGCACGCCGCACAGCACGGCTTCCTCGCGCACGATGATCCGCGCACGGCGGCGCTCGCCGGCCGGCACGAGCCGCCCGGTCTGGTCGCCGGTGCCGACGTCTTCGGCGATCGCATCGGCCACGTTGCGCGCGATCGCTTCGTCGAATGCCGCGCCGTATTGGGCGCGGACGGCTTCGAACAGAGGGGAGACTGCAGTCGCGGCGCCTTCCGCCGGGCCGCCCCCAAGGAAGGCGGCCGCCCCCTCGGGGGGAGCCGTGCATGGGACCGGAGTAAGCGCTGAAGCGCCAACTCCGGTCGACAGCGAACGAATGTGAGCGTGGGGGCCGTTCATTACGCCGCCCCCACGTTCGCGAACAGTTGCTGGTCGCGCTGCAAGTCGCCGCTCGCCTGCACGCGCTTCTTGTGCGCAGCCGCGAATTCGAGCATCCGGTCGATCGGCAAACGCGCACGCTCGCCGATCGCGGGATCGACGAAGATCTCGTTGTGACCGCGTTCAAGCACGTCGGCGAGATTCGCGAGGCCGTTCATCGCCATCCACGGGCAGTGCGCGCAGCTCTTGCAGGTCGCGCTGTTGCCGGCCGTCGGCGCCGCGATGAAGGTCTTGCCGGGCGCTGCGAGCTGCATCTTGTGCAGGATGCCGAGATCGGTCGCGACGATGAAGCGCTTCGCGTCGAACTTGACGGCCGCGTCGATCAGTTGCGTGGTCGAACCGACGACATCGGCCTGCGCCACGACGTTTTCCGGCGACTCGGGATGGACGAGCACCTTCGCGTCCGGATATTCGGCGCGCAGCAGGTCGAGCTCGATGCCCTTGAACTCGTCGTGGACGAGGCACGAGCCCTGCCACAGCAGCATGTCCGCGCCGGTCTTCTTCTGGATATAGCTGCCCAGATGGCGGTCCGGGGCCCAGATGATCTTTTCGCCGCGCGCGTGCAGATCGGCCACGATCTCGAGGCCGATCGACGACGTGACCATCCAGTCCGCGCGCGCCTTCACGGCCGCGCTGGTGTTCGCGTAGACGACGACGGTACGGTCCGGATGCGCATCGCAGAACGCCGAGAATTCGTCGACCGGACAGCCGAGGTCGAGCGAACAGGTCGCGTCGAGATCGGGCATCAGGATCCGTTTGTTCGGGCTCAGGATCTTCGCGGTTTCGCCCATGAAGCGCACGCCCGCGACGACCAGCGTCTGCGCGTCGTGATCGCGGCCGAAGCGGGCCATTTCGAGCGAATCGGCCACGCAGCCGCCCGTTTCGTCGGCCAGTTCCTGCAGTTCGGCATCCACGTAGTAGTGGGCGACCAGCACGGCCTTTTCACGGGCGAGCAACGCCTTGATGCGTGCCTTCAGCGAAGCGCGCTCCTCGGCGGACGGCGCCTCGGGCACCTTGGCCCATGCCTGTCCCACGCCGCACACGGTCCCAGCTGCGACGGGCCGGTCGTACTCGACGGGTTTGATCGTCGATTGCATCTCCATATCTCCTGTCGATCAGAGTTGGCGCTTCAGCGCTTACTCTGATCCCATGCTTCGCGGTCGATCAGCGTCGGCGCTTTGGCGCCTGCCCCGATCCCATCCCTTGCACTCGTCCGGGGCACCCACTCGCCACGCCCCAAAGCTTCATACCAATACCGGCGCCGCCGATCCGTCAAAAACCGGCGCCCCAAATGAAAAAACCCCGCCAACGCGGGGTTTGTGACGTCCTGAGATTCTAATCGATTTCGAATCAGGCGTAGCGACGCAGGCGCGTCGCGAATTCCTGCAGCGCCTTGATGCCGCTTTGTTCCGCGCGATGGCACCAATCCTGCAATTGCGCGAGAAGTTGTTCGCGCGACGCGGTCGAACGATCCCAGATCGCGGCGAGATCCTGGCGCAGCTGGAAGTACGTATGCAGCTTCTGGCTGTTCGCGAAGATTTCCGGCAGCAGCTTTTTCTGCGGCTCGTCGAGGCCGTCGGCGTCCTTGTGGAACCACTTGCGCGCGCCGCGCATCAGCTGGTACTTCTCGCTCGAACCGAGTTCCTTCAGGTGCGCGAGCTCCTGGCGGTACGCACGCTTCACGGCCTTGCCGTAACTCGCCATCACTTCATAGCGGTTCGACAGCACGGCCTGCAGCGTTTCCTGGTCGAGCACCGTCTTCGGCTTGTTCAGGCGCGGCGTGGGCGCGACCTTCTTCACCTTGGCGAGACCGAATGCCGACATGATGCGGATGTACATCCAGCCGATATCGAACTCGTACCACTTGTTCGACAGCTTCGCCGACGTCGCGAACGTGTGGTGGTTGTTGTGCAGTTCTTCGCCGCCGATCAGGATGCCCCACGGGAACAGGTTCGTGCTGGCGTCGGCCGAGTTGAAGTTGCGATAACCCCAGAAATGACCGAAGCCGTTGACGACGCCCGCCGCCCAGAACGGGATCCACACCATCTGCACGGCCCACACGGTCAGGCCGAGCACGCCGAACAACGCGACGTCGATCACCATCATCATGCTGATGCCGAGGATCGGGTACTTCGAGTAGAGATTGCGCTCGAGCCAGTCGTTCGGCGTGCCGTGGCTGAACTTGCGCATCGTCTCTTCATTCTTCGCTTCCGCGCGATACAGCTCGGCGCCCTCGAGGAACACCTTCCAGATGCCGCGCGTCTGCGGGCTGTGCGGATCTTCCTCGGTTTCGCACTTCGCGTGGTGCTTGCGATGGATCGCCGCCCACTGGCCGGTCAGCATCCCGGTGGTCATCCACAGCCAGAAACGGAAAAAATGGCTCGCGATCGGATGCATCTCCAGCGCGCGGTGCGCCTGGCAGCGATGCAGGTAGACCGTCACGCCGATGATCGTGACGTGCGTGACGGCAAGCGCGAACAGCGCGACCTGCCACCACGAAAAACGCAGGAGCCCGTGGGAAAGAAAATCGAGCAGGGAATTCAACAAGGCAGTTACCCGTGATGAGAGCGACGCCGGCTCATGCCAGCGTCATAAAAATGAAAGCATACCGCGTGTAGACCAGAATTTTACTTCAACCGTTCCAAGTCTTTGTAAAAAATGAATATTTTCTTGCCCTGACGCAATCCGCGCGGTCCACCGGCGGACTCGGAAAGGCGCGCGATCCGGTTTCGACCGGGGAATCGGTACGATTGACCGCGCCCGCCCGCTACGCCGCCGGCGCGCGCCCGTTCAGCGCACCGTCGGCGGGCGCCGGATCGAGCCCGGCCGCCACGCCCGGCGCGGGAAAGCCGTCCGGCAGCCCGACCACGCGCACCTCGCGCTGCGGAAACGGAATCGAAATCCCGTGCTCGCTGAACAGCCGCCAGATGTTGCGGTTCACGCTCGAGCGCACGCCCGACGTGCCTTTCGCCGCATCCTCGATCCAGAAGCCGAGCTCCAGGTCGATCCCGTCCGCGCCGAAACTCACGAGGTACGGGGTCGGCGCCGGCTCGGCCAGCACACGCGGCACGTCCTTCGCGGCAGCGACGAGCAACGCGAGCGCCTGCTCGACGTCGCTCGTGTACGCGACCTGCACCGCGACTTTCGCATAGCCGCGCGTCAGGTACGACGACTGGTTCTGCACGACGTCGGTGATCAGTTTCTCGTTCGGGATCAGCGTCTCGTTGCCGTCGAGGCCGCGCACGACCGTGTAGCGCGTGCGGATCTGCGTGACGACGCCCTGCAGCCCGCCGACGCTGATCGCATCGCCAAGCCGCAGCGAGCGGTCGACCAGGATGATGAAGCCCGACACGTAGTTGCTCGCGATCTTCTGCAGCCCGAAACCGAGGCCGACGCCCACCGCGCCGCCGAACACGCCGAGCACCGTCACGTCGATGCCGACGAGCGACAGCCCGATCAGGATCGCCGCGAACACGAGCAGCGCGCGGCCGACCCGCGACAGCACGACCTTCAGGTTCGCGTCGAGCGTGCTCGCGCGCGACAGGCGATCCTCGAGCACCGAGCCGAGCCACATCGCGACCATCAGCGTCACGCATACCCACAGCGCACCGGAGATCACCGACAGCAGCGTGAGGTGCGCGGTCGCGACCCGGAACTGCACGCTGTCGAGCCAGCCGAGCACGTCGCGCTGGATGCCGAGCACGGTCATCGCCATCGCGGCCCACACGACGGTCGACACGATCTTCTCGACGATCGACAGCCATGCGTGCGTGTGGCCGTCGCGCGCGAACACGCGCCGCGCGAAGAAGAACAGCACGTAGATCAGCCCGATGCCGAACAGCGGCACGAGCGCGAGCGACAGCAGCGACGTCGACATGAACGGGTCGAACGCGAGCTGCGCGGCGCCGACGAACACGCTGCCGAACAGCGGAAACAGCGCACGCTTCAGGCTTTGCGCGCCCGCGCCCGGCGCGCGTCCGGCTGCCCGGCGCCGAGCGTCGATCCGGCCGTGCACGAAGCGCGCGGCCACCCACGCGAAACACAGCGCCCCGACGAGGAGCGCCGCCTGCCAGATCATCACCGGCTGGTGGAAATCGCGAATCACCGATGCCAGCCGGTGCGACAGCAGGCGGCTCTGCAGATTCTCCATCGTCCGTCCGCGCGTCGTTACTGCGCGGCGCGGCGTTCGAGCACCGCCGCGAAGAAACCGTCGGTCGCGTGACGGTGCGGCCATAGCGACAGGTAGTCGCCCGTCTCGAGCTCGATGCGCTGGTCGGCCAGCACCTGCTGCGCCGGCACCAGCACGAACTCGGGGTGATCGGCCAGGAACTGTTCGACGATGCGCTCGTTCTCGGCGTCGAGCACGCTGCAGGTCGCGTAGATGAGCCGGCCGCCCTTCTTCACGAGCCGTGCGGCGCTCGCGAGGATCGACGCCTGCTTCGGCGTCAGCTCGTCGATCGCCGTGCGCGTCTGCCGCCACTTCAGGTCAGGATTGCGGCGCAGCGTGCCGAGGCCGCTGCACGGCGCGTCGACCAGCACGCGGTCGATCTTGCCGGCGAGCCGCTTGATCTTCGCGTCGTGCTCGCTGTCGATCAGCACCGGGTTCACGTTCGACAGCCCGCTGCGCGCGAGGCGCGGCTTCAGCTTCGCAAGGCGCTTCTCCGAGATGTCGAACGCATAGAGGCGCCCGGTCGAGCGCATCATCGCGCCGAGCGCGAGCGTCTTGCCGCCGGCGCCCGCGCAGAAATCGACGACCATCTCGCCGCGCCGCGGCGCGACCAGCGAGCACAGCAGCTGGCTGCCTTCGTCCTGCACCTCGATCGCGCCTTCCTCGAACAGCTTCAGGCGCGTCAGCGCCGGCTTGCCGACCACGCGCACGCCGAACGGCGCGAACGGCGTCGCGCCCGCCTCGATGCCGCTCACGCGCAGCGCTTCGATCACCTGGTCGCGGGTCGCCTTCTGCGCGTTGGCACGCAGGTCGAGCGGCGCCGGGTAGTTCAGCGCGGCGGCGAGTTGCGCGAGCTCGTCGGCGTCGAAACGGGCCGACAGCGCCTGGTGAATCCAGTCGGGCAGATTCGTGCGAATGCGCACAGGCAGGCTCGCAGGGTCGATCTTCGACACGTGCTCGAGCCAGGCGGACTCGGTGTCGGACAGGAATGGCTTCAGCGCATTGCGACCGACCGTCTGCATCAGGCCGAGCAGCGTGAGGCGCCGCGCGGGCGTGCCCGTGCCGCTCTCGGCCAGATGCGAAAACTCCATCTTCCGGCGCAGCACCGCGAACACGGCCTCCGCGATCACGCCGCGCTCGGCATGCCCGAGCTTCGGATGCGCGCGGAAGAACCGGCTCGTCGTCGCGTCGGCGGGGCCGGCGAACTTCAGCACCTCGGCCAGCAAAGTCTCGGTCTGGCCGATCAGGAATCCGTGCAGCTTCATACACCCTCACTCGTTTCGGTATGCGGTTGATCCGCGAAAATCCAGCGCGCCTCGTCGGGCGCCACCACTGCACGGCCGTTCTCGAGGCGCAGGCGCCCCTCGACGAACCAGCGCACCGCACGCGGATACAGCACGTGCTCGATCGTCAGCACGCGCTGCGCGAGCGCGGCCGCGTCGTCGCCGGCGCGCACGGGCACCGCGCCCTGCGCGACGATCGCGCCGCTGTCGAGCTCGGGAATGACGAAATGCACGCTCGCGCCATGCAGCGCGACGCCGGCATCCAGCGCCTGCTGGTGCGTATGGATGCCCTTGAAGCTCGGCAGCAGCGACGGATGGATATTCAGCAGCCGGCCCTCGTATCGTCTGACGAATGCGGGCGTGAGGATACGCATGAAGCCGGCGAGGACGACGAGATCGGGCGCGAAACGGTCGATCTCGGCGGCGAGCGCCGCGTCGAAGCTGTCGCGGCCATCGAACGACCGGTGGTCGACCACCGCCGTCGCCGCCCCGTGCGACGCGGCAAAAGCCAGTCCGGCCGCATCGGGCAGGTTGGCGATCACGGCGGCAATCCGGGCCGGCCAGCGTTCCCGCGCGCACGCGCGGACGATGGCCTCCATGTTGCTGCCGCGACCGGAAATCAGGATCACGATTTTTTTCATCCGCGAATTTTACCATTCGCCCTCGCGTTTCCCGCCTTCTCGGCCGCCGGCCCGCCCGAACGTTTATAATCTTCTGCTTTGCGGCATCCCACCGCCCATTCCCCCGACGCTGCATCCGCTATCGTGAAAGTCTTCCGCGGCCTGCCCAACGCCGAGAGCCGCGCCCCGTGCGCGCTGACGATCGGCAACTTCGACGGTGTCCATCGCGGCCACCAGGCCCTGCTCGCGCGCGTGCGCGCGGCAGCGGACGCACGCGGCCTGCCCGTGTGCGTGATGACGTTCGAGCCGCACCCGCGCGAATTCTTCAACCCGGCCGGCGCGCCGCCGCGCATCGCGATGCTGCGCGACAAGCTCGAGGCACTGCGCGACCACGGGGTCGACCGCGTCGTCGTCGAGCACTTCAACCACACCTTCGCGAGCCAGTCGCCGCAGGCGTTCGTCGAGCGCACGCTGGTGAACGGGCTGCACACGCGCTGGATGATGGTCGGCGACGATTTCTGCTACGGCGCGAAGCGCGCGGGCACCTTCGACACGCTGAAGGCGGCCGGCGAGCAGCACGGCTTCGAGGTCGAGCAAATGGGCACGGTGGCCGGCAGCGACGGCACGCGCATTTCCAGCTCCGGCGTGCGCGCGGCGCTCGCCGCGGGCGACCTCGACACGGCCGCGCAAGCGCTCGGCCACGGCTACGCGATCAGCGGCCACGTCGCGCACGGGCTGAAGCTCGGCCGCGACCTCGGCTTCCCGACGCTGAACCTGCCGATCGCGCACAAGCGGCCGGCGCTCGCGGGCATCTTCGTCGTGCAGGTGCACGGCCTCGGCCCCGCGCCGCTGCCGGGCGTCGCGAGCCTCGGGCTGCGCCCGACCGTCGACGATTCGGGCCGCGTGCTGCTCGAGGTCCATCTGCTCGACTGGCACGGCGATGCGTACGGCAAGCTGATCCGTGTCGAATTCCTGAAGAAGCTGCGCGACGAGGCGAAGTTCGACGATCTCGAGGCGCTGTCGCGCGCGATCGCGCTGGACGTCGCGAATGCGCGCGCGTACTTCATCGAGCGCGACCGTGCGCCGGGCAGCCGCGCGACGGGCTTCGCGACGTCGGCCACCGACCGAATTAGCTGATCCGGACGGCGGCGCCCTGGCGCCGCACCCTCGCGCCGCCCTCTCGCGCGCATCCCCGATTCACGACGCCCGAGCGTCTCCCCGATTTAGATAGCGATCCCATCATGAGCAACAAGAAAGCCGATTCGAAACCGCAGGCCAAGTATCCGGTCAACCTGCTCGACACGCCGTTCCCGATGCGCGGCGACCTGCCCAAGCGCGAGCCGCAGTGGGTCAAGGAGTGGGAAGAGCGCGGCATCTACGACAAGATCCGCGCGGCCAGCCAGGGCCGCCCGAAGTTCATCCTGCACGACGGCCCGCCGTATGCGAACGGCGACATCCACCTCGGCCACGCGGTCAACAAGATCCTGAAGGATATCGTCGTCAAGTCGCGCAACATGGCCGGCTTCGACGCGCCTTACGTGCCGGGCTGGGATTGCCACGGGATGCCGATCGAGATCCAGATCGAGAAGCAGTTCGGCAAGTCGCTGCCGGCGGCCGAAGTGATGAGCAAGGCGCGCGCGTACGCGACCGAGCAGATCGAGAAGCAGAAGGTCGGCTTCAAGCGCCTGGGCGTGCTCGGCGACTGGGCCAACCCGTACAAGACGATGAACTTCGTCAACGAGGCGGAAGAAATCCGCGCGCTCGGCAAGATCATCGAGAAGGGCTACGTGTACCGCGGGCTGAAGCCGGTCAACTGGTGCTTCGACTGCGGCTCGGCGCTCGCGGAAGCGGAAGTCGAATACAAGGACCGCACCGATCCGACGATCGACGTGATGTTCGCGTTCGCGGAACCGGAAAAGACCGCGCAGGCGTTCGGCCTGCCGGCGCTGCCGCGCGCCGAGGGCGGCATCGTGATCTGGACCACCACGCCTTGGACGATTCCCGCCAACCAGGCGCTGAACCTCCATCCGGAAATCGTCTACGCGCTCGTCGACACCGAGCGCGGGCTGCTGATCATCGCCGAAGAGCGCGTCGAAGCCTGCATGACCGACTTCAAGCTGACCGGCCGCGTCGTCGCGACCGCGCCCGGCGTGAAGCTCGCGAACCTGCGCTTCCACCACCCGCTCGCGTCGGCTCACCCCGGCTACAAGCGCACCGCGCCCGTCTACCTCGGCGACTACGTGACGACCGACACCGGTACCGGCGTCGTGCACTCGTCGCCCGCGTACGGTATCGAGGATTTCATGTCGTGCAAGGCGCACGGGATGACCGATTCCGACTTCATCAACCCGGTGATGGGGGACGGCCGCTATATCGAATCGCTGCCGCTGTTCGGCGGCCTGTCGATCTGGGAGGCGAACCCGAAGATCGTCGACGCGCTGCACGCGGCCGGCTCCCTGCTGCGCAGCGAGAAGTACACGCACAGCTACATGCACTGCTGGCGCCACAAGACGCCGATCATCTACCGCGCGACGTCGCAGTGGTTCGCGGGCATGGACGTGACGCCGCGCGACGGCGGCAAGACGCTGCGCGAGACGGCGCTCGAAGGCGTCGACGCGACCGCGTTCTACCCGTCCTGGGGCAAGCAGCGCCTGTTCAGCATGATCGCGAACCGTCCGGACTGGACGCTGTCGCGCCAGCGCCAGTGGGGCGTGCCGATGGCGTTCTTCGTGCACAAGGAAACCGGCGAGCTGCACCCGCGCACGCTCGAGCTGCTCGAGGAAGTCGCGAAGCGCGTCGAGCAGTCGGGCATCGAGGCGTGGCAGTCGCTCGACCCGCGCGAGCTGATTGGCGACGATGCGAACCTGTACGAAAAGAACCGCGACACGCTCGACGTGTGGTTCGACTCGGGCACGACGCACTGGCACGTGCTGCGCGGCTCGCACAAGGATCAGCTGCAGTTCCCGGCCGACCTGTACCTCGAAGGCTCGGACCAGCATCGCGGCTGGTTCCACTCGTCGCTGCTCACGGCATCGATGATCGACGGCCGCGCGCCGTACAAGGGCCTGCTCACGCACGGCTTCACGGTCGACGGCGAAGGCCGCAAGATGAGCAAGTCGCTCGGCAACGGCATCGACCCGCATGAAGTCGCGAACCGCCTCGGCGCGGAAATCATCCGCCTGTGGATCGCGTCGACCGACTACTCGGGCGAGCTCGCGATCTCCGAGGAGATCCTGAAGCGCGTGACCGAAGGCTATCGCCGCATCCGCAACACGCTGCGCTTCCTGCTCGCGAACCTGTCGGATTTCGACTTCGCGCAGCACGCGGTGCCGGTCGACGAATGGCTCGAGATCGACCGCTATGCGGTCGCGTTCTCGCAGCAACTGCAGACGGAGCTGCTCGGCCACTACGAAAAGTACGAATTCCACCCGGTCGTCGCGAAGCTGCAGACGTACTGCTCGGAAGACCTCGGCGGCTTCTACCTCGACGTGCTGAAGGATCGCCTGTACACGAGCGCCGCCGATTCGCGCGCGCGCCGCTCCGCGCAGACCGCGCTGTACCACCTGACGCACGGCCTTTTGCGCGTGCTCGCGCCGTTCCTGTCGTTCACCGCGGAAGAAGCATGGAAGGTGTTCCAGCCGGCGAGCGACACGATCTTCACGGAAACCTACTACGCGTATCCGGAAGTCGCCGGCTCGGCCGCGCTGATCGAGAAGTGGGCGCTGCTGCGCGACGTGCGCGGCAACGTGACGAAGGCGCTCGAGGAAGCGCGCACCGCGAACCGCATCGGTTCGTCGCTGCAGGCCGAAGTGGCCGTGCATGCGAGCGGCGCGCGCTACGACGCGCTCACGAGCCTCGGCGACGACCTGAAGTTCGTGCTGATCACGTCGGCCGCGACGGTCGTCAAGGTCGACGACGAAGCGCAGGAAAGCGTCGACGTGGCCGCGTCGAAGTACCAGAAATGCGAGCGCTGCTGGCACTACCGCGAAGATGTCGGCGCGCACGCCGAGCATCCGACGCTGTGCGGCCGCTGCTTCTCGAACCTGTTTGAAAACGGCGAAATCCGGAGCGCTGCTTAACCATGGCGAAAACCCTGTCGAAACCGGCCAGCGGCGCGCTCGCGCCCTGGCTCGGTATTTCGCTGATCGTGATCCTGTTCGATCAGTTGTCGAAGATCGCGATCCTGAAAACGTTCGCGTACGGCGCGCAGCATGCGCTGACGTCGTTCTTCAACCTCGTGCTGGTGTACAACCGCGGCGCCGCGTTCGGCTTCCTGTCGACCGCGAGCGGCTGGCAGCGCTGGGCGTTCACCGCGCTCGGAATCGGCGCGACGCTCGTGATCTGCTTCCTGCTGCGCCGTCACGGCCAGCAGCGGCTGTTCAGCCTGTCGCTCGCGCTGATCCTCGGCGGCGCGCTCGGCAACGTGATCGACCGGCTCGTCTACGGTCACGTGATCGACTTCCTCGATTTCCACGTCGGCGCGTGGCACTTCCCGGCGTTCAACCTCGCCGATTCCGCGATCACGATCGGGGCGGTGCTGCTGATCTACGACGAGCTGCGGCGCGTGCGCGGCTCGCGCTGAGCGCGCATACTCCGTGTCGACGGCCGGCTTCGCGCCGGCCGTTCCGTTTGACCCCAGGAGGCCTGAGTTGGCACACGCAGAACTCGCAGGAAAACACCTCGTTCTCGGCCTGACGGGCGGCATCGCCTGCTACAAGATCGCCGAACTCACGCGGCTGCTCGTGAAGGCCGGCGCGACCGTGCAGGTCGCGATGACCGACGCCGCCACCCAGTTCATCACGCCCGTCACGATGCAGGCGCTGTCGGGCCGGCCCGTCTATACGAGCCAGTGGGACGCGCGCATCGACAACAACATGGCGCACATCGACCTGTCGCGCGAAGCCGACGCGATCGTGATCGCGCCCGCGTCGACGGATTTCCTCGCCAAGCTCGCGCATGGGTTCGCCGACGATCTGCTGTCGACGCTGTGCGTCGCGCGCGACTGTCCGCTGCTCGTCGTCCCCGCGATGAACCGCCAGATGTGGCAGAACCCGGCCACGCAACGCAATGCCGCGCAGCTGCGCGCCGACGGCGTGTCGGTGCTCGGCCCGGATTCGGGCGCGCAGGCATGCGGCGAAGTCGGCGATGGCCGCATGCTCGAGCCCGAGGCGATCTATGAAGCGATCGTCGCGCACTTCGCGCCGAAGGTGCTCGCGCACCGCCGCGTGCTGATCACGGCCGGGCCGACGTTCGAACCGCTCGACCCGGTGCGCGGCCTGACGAACCGCTCCAGCGGCAAGATGGGTTTCGCGCTCGCCCGCGCCGCGCAGCAGGCCGGCGCCGACGTGCATCTCGTCGCCGGGCCGGTGGCGCTCGACACGCCGTGGGGCGTCTACCGTCAGGACGTGCAGACCGCGCAGCAGATGTACGACGCGGTGATGCACGCGGTCGCCGACGCCGACATCTTCATCGCGGTGGCCGCGGTCGCCGACTGGCGCGTCGAACAGCCGGCCGAGCACAAGATGAAGAAGACGGCCGACCACAAGATGCCGGCGCTCGCGTTCGTCGAGAATCCCGACATCCTCGCGTCGGTCGCGGCGCTGCCCGATGCGCCATTCTGCGTCGGTTTCGCGGCCGAAAGCGGCGACCTCGACGTGCACGGCGACGAGAAGCGCAAGCGCAAGAACGTGCCGCTGCTCGTCGGCAATCTCGGCCCGCTGACGTTCGGCCTCGACGACAACGAAGTCGTGCTGTTCGAGGCCGCCGGCCTCACGCGCCTGCCGCGCGCGCCCAAAGACGAACTCGCGCATGCGCTCGTCGCGGAAATCGCGAAGCGCCTGCCCGACAACCGCCTGATCTGATCTACCGCGCGGCGGCCATCACCGCCGCGCCCTTCCCGACCGATTCGACGACCGCATGAAACTCGACCTGAAGATCCTCGACGCGCGCATGCGCGACTACCTGCCCGCCTACGCGACCACCGGCAGCGCCGGCCTCGACCTGCGCGCATGCCTCGACGCACCGGTCACGCTGCAGCCGGGCGAAACCACGCTCGTGCCGACCGGCCTCGCGATCCACCTTGCCGATCCCGGCTATGCGGCGCTGATCCTGCCGCGCTCGGGCCTCGGCCACAAGCACGGGATCGTGCTCGGCAACCTCGTCGGCCTGATCGACTCCGACTACCAGGGCCAGCTGATGGTCTCGACGTGGAACCGCGGCCAGACCGAGTTCGTGCTGAACCCGTTCGAACGGCTCGCGCAACTCGTGATCGTGCCGGTCGTGCAGGCGCAGTTCAACATCGTCGACGAATTCGCCGAGAGCGATCGCGGCACAGGCGGCTTCGGCAGCACCGGCCGCCACTGAGCCACGCAGCACGAAAAAAGGGGCCTCGCGGCCCCTTTCCTTTTCACGCGCCATCACTCACTTGCCACTCGATTGCGCGATTCGCGCGAGCGCCGGCTCGCGACGCTGCGCCTGCGCGATGCTCGCATAGACGACCATCGCCGCCAGCACGCCGAGCAGCACGGCCGACGAGCCGACCGTACCGAGCGCGAGGCCGCCCTTCGCGACCGGCTTCGTCAGCAGGTCGCCGACCGTTGCACCGAACGGACGGGTGAGCACGAACGCGGCCCAGAACAGCAGCACGCCGGAAATGCGCGTGAAGTAGTGCGCGAGCACGATCGCCGCCAGCAGGCCGCCGATCAGCAGTGCGCCGCCGCCGAAACCGAGCCCCGAGCTGTCGGCGAGGAAGTCGCCGAGCGCGGTGCCGAGCGTGTTCGAGAACAGGATCGCGATCCAGTACAGCAGCTCGACCTTGCGCGTCCGGATCAGGTCGACCGACAGCGATTCGCCGCTGAGGCGCCAGACCGCGAAGATCGCCAGCAGGATCGCGACCAGAATCGACGAGCCGGCCGCATAGCCGAGCCCGAGCGTGCGATCCATGAAATCGGACATTGTCGTGCCGGCCGTGCTCGTCGCGACGATCACGGCCCAGTAGATCGCCGGACGATAACGCGTCGTCCTGAGCTGCGCACCCAGCGTCACGAGGAAGAAGCCGAACAGCAGGATCGAGCTCACCGCGTAGCCGACGTTCAGCGTCATCGACAGCAGGTCGCCGCCCGTTTCGCCGAGCGTCGTCGCGCAGATCTTCATGATCCAGAACGCGAGCGTGATTTCGGGAAGTTTGTTCATTCGAACCCCTTTTTACAGGAAATGGCGCGCCGGTACGGACCCGCACGCCTTGCAGACAGGATCGAATGTAGTCGCCGCTCGCTTAACGGAACCTTAGCGACTGAAGAACGGCGTGGGCGGCCACGCCGGCGCGCTCAGCGCGCGTGTTGGTGCCGGTAATGCAGTGCGTAGGCGAGCGTCAGCAGCACGACGAATACGACGCCGACCACCATCGTCATCCGGAACTCGCGCGTGAAAGCGGTCGTCAGCAGAATCGCGGCCACGAGCCCCGCGCCGAGCAGGCTGCCGAACGGGTGTCCCCACATCCGGAACGCGAGCGCGGGGCCGCGATACCGCGAACGGAACCGCAGGTGCGTGACGAAGATCATCAGCCAGGTGAACAGCGCGCCGAACATCGCGATCGCCATCATCACCGTGAACGCGGTGTCGGGCGCAAGCGCGACCAGCACGGCCGCCACCGCGACGCCGCTCGTCGAGATCCACAGCGCCGCGCGCGGCACGCCGTTCGTGCCGAGCCGGCCGAACACCGCGGGCGCGAGACGCGCGCGCGACAGGCTGAACATCATCCGCGTCGTCACGTAGAGCTGGCTGTTCATCGCCGACAGCGCCGCGATCAACAGCACGAAGTTGATCACGCCCGCCGCGTACGGCACGTGCGTCGCGGCCATTACCTTCACGAACGGGCTTTCGTCGGTGCCGGCCTGCGTCCACGGCACGATCGCGAGCATCAGCGCGAGTGTCAGCAGGTAGAACAGCACGAGCCGGAACACGGTCGACCGGAATGCGCGCGTGACCGCGTGCTGCGGATCGCGCGCCTCGCCGGCCGCGATCGCGACGGCTTCGATGCTCATGTAGCTGAAGATCGCGACGATCACCGCGACCCACGTACCCCACGGCCCCTTCGGCATGAAGCCGCCGTGCGCGGTGTAGTTCGCGAAACCGACGCCCGATGCGGCCGGCGCCGACCAGACGAGATACGCGCCGAGCACGATGAACACGACGATCGCCGCGATCTTCAGCAGCGAAAACGCGTATTCGACCGTCCCGTACAACGTGACGCTCGCGAGGTTCACCGCGATCAGCAGCGCGGAGAAGCAGATCACCCAGTACCAGCCGGGCACCGCCGGGAACCAGTACTTCATGAACACGGCGATCGCGCTGATCTCGGTGCCGATCGCGAACACGACCGCGAACCAGTACGCATAACGCACGAGAAAACCCGCGAGCGGGCCGACGTAGTGCTCGGCATAGGCGCCGAACGAGCCGGCCGTCGGATGCGCGACCGTCATTTCCGCGAGCGCGCCCATCAGCAGCAGCGCGATCAGCGCGCCGATCGCATACGAAACCAGCACGCTCGGGCCGGCGAGCCCGATCGCGAACCCGCTGCCGAGGAACAGCCCCGTGCCGATCGCGCCGCCGATCGCGATCATCGCCATCTGCCCCGACGTCAGCGCGTGGCGCAACCCTTGTTCGCGCGCGACGATATCGTCGAACGACCGTTGTTGTTGTGTCACTGCGTTACCACTCCCCTGCACCACCATCGCGCCGCCGGCGCCGGATAAAACGAAACGGCGCGGAGAACTTCCCGCGCCGTTCGCATGAACAACGAATTATCGCTTACTCGACTTCGACCGTCTCTTCGTTCGGCTTGTGCGGCGGATTCGCCAGCTTGTCGAACGACAGCTGCACCTTGTCGCCCTCGTCGACGTCGACCGTCACGTGGCCGCCGTTGAGCAGCTTGCCGAACAGCAGTTCGTCGGCCAGCGCGCGCCGGATCGTGTCCTGGATCAGCCGCTGCATCGGCCGCGCGCCCATCAGCGGGTCGAAGCCGTGCTTCGCGAGATGCTTGCGCAACGCGTCGGTGAAGAGCGCGTCGACCTTCTTCTCGTGCAGCTGTTCCTCGAGCTGGATCAGGAACTTGTCGACCACGCGCATGATGATTTCCTCATCGAGCGAGCGGAAGCTGATGATCGCATCCAGCCGGTTACGGAACTCCGGCGTGAACAGGCGCTTGATGTCGGTCATCTCGTCGCCGGTTTCGCGGCGCGTCGTGAAGCCGATCGTCGCCTTCTGCATTGACTCGGCGCCCGCGTTCGTCGTCATGATGATGATGACGTTGCGGAAATCCGCCTTGCGGCCGTTGTTGTCCGTCAGCGTGCCGTGGTCCATCACCTGCAGCAGCACGTTGAAGATGTCCGGATGCGCCTTCTCGATTTCGTCGAGCAGCAGCACGCAATGCGGCTTCTTCGTGACGGCTTCGGTCAAGAGGCCGCCCTGGTCGAACCCGACATAGCCCGGCGGCGCACCGATCAACCGGCTCACCGCGTGACGCTCCATGTATTCCGACATGTCGAAGCGGATCAGCTCGATGCCCAGCGTGAACGCGAGCTGGCGCGCCACTTCGGTCTTGCCGACGCCCGTCGGGCCGGAGAACAGGAACGCGCCGATCGGCTTGTCCATCTTGCCGAGGCCCGCGCGCGCCATCTTGATCGAGGCCGCGAGCGCGTCGATCGCCGGATCCTGGCCAAACACGACGCTCTTCAGGTCGCGATCGAGCGTCTGCAGCTTGCTGCGATCGTCCTGCGACACGCTTTGCGCCGGCACGCGCGCGATCTTCGAGATGATTTCCTCGATCTCGCCCTTGCCGATCGTCTTCTTCTGCTTCGACTTCGGCAGGATGCGCTGCGCGGCGCCCGCCTCGTCGATCACGTCGATCGCCTTGTCCGGCAGGTGACGGTCGGTGATGAAGCGCGCCGACAGTTCGGCCGCGGCCGACAGGGCGCCCGACGAATACTTCACGCCGTGGTGCTCCTCGAAGCGCGACTTCAGCCCGCGCAGGATCGCGACCGTCTGCTCGACGCTCGGCTCCGTCACGTCGACCTTCTGGAAGCGCCGCGACAGCGCCGCATCCTTCTCGAAGATGCCGCGATATTCGGTGAACGTGGTCGCGCCGATGCACTTGAGCGTGCCCGACGACAGCGCCGGCTTCAGCAGGTTCGACGCGTCGAGCGTGCCGCCCGATGCGGCGCCCGCGCCGATCAGCGTATGGATTTCGTCGATGAACAGGATCGCGTGCGGGCGCTCCTTGAGCTCCTTCAGCACCGTCTTCAGGCGCTGCTCGAAATCGCCGCGATACTTGGTGCCTGCCAGCAACGCGCCCATGTCGAGGGAGTACACCTGCGCGTTCGCGAGGATGTCCGGCACCTCGCCGCGCGTGATCCGGTACGCGAGCCCTTCGGCGATCGCGGTCTTGCCGACGCCGGCTTCGCCGACGAGCAGCGGATTGTTCTTGCGGCGGCGGCACAGCACCTGCACGACGCGCTCGACCTCGGGCTCGCGACCGATCAGCGGATCGATGCGGCCGTCCTTCGCCATCTGGTTCAGGTTCTGCGTGAACTGGGCGAGCGGCGTTTCCTTCTGCGCATTCGCGTCTTCGCTTTCCGCGTTCGCGTCGGTCGACTTCGCGGCTTCGCCGTTGTTCGTCTTCGCGATGCCGTGCGAAATGAAGTTCACCACGTCGAGGCGCGTGACGCCCTGCTGCTGCAGGTAGTACACGGCGTGCGAATCCTTCTCGCCGAAGATCGCGACCAGCACGTTCGCGCCGGTCACTTCCTTCTTGCCGTTCGACGTCGACTGGACGTGCATGATCGCGCGCTGGATCACGCGCTGGAAACCGAGCGTCGGCTGGGTGTCGACATCGTCGGTGCCCGGGACGGTAGGTGTGTTGTCGTGGATGAAATTGCGCAGGTTCTGACGCAGGTCCTCGATGTTTGCCGCGCACGCGCGCAACACCTCGGCCGCCGTCGGATTATCCAGCAGGGCGAGCAGCAAATGCTCGACCGTAATGAACTCATGGCGCGCCTGGCGTGCTTCCATGAACGCCATGTGCAGGCTGACTTCCAATTCCTGGGCAATCATGCTTCCTCCATCACGCACTGCAGCGGATGCCCTGCCTGCCGCGCATGGGTAACGACTTGCTCAACCTTGGTCGACGCGATGTCCCGCGTATAGACCCCACAAACCCCTCGCCCTTCGCGATGGACCTTCAGCATGATCTGCGTGGCCGTCTCGCGATCCTTCTTGAAATACTCCTGGACCACCATCACGACGAACTCCATCGGCGTGAAGTCGTCGTTCAGCAGCACCACCTTGTACATCGAAGGCGGCTTGAGCTTCTGCTGCTTGCGTTCCAGGACGGTACTGTCCTGCTTGTCCGGGATAATCGCCATACACCCATTCTAAACAACTCGGACAGGCCCGCAATCCTGCCATTACCCGACCGACCGGCCGGCGCCCTCCCCGGTATCCCGGAACACGCGATCGTCCTCGCGCCATACGAAAGCCGGCTGCGGTGCCGGCTTTCACGCATGGCGCGGAACACGAACCGTCAGGGGGAATCGCACCGGAACGTCGTGTCCGCATCCAGTATCCCACAAGCCGGGACGACTCGAACGCGTGTCACTCGAGCCTGGTATATGAGCCGATTATGCGGCTTTTCAAGCCCCCGCGCTTGGCCGCATGCTGCAAAGCAAAGCCGGAAAAACCCTGAAAATGGGTTCTTTACAACGACCCTCTAAACGTCTAAAAATTCCACTTGACACTCCAATAAAGAGCGCCAACAATCAAGCTGGCACTTTTTTCAATTCGCCGATTGGCGAAACGAAAGAGGCCGAGGTGAGCTTGTGAGGGGGGAACGACTGTATTTTCAGTCGTTTAGCTTTTCGAGCGTGCTCGTGGTAAGTAGCAGCGACTGTGTGACAGGGGAAGTAGGAAAATGGCAACTGGTATCGTTAAGTGGTTCAACGACGCGAAGGGCTTCGGTTTCATCACTCCCGACGAGGGCGGTGAGGATCTGTTTGCGCACTTCTCGGCTATCACCATGAATGGCTTCAAGACGCTGAAGGAAGGCCAGAAGGTGAGCTTTGACGTCGTTCAAGGACCGAAGGGCAAGCAAGCGTCGAACATCCAGGCCGCATAAAGGCATCGGATATCGGACGAAGAAACCCGGCGCACCGCGCCGGGTTTCTTTTTTGTCTATTGGATTTTTGTTATTGCAATCGGCACTTTCTTTTTCGATTAGCTGCCGGATTCGCACAATTTCAGCGAAAGAAGTGCGATTGTCGGGTCAGGCATACAGATCGTCAGTTGTCACCGCACGGAGGACTGCCGTGCGGCGACCTAACGGGCTTGCCGCAGCAGTCAAAGCCTGCGCCTGCCCCGCGTGGCTTACCAGCTGTACGACGCGCCCGCACCCCACGTCGTCGAAGCCGAACTCATGCCGGCTCCGGCGCGCACCTTCAGGTTTTCGCCGAGCCGCACCGACGCACCCAGCGCGACGGCCTGGTAGCCGAGATAGCTGCCCATGCCGACGCCCACTGCGATCGTCTTGCCCAGATCGACATCCGGAATCATCGACAATGCGGTCGCCGCGGCCACACCGCTGTACGCCCGCCGGGCTACTGCGTTCAACTGTTTCAGGTTGACCGCATCGTGAGGCAGAACCGCGTCGGCGACGTTCGCGAGCTTGCGCTCCTGGCCCGGCGCCCCGATCGACACGGTGTCGTCACGATCGGCAATCGAGCCGTGCCCGAGCGCAACCGAATTCCGGCCGGCCGCGACCGCGTCCGTGCCGAGCGCCGTGCTATTCGTGCCTGATGACGACGCGCCGACACCGAAGCTCGAACTGCCGTCGCCGAGCGCCTCTGCGCTCACGCCCATTGCCGTCGAGTCGCGGCCGGTCGCCCTCGCGCGTGCACCGTTCGCCGTGCTGTTCGTGCCCGACGCCTCCGAATCGGCACCGGCGGCTGTGCTTGATTCACCGGTCGCCTTCGATCGCGCACCGTTTGCCGTGCTGTTCATACCGGACGCCTCCGAATTGACGCCCGTCGTCGTGCTCGATTCGCCGGTCGCCTTCGACCGCGCACCGTTTGCCGTGCTGTCCGTACCGGACGCCTCCGAATCGGCACCGGCGGCCGTGCTCGATTCGCCGTTTGCCTTCGACCGCGCACCGTTTGCCGTGCTGTCCGTACCAGACGCCTCCGAATCGGCACCGACGGCCACGCTCGATTGGCCGGTTGCCTTCGAGCGGGCACCATTGGCCGTGCTGTCCGTACCAGACGCCTCCGAATCGGCACCGGCGGCCGTGCTCGATTCGCCGTTTGCCTTCGAGCGGGCGCCGTTTGCCGTGCTGTCCGTACCGGACGCCTCCGAATCAGCACCGGCGGCCGTGCTCGATTCGCCGTTTGCCTTCGACCGCGCACCATTGGCCGTGCTGTCCGTACCAGACGCCTCCGAATCGGCACCGGCGGCCACGCTCGATTGGCCGGTCGCCTTCGACCGCGCCCCGTTTGCCGTGCTCGAGTCGCCCGTCGCCGAGGCGTTCACACCCGCTGCCGTACTCCCCGCCCCGGATGCATTCGAATTCTTGCCAACCGCGACACTGTCCTTGCCAGTGCCGGGAGACGGCAGCGAACCTTCGAGGCGATTCTTCAGGTTGGAGACATCGCTCTGCAGGCCCGACAGCCTACCGTTGATCGTCGACACACTGTTTTCCAGCGAGTCCACCCGTTCGCTAATCGTTTGAGCGTTCGCGTCCACGAGCATCAATCCGAGCATGCCAGCCACACCGGACGCGATCGCACGCATGGCGAGCACACGTGCGGCATCCGAAACAGAGCGCCCGCCTTTCATTTCCCGCATTCCATTCGGATTACTAATTATTTTCATGATATTCCTAACCAAATCCACATCAAACATTCCGGCGTGAGACTCCACCCAGCAAATCTCAATATTGTTAGCGCCGCACTTCCGCGTTTTGCCGAAACATCGGGGGTTGACCATGCATCCGGTATTCCCGAAATGTCGCCCTTCCGCCGCGCCTGGCAATCCGAGCGTGTCACCTTCCAAGGTGATCGCGGACCAGTATAGGAAGCACAGACGCCCCGGAAAATAGGACAAGTTCTATTTTGCGTTCCGGCGACTAAGAGTCCCTTTAAACCACGTGCCGGTCGTATGCGCGGCCGACATAAAACGCGCGTTCAAGCGGGGATACGAAAAAAGCCGCGCACCGAATACGATGCGCGGCTTGTCTGCAGCATTCGATTTCGACCGTCGGCGACACATGACATATCGTGCGCCGCCCACGGTTCAGACGACCCTCAGCGTCCCCATCATCCCGAGATCCTCGTGTTCGAGAATGTGGCAGTGAAACATACGCTCTCCGGGCATGTCTTGCGTGACGAGAATCGACACGGTTTCACCGCTGCGCACGTTCACGGTATCGCGCCATGCGCGGAACGGTTCGCTCGTGCGCGAACCGGCCGACGCCCGCTCGATCACCTGGAACTGCGTGCCGTGCAGATGGAACGGATGGTCCATGTCGGTCGTATTGCGGATCTCCCAGCGCTCGACGTCGCCGCGACGGCTCGTCAGCGTCGCGCGGTGCGGCGCGTAGGTGTCGCCGTTGATCGTGAAGCGCATGCCCGCCGGCCGGCCGTGCGCCGCGCCCTTCATCATCGCGTCCATGTCCATTTCCTCGCCGAACGCGACCGTCTTGTGCGCCACCGGTTCGCCCAGCGGCCGCACCGCGCGCAGCGTGGCAGGCAGCGCACGGGCCTCGGCGGGTACGAACGCGACATCGGCCAGCGCGAGCGCCGGATCGGGCGGCAGGCTGCCGTGGCCGTCGTCGTGCGACATCGCCATCTTGCGGCGGTCGTACTCGGCCGCCTGCAGCACCGCGCGCGACGCGCGGTCGCCGGCGTGCACCAGCACCTCCGCGCGCTCGCCCGGCGCGATCAGCAGCGACGTCACGCGCCGCGGCGCATCGAACAATCCGCCGTCGGTGCCCGCGTGCTCGAACACGCGGCCGTCGTCGAATGCGATGCGCAGGTAGCGTGCGCTGCACGCGTTCCAGACACGCCAGCGTTCGTCGCCCGCGACGTCGATGCGCGGCCGGCGCGCGCCGTTGACCAGCACGAATTGACCTTCACGGCCGTTCATCCAGTCCATCATGTCGTTCGGCGCAATCGTGCCGTCGCGTGCAAGCTTCAGATCCGACACGAACAGGTGGCGCTCGGGCCAGCCGGCAAGCGGATCGTCTGCGGCACGCACGACGAACGGGCCGGCCAGCCCGCGGAACACCTGCTCGGCGGTCATCATGTGCGGATGCGGGTGGTACCAGTAGGTACCGGCGCTGCCCTTCGGCAACGTGAAGCGATACACGCGCGACGCTCCGGGCGCGACGGGATCGGACGGGTTGCCGTCCTGATCGGGCGGCACGGGCAGGCCGTGCCAGTGGATCGTCGACGGCTGCGGCAGCTTGTTCACGAACCGGATCTCGACCGTATCGCCCTCGCGCACGTCGATCAGCGGGCCGACGACCGGGCCTTGCGTGCCCGCGCCGAACTGCCAGAACGTCGTCGGCCGCGCGCCGCGCAGCAGCGGTCGCGCCACCGGTTGAGCGACGAGCGTGGCCCGGAACGTGCCGGGCTCACGACTTTCGTTGGGCAGCGTACGCAACGTCCCGAGCGGCGCGCCGGCCGGCAGTGCGTCGGCGGGCGCGAGCGCGACCGGCGCGGGCGTGCCGTGCTGCGCGTGACCCGGCATCCCTGACATGCCCGACATGCCGGGCATGTCGTCCATCGAATCCATGCCGGCCATGCCAGCATGACCGGCATGCTGCGCCCATGCAGTGCGCGCGAACAGCGACGCGGCCGCGACACCGATGGCGCGCGACAGGAAGGTTCTCCGTCTCATCAATCAATCCTCGTTATTCATGCGGCGCCACGCGACAGCCGCGGCGGTCGCGTCATCATAACCGCAGGGCCCGATCGAAAAACGCCGCCGCCTGTCGGGCGGCGATACGCCGCAGCAAGCCGCGCTACCGCGCCGGATACGGCGCCACGACCGACATCGCCGATCGCCGCTTCGGCAACCGCTGCCGGTCACCGATCGCCCGTTCGCGCCTTCCGCTCGCCCCTCACGTTCGCACCCGCTGCATCGACGATCCGTCAATCCGCCGTTTTTTCACGATGCGGAATAAGTCACTGCGTTATAAAAATTCGTGGTGCAGGGCACAAATTTCCCGTTTCGCGATGCCGAAAAACGTTCCGCAATGCAAAACGACGTGAGTAATTAATTGTTTTTAAAAGAGAATTTTTGTTTCGAGAAGCCGTTCTACATGCACCATCCGAGCAGGTCGCGGACGTAGACTTTGTTCCATGCACTGACGCTTCGCCACCCCGTTCGATACGGACACCGGCGCAAGCAGCCAGTCGGGCCACAGCCGGCCGAGCCGGCAGGCGGCACAACAGAATCGCTCGTAATCAGAATGGGAGAACGGAAATGAAGGGATTTCGCTTTGGTTCAGCGCTCGGGTCGTTCTACATCCTGCCGGCAAACGGCGGCTGGGAAGCGACGTTCGGCAACGCCCTGCTCGGCGCATTCTCGTGTCCGGAAGTGGCTGCCGACCGCATCTCCCGCGGCGACTGCGAGCAGCCGTCCGAACTCGACACGGCCACACTCGAAGTGCCGGACGAAATCACGGAATGGGAAATCGTTCACGTCTGAATGGCAAGCCTGCAACGACAAACGCCCCGGGCGACCGGGGCGTTTTTCTTGAGTGCCGGGCGGCGAAAGGTTCAACCCGCCGCGCCGGCACTTGCATCGGCTCGCGCGATTGCGCGGCCGGTGTCAGGCAACCGCGTCGACGATGCCGTTCAGCGTCGCGCTCGGGCGCATTGCCTGGCTCGTCAGCTCGACGTTCGGACGGTAGTAGCCGCCGATCGCCTGCGGCTTGCCTTGCGCGGCCGCCAGTTCTTCCAGGATGCGCGCTTCGCTGTCGGACAGCGCCTTCGCCACGCCTTCGAACTGCGCCTTCAGCGCGGCGTCCTCGGTCTGCTCGGCCAGCGCCTGCGCCCAGTACAGGCACAGGTAGAAATGGCTGCCGCGGTTGTCGAGGCCGCCGACCTTGCGCGCCGGCGACTTGTTCTCGTCGAGGAACTTGCCGGTCGCCTGGTCGAGCGTCTTCGCGAGGACGAGCGCCTTCGGGTTCTGGTAAGCGTTGCCGAGATGTTCGAGCGACGCGGCCAGCGCGAGGAATTCGCCGAGCGAATCCCAGCGCAAGAAGCCTTCCTCGACGAACTGCTGAACGTGCTTCGGCGCGGAGCCGCCCGCCCCCGTTTCGAACATCCCGCCGCCGGCCATCAGCGGCACGATCGACAGCATCTTCGCGCTGGTGCCGAGTTCCATGATCGGGAACAGGTCGGTCAGGTAATCGCGCAGCACGTTGCCGGTGACCGAAATCGTGTCCTTGCCCGCGCGGATGCGCTCGAGCGAGAAACGCGTGGCGTCGACCGGCGTCATGATGCGGATGTCGAGGCCGTTCGTGTCGTGATCCTTCAGGTAGCGTTCGACCTTCGCGATGATCTGCGCATCGTGCGCACGCGCCGGGTCGAGCCAGAACACCGCCGGGGCGCCGGTGGCGCGGGCGCGGTTCACCGCGAGCTTGACCCAGTCCTGCACCGGTGCGTCCTTCGTCTGGCACATGCGCCAGATGTCGCCCGACTCGACCGCGTGCTCCAGCAGCACGTTGCCGGCTTCGTCGACGACGCGCACGACGCCGTCCGCCGGGATCTGGAACGTCTTGTCGTGCGAACCGTATTCTTCGGCTGCCTGCGCCATCAGGCCGACGTTCGGCACGCTGCCCATCGTGACCGGATCGAACGCGCCGTGCTGCTTGCAGTCCTCGATCACGGCCTGGTAGACGCCCGCGTAGCAGCGGTCCGGAATCACGGCCTTCGCGTCGTACAGTTGACCGTCCGGGCCCCACATGCCGCCCGAATCGCGGATCATCGCCGGCATCGATGCGTCGACGATCACGTCGCTCGGCACATGCAGGTTCGTGATGCCCTTGTCCGAGTTGACCATCGCGAGGCGCGGGCGCACCGCGTATTCGGCCTTGACGTCGGCTTCGATCGCTTCGCGCGTGTCGGCCGGCAGATCCTTCAGGCGCGCGTACAGATCGCCGATCCCGTTGTTCGGGTTGAAGCCGACCTTCGCCAGCACGTCCGCGTGCTTCGCGAGCACGTCGCCGTAGAACACCGACACGAAGTGACCGAACAGGATCGGGTCCGAGACCTTCATCATGGTCGCCTTCAGGTGCACCGAGAACAGCACGTCCTGCGCCTTCGCGTCGGCGATCTGCGCTTCGATGAAGCTGCGCAGCGCGTGGCGGCTCATCACCGATGCGTCGATCACTTCACCGGCCTTCACGGCCGTCTTTTCCTTCAGCACCTTCTTCACGCCGTCGGTCGTCGTGAGTTCGATCTTCACGCTGCCGGCATCGGCGATCAGCGCCGATTTCTCGCTGCCGTAGAAGTCGCCTTCGGTCATGTGCGCGACGTGGGACTTCGACGTGGACTTCCACGCGCCCATCTTGTGCGGATGCTTGCGTGCGTAGTTCTTGACCGACAGCGGCGCGCGGCGGTCGGAGTTGCCTTCGCGCAGCACCGGGTTCACCGCGCTGCCCTTGATCTTGTCGTAGCGGGCCTTGACGGCCTTCTCTTCGTCCGTCGACGGATCTTCCGGATAGGCCGGCAGTGCGTAGCCCTGCGCCTGCAATTCGGCGATCGCGGCCTTCAGCTGCGGCACCGATGCGCTGATGTTCGGCAACTTGATGATGTTCGCTTCCGGCTTCAGCGTGAGCTGTCCCAGCTCGCCCAGATCGTCGGAACCCTTCTGCTCCGACGGCAGGACGTCTGCGAATGCCGCGATGATGCGGCCGGCGAGCGAGATGTCGCGCGTTTCGACGGCGACGCCGGACGAACGCGTGAAGGCCTTGACGATCGGCAGCAGCGAATAGGTCGCGAGCGCCGGCGCTTCGTCGGTGAGGGTGTAGATGATCTTGGGCGAAGTGGACATGGTGGTCAAAGCATTGCTACGTGATGGTGGAACTGAAGAGCGCCGGCGGTAACCGGCGGGGAGCGACCGGGTCGATCGCGAAAGGGGCGCGCCGGTTCAGCCGGGCGGTGGTGTTGCGAGGGCCGTCATGTTTTACCTTGCAGGGCTCGCGGGCCGCATCGCGGCGCCGCGGCCCGCATGCCGGGCCGCCCTGCCAACAAACCTGCCATCCACGAAACGCTCCGGCGCCGGCAGTCAGCGCCGGAGCGGCCGGCAACGTGCCGGCCCACCCCGGAAGGGGTCTTACATGTTCTCGATCAGCACTTCGCCGAAGCCGGAGCACGACACCTGCGTCGCGCCTTCCATCAGGCGCGCGAAGTCGTACGTGACGCGCTTCTGCAGGATCGACTTTTCCATTGCGGCGATGATCGTGTCGGCTGCTTCCGTCCAGCCGAGGTGGCGCAGCATCATTTCCGCCGACAGGATCTCGGAACCCGGGTTCACGTAATCCTTGCCTGCGTACTTCGGCGCCGTGCCGTGCGTCGCTTCGAACATCGCGACCGAATCCGACAGGTTCGCGCCCGGCGCGATCCCGATGCCGCCGACCTGCGCGGCCAGCGCGTCGGAGACGTAGTCGCCGTTCAGGTTCAGCGTCGCGATCACGTCGTATTCGGCCGGGCGCAGCAGGATCTGCTGCAGGAATGCGTCGGCGATCGAATCCTTGATCGTGATCTCGTTGCCCGTCTTCGGGTTCTTCACGCGCATCCACGGGCCGCCGTCGATCAGCTCGCCGCCGAATTCCTTTTGCGCGAGCGCGTAGCCGGCGTCACGGAACAGGCCTTCCGTGAACTTCATGATGTTGCCCTTGTGCACCAGCGTGACCGACTTGCGATCGTTGTCGATCGCGTACTGGATCGCCTTGCGCACGAGGCGCTCGGTGCCTTCGGTCGACACGGGCTTGACGCCGATCCCGGAGGTTTCCGGGAAGCGGATCTTCTTCACGCCCATCTCGTCCTGCAGGAACTTGATCACCTTCTTCGCCTGCTCGGAGCCCGCGGCCCATTCGATGCCCGCGTAGATGTCTTCCGAGTTCTCGCGGAAGATCACCATGTCGATCTTCTGCGGCTCGCGCACCGGCGACGGCACGCCCTTGAAGTACTGGATCGGGCGCAGGCACACGTACAGGTCGAGCTCCTGGCGCAGCGCGACGTTCAGCGAACGGATGCCGCCGCCGACCGGGGTCGTGAGCGGCCCCTTGATCGACACCACGTATTCCTTCAGCACCTGCAGCGTTTCGTCCGGGAGCCACACGTCCGGACCGTACACCTTGGTCGCCTTCTCGCCCGCGAAAATCTCCATCCAGTGGATCTTGCGCTTGCCCTTGTACGCATGCGCGACCGCCGCGTCGACGACCTTGATCATGACCGGGGTGATATCGAAGCCCGTACCGTCGCCTTCGATATAGGGAATGATCGGCTGATCGGAAACGTTGAGCGAGAAGTCCTTGTTGACGGTGATCTTGTCACCGCCCTCCGGAACCTTGATGTGCTGATACGGCATGATCGACTCCAGTGACGTGGCTGAGCAGGTGATGCTGGTCGAAGCTGCGCGCGCGGCGGGGGCGCGGCATGGCCACCCCGTGACGGCAACAGCGAGCCGCTATTCTAGCGCCCCAACCGGGCACTTCGGCGCGAACCGCGGCACTGCGTATCAAGACCTCACTTATGTCTTATATAAGACAGAGGACTTGCCGTTCCGTATTATGCATTAAGATTCCGCCATTTGCCATAGACCGCCCGCCCCCGCTCTCCGCGGGGCGCCGGTGGGCGCCCCGCCATGAACCTGATCGCCCTCAACAAGCCGTTCGGCACGATTTGCCAGTTTTCCGCGCACGAGACGCGGCCGTCGCTCGGCGACTGGGTAAAAACGCCCGGCGTGTACGCGGCCGGCCGGCTCGACGCGGACAGCGAGGGGCTGCTGCTGCTCACCGACGACGGCGCGCTGCAGGCCCGCATCGCGGAGCCGCGCCACAAGCTGGTGAAGCGCTACTGGGCGCAGGTCGACGGCGCGCCGGGGCCCGCCGACCTGAAGGCGCTCGCACGCGGCGTCGACCTCGGCGACTACGTGACGCGCCCGTGCCGCGCCGAATTCATCGAGCCGCCCGACACGCTGTGGCCGCGCAATCCGCCGATCCGCTACCGCGCCGCGATCCCGACCACGTGGATCGAGCTGGCGATCACCGAGGGCAAGAACCGGCAGGTGCGCCGGATGACGGCGGCCGTCGGCTTCCCGACGTTGCGTCTGGTGCGCGTCGGCATCGGCGCGCTCGATATATTCGCGCTCGGCATTGCACCGGGCGAAACGATCGCCCTGCCGCCGCGCGCGCCGTGGGACGGTTTCGCATCCGCCGGATGACGAATCCGGGAATGCACGAATTTTTCGTCATCTTTTTCGTCAACCGCCCCCCGAGATCGCGCGTTAAACCACGCAGATGCCAACCTTAGCTATCCGGCATTGGCAGCCGAACCCCGTGTTTGCGTCACGAAAGCGACGTTTTATTCGAATACGATTCGGCGCCCGCAGCGCAAAGAGAAATTTCTCGAAGCGTCTGTCAACCGAAAGGTGGATGGCACCGTTAGACGACATGACTCCTATTGCCGGGTCATTTGGTTAATTAACTAAAGCTGAGGAACACAACATGAACAAACTGATCGCCGCTCTGGTCGCTGGCCTCTTCGCAACGGCTGCTTTCGCACAAGCTTCGGCTCCGGAAGCTGCTCCGGCAGCAGCAGAAGCTGCTTCGGCACCGGCCAAGCACGCTGCCAAGAAGCACCACGCTGCCAAGAAGCACCACAAGGCATCGAAGAAGGCTGCAGCAAGCGACGCAGCAGCACCGGCAGCTGCTTCGAACTAAGTAAGCAAGCTGTAATAACGCAGTCAAGAACACGCAGTTCTGCCGTTCTTACGGCGTTGAAAGGCAGATCACCGCAAGGCGATCTGCCTTTTTCTTTTTTGTGCCCGCCGGCGCGCATCGCGTACCATGCGGGTCTCGTTTTCCAGACAGGAGCCATGCTGTGTCATTCTCCCTGCGCTCGTCGCTCGGCCGCCTTGCGCGCGCCGCCGTGTTTCCCGCCGCCCTCGCCGTCCTCGCGCTCGGCATGCAGGCCGCCGGCGCGCAAGTGCCGCCCGGCGCCAAGCAGCCGAGCGAGTTCCCGCGCGTGAAGCTGCGCGCCGGCATGTATGTGATCGACGCGGCCGTCGCCGCCAACGACGCCGATCGCGAACAGGGGCTGATGTACCGTTCGCAGCTCGCGCCGAACGAAGGCATGCTGTTCGTCTTCAACGAGAACGCCGTGCACTGCTTCTGGATGAAGAACACGCTGATTCCGCTGTCGATCGCGTTCATCCGCGCGGACGGCACGATCACCGACATCGACGAGATGCGCGCGGAAACCACCGACAACCACTGTCCGCGCAACAACGGCGTCTATGCGCTCGAAATGAGCAAGGGCTGGTTCGCCGCGAAGGGCATCAAGCCCGGCATGAAGCTCGACGGCCTGCCGCGGGCCCAATAACGGCAACGGCCCGCGCGGCGGCATCGCGCCGCGCACCGACCGAAAGCCGGCCGCCCGTTGCGCGCCGGCTTTTTTTCGCCCGCCGGCGGCGATGCACGCCTTGATTCCGCCGGCGCCGGCCGCATCTGCAAAAGCCACGCGCAAGCGCTATGCTTGAAGTCTCGCTTGTTTCAGCCCGGGTCGGCCCCAGCCGGCCCGCTTACGATCCGAACCACCAGGAGGTTCACGTGCCCCGCAAAACCCCCATCGAGCGCTATCGAAATATCGGGATCAGCGCTCACATCGATGCCGGCAAGACCACGACGACCGAGCGCATCCTGTTTTACACCGGCGTGAGCCACAAGATCGGTGAAGTGCACGACGGCGCGGCCACGATGGACTGGATGGAGCAGGAGCAGGAACGCGGCATCACGATCACGTCGGCTGCTACCACGGCCTTCTGGAAGGGCATGGCCGGCAACTATCCGGAACACCGGATCAACATCATCGATACGCCCGGGCACGTCGACTTCACGATCGAGGTCGAGCGCTCGATGCGCGTGCTCGACGGCGCGTGCATGGTCTACGACTCGGTCGGCGGCGTGCAGCCGCAATCGGAAACCGTGTGGCGCCAGGCGAACAAGTACAAGGTGCCGCGCATCGCGTTCGTCAACAAGATGGACCGGATCGGCGCCGACTTCTTCCGCGTGCAGAAGCAGATCGGCGAGCGCCTGAAAGGCGTCGCCGTGCCGATCCAGATTCCGATCGGCGCGGAAGATCATTTCCAGGGCGTCGTCGATCTCGTGAAGATGAAGGCGATCGTGTGGGACGACGAAAGCCAGGGCGTGAAGTTCACGTACGAGGACATCCCCGCGAACCTGGTCGAGCTCGCGCACGAATGGCGCGAGAAGATGGTTGAGGCCGCGGCCGAAGCGAGCGAGGAACTGCTCGAGAAGTATCTGCACGACCATGAATCGCTGACCGAGGACGAAATCAAGGCCGCGCTGCGCAAGCGCACGATCGCGAACGAGATCGTGCCGATGCTGTGCGGCAGCGCGTTCAAGAACAAGGGCGTGCAGGCGATGCTCGACGCGGTGATCGACTACCTGCCGTCGCCGGTCGACGTGCCCGCGATCCTCGGCCACGACCTGCACGACAAGGAGGCGGAACGTCATCCGAATGACGAAGACCCGTTCTCCGCGCTCGCGTTCAAGATCATGACCGACCCGTTCGTCGGCCAGTTGATCTTCTTCCGCGTGTATTCGGGCGTGGTCGAATCCGGCGACACGGTGCTCAACGCGACGAAGGACAAGAAGGAGCGGCTCGGCCGGATCCTGCAGATGCACGCGAACGAGCGCAAGGAAATCAAGGAAGTGCGCGCGGGCGACATCGCTGCCGCGGTCGGCCTGAAGGAAGCGACCACGGGCGACACGCTGTGCGATCCGGCTCACCCGATCGTGCTCGAACGCATGATTTTCCCGGAGCCGGTGATTTCGCAGGCCGTCGAGCCGAAGACGAAGGCCGACCAGGAAAAGATGGGCCTGGCGCTCAACCGTCTGGCTCAGGAAGACCCGTCGTTCCGCGTGCAGACCGACGAGGAATCGGGGCAGACGATCATTTCGGGGATGGGCGAGCTCCACCTCGAAATCCTGGTCGACCGGATGAAGCGTGAATTCGGCGTGGAAGCGACGGTGGGCAAGCCGCAGGTCGCGTATCGCGAGACGGTGCGCACGCCGGCGAAGGACGTCGAGGGCAAGTTCGTCAAGCAGTCGGGCGGCCGCGGCCAGTACGGGCACGCGGTGATCACGCTCGAGCCGAACCCCGGCAAGGGCTACGAGTTCGTCGACGCGATCAAGGGCGGCGTGATTCCGCGCGAATACATTCCGTCGGTCGACAAGGGGATCCAGGAAACGCTGAAGAGCGGCGTGCTGGCCGGCTACCCGGTTGTCGACGTGAAGGTCACGCTGACGTTCGGCTCGTACCACGACGTCGACTCGAACGAAAACGCCTTCCGCATGGCCGGCTCGATGGCGTTCAAGGAAGCGATGCGCAAGGCAAAGCCCGTGCTGCTCGAGCCGATGATGGCCGTCGAGGTCGAGACGCCCGAGGACTTCATGGGTAACGTGATGGGCGACCTGTCGAGCCGGCGCGGCATCGTGCAGGGGATGGAGGACATCGCGGGCGGCGGCGGCAAGCTGGTGCGTGCCGAGGTGCCGCTCGCGGAGATGTTCGGCTATTCGACGTCGCTGCGCTCGGCGACGCAAGGTCGTGCGACGTATACGATGGAGTTCAAGCATTACGCGGAAACGCCGACGAACGTGTCGGAAGCCGTGATCAACGCGAAGACGAAGTAAGCGCCGCGCGCGCCCTTCCTGGCGCATGCACGCGAAGCCCGTCCGGTTCCGGACGGGCTTTTTTTCATCCGGCGCGCATCGCGTTCGCGGCTTGTTGGTCGGCGCACCGAGCTTTTTTTCGCGTGCCACAATGGACGGCGATTCGTCAGATGGAACCGCCCGATGCCTCCCACCCCTGCCCTGCGCCGCCTGCTGACTCTCTATGCCGGCCTGATCGCCGCGAACGTCGCCGTCTGGCTGTGGGCGCTCGCGGTGCTGCGCGACCATCCGCTGCTGCTCGGCACCGCGGCGATCGCGTACGGGCTCGGGCTGCGGCATGCGGTCGACGCGGATCACATCGCCGCGATCGACGTCGCGACGCGCAAGCTGATGCAGGACGGCCAGCGTCCGGTGAGCGTCGGCCTGTTCTTCTCGCTCGGCCATTCGACGATCGTGATCGCCGCGACGCTCGGCATCGCGCTGACCGCGTTCGCGCTGCGCGACCGGTTCGATGCGTTCCGCGAGATCGGCGGCACGATCGGCACGGCGGTATCGGCCACGTTCCTGCTTGCGCTCGCATGCGTGAACCTGATGATCCTGCGCGACGTGTGGCGACGCTATCGCGGTGCATCCGGGCACACGCACGACGGCGCACATGATCATCGTCCTACCGGACTCGTATCGCGGTTGCTGCGCCCGCTGTTCCGGTTCGTGTCGAAGAGCTGGCACATGTATCCGGTCGGCGTGCTGTTCGGGCTCGGTTTCGATACTGCAACCGAAATCGGCCTGCTCGCGATCGCCGCCGCGCAGGCGAGCCAGGGGCTGCCGGTCTATACGATCATGCTGTTCCCCGCGCTTTTCACCGCCGGCATGACGCTGATCGACTCGACCGACAACGTCCTGATGATTCACGCATACGGCTGGGCGATGGACGATCCGCGGCGCAAGCTGCTCTACAACGCGAGCATCACGTTCGTGTCGGCGGCCGTCGCGCTGGCGATCGGCGGGATCGAGGCGGCCGGCCTGCTGGCCGACAAGCTGTCGCTGACGGGCCCCGTGCGCGACACGCTCGATGCGCTCGGCGAACGCTTCGGGTCGATCGGCTACGGCATCGTCGCGCTGTTCCTCGTCTGCTGGATCGCGTCGATCCTGTTCCACCGCTGGCAACGCGCGGCCGGCGCGCCGGCACGCTGAACGACACACCTCTACGTTTCATTCCGGAAACAAAACGCTCCCCAACGACGTTGCACGCGTGATCACGCGACGGCCCCCGCCTTTCGCCACGGGCCCGAGCGGCCGATGGCACGAATCTCGCTGATAGGGATTCGCACGGCGGGCCCGCGTGCCGATCCGCATCCGCGGCTGGCGTCAAGCGCCGGCCCGGAGGCTATCGGCCGACGATAGGACAACGAATCTTTTACGCCCCCCTGCACCACACGTAGATCGTCGCGCGACAACGAGGCATCGCGCGCATGGGGAGGCCATGATGCATAAGACGAAACAACCGTTCCGCGCGGCGGGACGGCGCCCTCGTGCAACCTTGCTGGCCGCGGCCGCGTTTGCGTGCTGCTGCTCGTATGCCGTCGCACAGAACACGAAGCCCGACGCCGCGTCCGACGCGAATGCCAGCGCGGACACCATCATGACGCTGGTCGAGAACGCATCGCCGTGCGCCGCCAATCCGGCTGCGTGCGCGGTGCACGTTTTTGCCGGCCGCGGCGTCGGGAATGGCGGTGCCGGTGCGAGCGGTAGCGGTACCGGTAGCGGCAATGGGAACGGCGGTGGCACGGGTAGTGGCAACGGGAATGGCAGCGGTAGCGGCGGCAACAACGGAAACGGCGCCGTCGGACCTGCCGGTGTCGGTGGAACGACAGGTGGAACGTCAGGCAGTACGAGCGGCACGGGCCGCGGAGGCAATGCGTCCGGCAACGGTGGGTCAGGTGGCGGCACTTCGGGTGGCGGCACTTCGGGTGGTGGCACTTCGGGTGGTGGCACTTCGGGCGGCGGTACCTCGGGTGGCGGCACTTCGGGTGGCGGTACCTCGGGTGGCGGCACTTCGGGTGGCGGTACCTCGGGTGGCAGCACTTCGGGTGGCGGTACCTCGGGTGGCGGTACCTCGGGTGGCGGTACCTCGGGTGGCGGTACCTCGGGTGGCGGTACCTCAGGTGGCGGTACCTCAGGTGGTGGTACCTCAGGTGGCGGCACTTCGGGTGGCGGTGGCCACGGTGGTGGTGGCGATGGTGACGGCGGCGGTCACGGTCATGGTGGCGGCCATGGCGACGGCGATGGTGATGGCGGCGGTCACGGCCATGGCGGCGGTCATGGCGACGGTGATGGTGATGGCGGTGGTCACGGCCACGGCGGCGGTCACGGCGACGGCGATGGTGACGGCGGTGGCCACGGCCATGGCGGCGGTCACGGCGGCGGCGATGGTAATGGCGGCGGCCACGGCCACGGCGGCGGTCACGGCGACGGCGATGGTGACGGCGGTGGTCACGGCCATGGTGGCGGTCACGGCGACGGCGATGGTAATGGCGGTGGTCACGGCCCTGGCGGTGGTCATGGCGACGGCGATGGTGGTCACGGCCATGGCGGCGGTGACGGCGGCGGTCACGGCGACGGCGGTGGTGGCCACGGCAATGGCGGCGGCCATGGCGACGGTGGCAGCGGCGGTCATGGCGACGGCGGTGGTGGCCACGGCAATGGCGGCGGCCATGGCGACGGTGGCAGCGGCGGTCATGGCGACGGCGATGGTGGTCACGGCAATGGCAGCGGCCATGGCGACGGCGGCACCGGCGGTCACGGCGACGGCGGCGGCGGTCACGGCACCGGCGGTCACGGGAATGGTGGCGGCAACGGCAATGGCAACGGCAGTGGCGGAGCCGGCAATGGCGGCGCCAACGGTCGTGGCAACGGCAACGGTGGCGCTGGCGGTGCCGGCGGTGGAGGCCACGGCAACGCCAGTGGTGGCTCGGGCAACGGCGGCGGGAGCGGCGGGAGCGGCGGAAGCAGCGGCAGCGGCAGCGGCGGCGCTCATGGCACCGGCGGCCACGGCAATGGCGGTGGCAACGGCAACGGCAATGGCAGTGGCGGCGCCGGCAACGGCGGGGCCAATGGCGTCGGCAACGGCCGTGGCGCCGGCAACGGCAATGGCGGCGGTCACGGCAACGGCGGATCGTCCGGCGGCAACCACTGACCCGAAGCGTTGCCCGGCCGAATACGGTCAGAGCATCTCGAGCGCGCGCTTGCTGCGCGGCGGACGGAAATATGCGTCAAGCTGCGCGCGCTCGTCATCGCTCAACACGAAATCGAGCGCGGCGCGGTTGTCGCGCACGTGTTCGATCCGCGACGCCTTCGGAATCGCGAATACACCCGGCTGCGCGAGCACCCATGCCAGTGCGACGCGCGTCACCGACACGCCGCGCAGCCTCGCGATCTCGTCGAGCGGCGAGTGTTTCGGCAGACGCCCGTGATCGACCGGGCTGTACGCCATCGCCGGAATCCGGTGCTCGGCCAGCCACGGCAGCAGGTCGAATTCCGGACCGCGTCGCGCGATGTTGTAGAGAATCTGGTTGGTCGCGCACGCATCGCCGCCCGCCTCGTCGACGAGTTCGGCCATGTCGGCCGTATCGAAGTTGCTCACGCCCCAGTGGCGGATCTTGCCCGCACGTTGCAACGCGTCGAAGCCCTCGACGGTTTCCTCGAGCGGCACCGATCCGCGCCAGTGCAGCAGGTACAGGTCGAGGCGATCGGTACGCAGGCGCTTCAAGCTCGCGTCGCACGCGGCGACGACGCCGCGCCGGCTCGCATGGTGCGGATAGACCTTGCTGACGAGAAACACGTCGTCGCGCAGGCCCGCGAGCGCGTCGCCGACCAGTTCCTCGGTCGCGCCGTCGCCATACATCTCGGCCGTATCGACCAGCGTCATCCCGAGTTCGACGCCCTCGCGCAGCGCGGCGATCTCGTCCGCGCGCCGCGCCGGCCGCTCGCCCATTTCCCAGGTGCCCAAGCCCAGCTTCGGAATCGTCTCGCCGTTCGGCAAAACGACCGTGGCGATCGTGTCTGTCATGCGTTCCTCGTTGCGGATTCGTGGCCGCACACCGCGGCCGAAGCATCGGATACGACGCATCAGTGTAGTCAATCGGTGCGCCCCCGGCCTATTGCACGGCAAAAACCGGCTATAACGGCGCGGCATGATGACTTAGAATGGCCGCAACCTGATCGATACCCATTGTATGAAGGCACCCACGGACGACCGCTGGCAGGACCTGCGCCCCGACCCCGACAACGATACGCCGCTCTACCTGCAGCTCGCCCGCAAGCTCGGCGATGCGATCCACGACAACCGCTGGACGGCCGGCGAAGCGCTGCCTTCCGAGCGTGTGTTGTCCGAAGCGCTCGGCGTGTCGCGCATCACCGCGCGCAAGGCGATCGCGCTGCTCGTCGAGCAAGGCTTGATCCGCCGCACCCAGGGCGCGGGCAACTTCATCCAGCCACGCTACGAGGATCCGCTGTCGCGACTGTCGAGCTTCAGCGAAATGCTCGAGCGCCGCGGCTTCAAACCGAGCTCGCAGTGGCTCGCGCGCGAAATTCAGCCGGCGAACCGCGATGAAGTGATCCAGCTCGGACTGTCGCCGGCCGCATCGGTTACACGCCTGAAACGTCTGCGGCTCGCCGATGGCATCGTGATGGCCGTCGAGAATTCGACGTTCCCCGCAACGCTGATTCCCGATCCCCAGGCGATCGTCGGCTCGCTGTACAGCTATCTCGAAGCGCGCGGCACGCCGATCGTGCGCGCGCTGCAGCATTTCCGCGCGGTCAACGCGACCGACGAGATCGCCGAGCAGATGGGTATCGCCCCGCACGACGCACTCCTGCTGATCACGCGGATCGGCTATACGTCCGACCAGCGCGCGATCGAACTGACCGATACCTACTGCCGCAACGACTACTACGATTTCGTCGTCGAACTGCGCAAGTAACGCGAGCGAGCGTCGCCGGCCCTCATAGCCAGCGCGCGTCGTCGGTGCCGAGCGGCACGGGCGGACGCGCGAACGACGGCGGCGTCGCCGACAACCGTTCGGCCGGCCGCACGGTGTCGAGCACGCCGAACGGCGACGCGATGCGGTCGATCCTGTCCCGCACGTCGGCAAGCGCGAGATCGGGCGCCTGCAGCCCGTCCGGCACGGCGCCGAACGACTGCAGCCAGCGCCCCGTCTGCGCGAGCGACATCCGCACGTGCCAGCTTCCCCCTTCGCGTGCGCGCCGTGCGAGCGCGATCATCGCGCCGAACGCGGCGAGATACCCCGTCGCATGGTCGAGCGCCTGGCACGGCAGATGGCGCGGCCCGCTCGCCCGCGCGGCCTGCTGCTCCTGCCATGCGATTCCGCTCGCCGACTGCACGAGGCTGTCGAAACCGCGCCGCTTCGCCCACGATCCTGCATGCCCGTACGCCGACACCGACACGTAGACGACGCCGGGCCGCCGCGCCGCCAGGGCCTGCGGCGAGAAGCCGCGCGCCGAGAGCGCGCCGGGCCGGTACGACTGCAGAAACACGTCCGCGTCGCGCACCAGCGCGTGCAGCGTATCGACGCCTGCCGCGTCGCGCAGATCGATCCACGTCGAGCGCTTGCCGCGCCCGTTGTCGATCACGAGCGGCGCGATGTTCGGCAGGTGTGGACCATTAACGAGCAGCGTCTGCGCGCCGTGCGACGCCAGCGTGCGGCCCGCGACCGGCCCCGCGATGATGCGCGTGAGATCGAGCACGCGCACGCCGGCCAGCGGCTGGCCGGCTTCGCCGCGGCCGATCGGCTCGGCCGGCGCGTCGCCGATCCGCTCGATCTCGAACAGCGGCAGCGACGCGATCGCGCGCGCCTGCTCGTGAGCCGCCCATTCGTCAGGGGTTCTGATCAATGCCGCGCACAGGCCGGCATCGGCCAGCGCGGTATCGAGTGCCGCGCCGTCCCACGTGCGGATCGCCGCGGCCACGTCGGCGGGCTGCGAGCCGCAGCCGAGCACGCCGAGAATGCCGCGCAGGTGATGCGGGAAATTCGCATGCAACTGAATCCAGCGTCCCTCGCCCGTCTCGAAGAAGCCGGTCACCGGATGGCGCAATTCCGGCGGCGGCCCGTCGTCCACGCGCAGGTAGCGTTCGCTGCGGAACGCCACGAGCGCGTCGCGCACCGACACGTCGATCGATTGCGCGACGCCCGTTCGCAGCCGATGGCATTCGGCTGCCGCGAGCCCGGCTGCGGCGATCGTCGCGGCGGCAAGCGTGCCGACATGAAACGTCGACGGCAACGTCGGGTCCTGCCCGGTCACGGTCGTGCGGGCCAGCGCGTCGCGCTCGCCGTCTGCGAGTTGCCAAAGATGCGCCAATGCGAATTCGGGTGTCATGGTGAAGGAGACGCCGTTGAGGAGACGGAATCGAGTCTAGAATTCGCGACAGGCACGATCAATCTTGATTGCGCGAATCAATACATAACGAATAGTTGTAGCGGGCCCGCGCTTCATGCGCGGCGACAGGAGCAACCGGCATGACATCCGTCAGTGCGCAGGAAGCCGCCGGCATGCTCGGCGTCAGCGTGAGCACCCTCTACGCGTACGTGAGCCGCGGCCTGCTGCGCTCGCTGCCCGATGGCGCCACCAAGCGCCGCCGCTACGACGCGAACGAGGTGCGCCTGCTCGCGCGCCGCCGCGCCGACGCGAAACGCGCGGGCGGTGTCGCCGAACGCTCGCTCGACTGGGGCGTGCCGGTCCTGGAATCGCGGATCACGCAGATCGCCGACGGCCGCCTGCGCTACCGCGGCGCCGATGCGATCGCGCTGGCCGACGCCGCGACACTCGAGGAAACGGCCGCGCGGCTATGGGACTGTCCGCCCGCGCGGCTGGCCGCCACGTCGCTCGCATCGACCGGTTTCGACGCGGCGCAGTGGGACGACTGGGCGCGTCGCTGGGCGCATCTCGCGCCGCTCGAACGGACACTGGTGCTGCTGCCGGCCGCGGCCGCGTCGCTGCCGCGCCGGTGGGCGCAGGGGCGCGACGCCCAGCTCGATGCCGCGGCGCTGCTGCTGCGTATCGCGACGGCCGCGCTCGCCGGCATCGCGCCGGGCGACGCGCCCGTGCACCGCCAGCTCGCGGCAGCGTGGCGCGTGCGGCGGCGCGACGAAGCCGACCTGCTGCGGCGTGCGCTCGTGCTGTGCGCCGATCACGAACTGAATCCGTCGACCTTCGCGGTGCGCTGCATCGCGTCGACCGGCACCCATCTGTTCGGCGCGATCTCGGGTGGGCTCGCGGCGCTGTCGGGACCGCGCCACGGCGGCGAGACGTTCCGCGCCGGCACGCTGCTCGACGAAGCGGCCCGCGCCGCCGATCTCGATCGCTACCTGGCGCTGCGGCTGGCGCACGACGAACGCGCGGACGGCGCCCGCACGGCCCTGTCCGGCTTCGCGCACCCGCTGTATCCCGACGGCGACCCGCGCGCGCGGGCGCTGCTCGATGCGCTGCATGCGGCGGTACCCGACCGCCCAGCGCTGCACATGGCGCGCGCGCTCGCCGCACACGTCGAAGCGGCGACGGGCCTGCGGCCGACGATCGATTTCGCGCTCGCGGTGCTGGAGCGCACGCTCGCGCTGCCCGACGGCGCGGCGTTCACCCTGTTCGCGGCCGGCCGCACGGCCGGCTGGATCGCCCACGCGCTCGAACAATATGCGGACGGCAAGCTGATCCGGCCCCGGGCGCGCTACGTCGGCAGCGACGCACCCGCGTGACGCCGGCCGCCGCGCCACGCGGCGAACGGGCGCCACCATGCGGACGTGCAGCGCTCGGCTGGCGCCGCGAGCGGGCCGAACGCGAACGTCGCGCCGCCCGGCCCGGCGCTGACCCACGCGCGCGTGCCGGGCAGCAACGTCAGCGAGGCGCCCGCGCCCAGCCAGTGATCGTCGGGCCGACCCTCGACGGTCACCCACACGTCGCCTTCGGCCACCTCGAGCAGCGTGCGATCGACGATCCGCCACCGTCCCGCCGGCTCGTCGCCGTCCATCACGTAAAGTCGCAGTTCGCGCATGACGGCCTCCTGGTCGCACGGGTTCAATGGCACCAGTATTTCGGATAGCTGCCGCACACGGACAGATACGGCCGCAGACACTTTTGGCTGAACTGTACCGGCCGCCCGACGGAGACAGGCTTCCGGCGGTCGGGCCGGAACGGCAGGTCGCGGCCGCATGACATCCCGGCCCCAAACTGCACGGCGCGGCGGCTTTCCCTACAATGTCGGCTGTCCCGCGCCACCGCCCCTGCCGTCATGTTCCAACGCCCCCCCGCCGCCGCTCCCGGCGAAAAGAACCTCACCGTGATGCTCTGGCTCGTTGCGACGGGCTTCTTCATGCAGACGCTCGACGCGACGATCGTCAACACGGCGCTGCCGTCGATGGCCGCGAGCCTCGGCGAATCGCCGCTGCGGATGCAATCGGTCGTGATCGCGTACTCGCTGACGATGGCGGTGATGATCCCCGTGTCGGGCTGGCTCGCCGATACGTTCGGTACGCGGCGCGTGTTCTTCAGCGCGATCCTGGTGTTCTCGCTCGGCTCGCTGCTGTGCGCGAACGCCCATACGCTGACGCAGCTCGTCGCGTTCCGCGTCGTGCAGGGCGTCGGCGGCGCGATGCTGCTGCCGGTCGGACGGCTCGCGGTGCTGCGCACGTTCCCGGCCGAGCGCTACCTGCCCGCGCTGTCGTTCGTCGCGATTCCGGGCCTGATCGGCCCGCTGATCGGGCCGACGCTCGGCGGCTGGCTCGTGAAGATCGCGTCGTGGCACTGGATCTTCCTGATCAACGTGCCGGTCGGCGTCGCGGGCTGCATCGCGACCTTCTATTCGATGCCCGATTCGCGCAACCCGGCCGCCGGCCGCTTCGACCTGAAGGGCTATCTGCTGCTGACGATCGGGATGGTCGCGATCTCGCTGTCGCTCGACGGGCTCGCCGATCTCGGCATGCAGCACGCGGCCGTGCTGGTGCTGCTGATCCTGAGCCTCGCGTGCTTCGTCGCGTACGGGCTGTACGCGGTGCGCGCACCGCAGCCGATCTTCTCGCTGGAGTTGTTCAAGATCCACACGTTCAGCGTCGGGCTGCTCGGCAATCTGTTCGCGCGGATCGGCAGCGGCGCGATGCCGTACCTGATTCCGCTGCTGCTGCAGGTGAGCCTCGGCTATTCGGCGTTCGAGGCCGGGCTGATGATGCTGCCGGTCGCGGCGGCCGGCATGTTCTCGAAGCGGATCATCACGCGCCTGATCACGCAGCACGGCTACCGCAAGGTGCTGCTCGCGAACACGATCATGGTCGGCGTGATGATGGCGAGCTTCGCCCTGATGCGCGACACGGTGCCGGTGTGGGTGAAGGTCGTGCATCTCGCGCTGTTCGGCGGCTTCAACTCGATGCAGTTCACCGCGATGAACACGCTGACGCTGAAGGATCTCGGCACCGGCGGCGCGAGCAGCGGCAACAGCCTCTTCTCGCTCGTGCAGATGCTGTCGATGAGCCTCGGCGTCACGGTCGCCGGCGCGCTGCTCGCGACGTTCACCGGCATGCTGCGCACCGTGACGCCGAGCAACACGCTGCCGGCGTTCCATGCGACGTTCATCTGCGTCGGGATCATCACGGCCGCGTCCGCGTGGATCTTCGCGCAGCTCGCGCCCGAGATCCGCAGCACAGCGCGCAAGACCGACCCGTCCGAGCGCGCGTGACGCGCGGTGCGCGCCGAATCGGGCGCGCGCGCACCATCGCGGTGCAACGCGGCGCGGCGCGCGTGCGCGAGCCGGCCGCGACGAGCGGCCGCGCGCGGCGCCCCGCCGTGCATGCTTCTTGCTGGCCTATTCTGTGGGTAAACTGGCAATCTTCCTTCGGCCGACATCATGAGCATGATCGAAATCGATCCCCCCGGCTTTCAGCCGCCCCGCCCGGTCGCCGGCGACGACGGGAACCGGCGCACCGTGCTGTACGGCGGCTACACGGTGTTCAGCGTGTTCCAGCCCGTTTTCTCGGTGTCGCACCGGCGCGCGATCGGCTATCACGCGTCGCTGCGCGCGCACGACGAGGAAAGCCGTCAGGTGGCGTCGCACGAGGTATTCACGCAGGCGGCGCGGCGCGGCGACCTGCTCGAGCTCGGCCGGCTCGCCGAATCGCTGCATCTCGGTAACTTCCACGCGTTCGACAGCCACGACGAATGGCTCTTCCTGAGCCTGCATCCGGCCGCGCTGATGGACACAATCTACGGCGACGCGCTGCTCGCGAACCTGAAGGCGCTCGGGCTGCCGCCGCACCGCGTGGTGCTCGAGGTGCCCGAGCAGGCCGGCGGCGAAACGCCGCGCTATGCGGCGATCATCGACGGCCTGCGCAAGGCCGGCTTCCTGATCGCGCTCGTCGGGTTCGGCGCGAAGCATTCGAACGTCGATCGCGTATGGCATCTGCATCCCGACATCGTCACGCTCGACCGCGGCATCCTCGCGCAGGCGAGCGAGCACTCGCATCTCGAACGCGTGCTGCCGGGGCTCGTGTCGCTGCTGCACGAATCCGGGCAGCTCGTGCTGATGGGCGGGCTCACGACCGAACGCGACGCACTGATCGCGCTCGAATGCGACGTCGATTTCGTGCAGGGCCAGTACTTTGCGGGGCCGAGCGTCGATCCCGTGCAGCCGCAGGCCGCCGCGGGCTGCATGGATACGCTGTCGGCCGCGCTGCGGCTGCGCGTCGCGCAGCGCGAGCGCACGCAGGCGGAACGGCTCGCGCCGTACGTCGCCGCGCTGGAGGAAGCGAGCCGCAAGCTCGGCGCGGGCGAATCGCTCACCGATGCGGCCGCCGCCGTGCTCGGGCTGCCCGAGACCGCGCGCTGCTTCCTGCTCGACGCGTCGGGCCGCCAGATCGGCGACAACGTGCTCGCGCGCGGCAGCGTGTCGCAACGCGCGAAGCGCTTCCGGCCGCTGCTGCATTCCGAGGGCGCGAGCTGGGAACGCCGCCCGTATTTCATCGACGCGATGCGCGCGCCGGGCGGCGTGCATCTGACGCCGCCCTACCTGTCGATCAACGAGGCGCACCTGTGCGTGACCGCGTCGATCGCCGCACCTGCCGCGACGGGCATGCAGGTGCTCTGCGTCGACATCAACTGGGAAGCGGCGCTCAACCGCGACTGAACCCGATAGCGCGCCGCGTTCACGCGTCGCCGCCCGCCTTGCGCACGATCAGCCGGTGCACGCGCTTGCCGGACGACGCGCTGACGACTTCGTGTTCGTCGATCACGTGCACGCCGGCGCCCAGCGCCGCATGCATCCGCGCCGAGTCGAGCGGCGTATAGAGGCGGCCGCGCTCGTCGCGCAACACGCCGTTTCCGGCCACCCGCCAGCTCAGGTACAACGTGCCGCCCGGCATCAGCAGATCGGCCAGCCGCGCGGCGGCCGCGGCTGCGTCCGCCTGTTCGAGATGCATGACGACCGTTTCGCACAGCACGTTGCGAAACGCGCCGGACGGTACGCCGGCCAGCGCCGGCAACGCGGCCAGCTCGAAAACCAGACCCCGATGGCGCCGCCGCGCCTCGTCGAGCAGCGCGGCGCTCGCGTCGTAGCCGCGCACGTCGAAGCCGCGCGACGCGAGCCAGGCCGTGTCGCGCCCCGCGCCGCAACCGACGTCGGCGGTCAGCCCCGGCGAGAAATGCTGTTCGAGCAGCGCGTACATGTCGTCGGGTGCGGCCTGGTCGAGCCAGTCCTGTGCGAATTGCGCCGCATGCGCATCGTAGGCATCGAGAGTTGGGCGATCCACCATGGCGATTGCTCCGCAAAGGCGCGTCGTATGACGCACTCCGCATCTTAGCCGTTGCGCACGGCCCGTGGCGACGGCGGATGGTGCGACGCCGGCCTACCCAGCCTACCCGGCCGGCACGTGGCCCGCGTGCGGCACCTGCGCGGACAGATCGGCCCACAGTGCATCGCCTCGCCACGCCGGGCGCGCCGCCGCGCTTTCAGCGTCGTGGACGAGCACGCAGAGTCGCGCATTGACCGGCGCCGACGCACCGAAGCGCCCGGCCAGCCGCACGATTTCACCGTTGATCCAGTCGACTTCGGTCGCGCGGCCCGCCGCGAGATCGTCGGACATCGACGATCTCGCCAACGGATCGATCGCCAGCATCCGGCCGCCGAGCACCCGAAAAGCCGCATCGGGCAGATCGAGCACGGCCGGGATCCACGCGGCCGGCAGCGGCGTCAACCGCGCGGGCCGGAGCGCGGCCCGCGCCAGCCAGTGCAGCGCCTCGCGCTGGACCAATGCGACGCAGCGCCGGTACGTGCGTTGGGCGAGTTCGTCGCGCAGCGGCAGGTTCGCGAGCGCATTGATCGGATTGTTCAGGTTGAGCAGCAGCTTCGCCCACTGTACGGCGCGCATGTCGCGATGCAGCACGAGCGGCAATCCGGCGCGCGCGAACATGCCGGTGAACGGCTGCAGCGCCGGCGCCGCCTCGGCCGCGAGCGTGCCGGCCGAACCCTGGTGAAACGCGCCGGGCCCGCGCTCGATCACGTTGAACGGCACCATGCCGGCCAGCACGGTTGCTTGCGGCAACGCGTCGCGCAGCGTGTCGGCATGGTGCAGGCCGTTCTGGAAGCTGATCACGATGGTGCCGGGCCGCAGCACGCCGGCCAGCTGCGCGGCGGCCTCGCGCGTGGCGCCCGACTTCACCGCGACGAGCACGAGCCGTGCGTCGGCCGCCGAGGCCGGATCGGTCGCGAATCCGACATCGGCCGGCGCGAGCGCCGCGCGATAGCCGCGCCGATCGGTCAGCGTGAGCCCGTGCCGATGAATCGCGTCGCCGATCCGCGCGCGGCCGACGAGCGTCACATCCGCGCCGCCCGCCGCGAGGCGGCCGCCGAGATAGCAGCCGAGCGCCCCCGCGCCGAACACGCAGACCGGCCCGGCCGGCCCGTCAGACATGCGAATGCGGGCCCCCATGCACGGGGCCCGCGCGCCGCTCGACTTCGCGGCGCACGTCGCTGCGCAGCCCCGCGAAGAACGCGACCTCGGCGACGACGAACAGCGGCCCGACGATCAGGCCGACCAGATCGTCGACGAACGCGGGCTTGCGGCCTTCGAACCAGTGCCCGACGAACTGCACGATCCAGCCGACGACGAACGCGCCGACGCCGATCGCGAGCCACTGCGCGGTCGGCAGCCGCGCCAGCGACTGCGCGGCCCACAGGCCGAGCGCGAGCAGCACGGCCATCACGATCCCGAACCGCAGGTCGAGACGCAGGTAGAACACCGCGGACACGACGACGAGCAGCAGCGCCGGCGACAACGCGATGCCGGCCAGCGCCCCGATCGCCGGCCGCGACAGCAACACCTCGACCGCGAACACGATCATCGGGATGCCGACCAGATGCGTCGCGATGTTGCGCGCGTCGCGATGGTAGGCCGCATACTGGGAAAGATGGTCTTCGAGGGTCTTCATCGCGTCTCCTGATCGGTTATTGAGCGCTATGATGCGCGTCACGCCCGAGAACCTCTGTCAGCTACCCGACATCGCGTGCCCATGCCTTCCTCGCTCGCCCCGTACCTGCCGCAGATCGAAGCGAACCCGTGGTTCGCCGCGCTGCCGCCCGCGCTGCGCGCGGAGCTGATCGCCCGCGCGACGCTGCGCCGTCTGCCGTCCGGCCACGCGCTGTTCCGGCGCGGCGACCCGCCGTGCGGGCTGTACGCGGTACTGGCCGGTTCACTCACGATAGGTGCGGTCGATCCGCAGGGCAAGGAAGCGCTGCTGACGGTGGCCGAACCCGTCACGTGGTTCGGCGAGATCGCGTTGTTCGACGGCCAGCCGCGCACGCACGACGCCATTGCACTCGACGACGCGCTGCTGCTGCACGTACCGCAGGCCGCGCTGCTCGCGATCCTCGATACGACGCCGCAATACTGGCGGCAGTTCGCGCTGCTGATGGCGCAAAAGCTGCGCCTGAGCTTCCTGACCGTCGAGTCGATGAGCGTGATGCCGGCCGCGCAGCGGCTCGCCGCGCGACTGCTGATGATCGCCGAAGGCTACGGCGGCATCAGCGCCGGGCGCACGCACGTCCGGCTGTCGCAGGAAACGCTCGCGTCGATGCTGTCGCTGACGCGGCAGACCACCAACCAGTTGCTGAAGGCGCTGCAGGCCGACGGCGTCGTGCGGCTGCACGTCGGCGAGATCGAACTCGTGGACATCGACGCGTTGCGCCGCGCGAGCGGGCTCGGCGACGGCACGCACTGAACGCCGCATAACGGCCGCTATCGGTCTTTATCCACCGCGACGCGCTGCCCGCAGCCGCCGCGATGCGCTATCGTGGCGGCTCGTTCCATCCGTCGCGCGCACCGCCCCTTGAACACGTCGACCC